>DATDZZ010000065.1:0-11565 GCA_035288565.1 archaeon
TACAATTATTTCTTTTTCTTCCTGTTTCCTTAATTCTTTTTTTGTTTCCTCGATTGCCTTAATTACTCCTTGTAATTTCTTTTTTGCTTTCTTTGATTTCTCGTAATACTGGTTTGCGTTTTCCTGCGCTGTTTTCCTTAAATCGATTTCAATTTCCATTTCAGCTCATTCCTTTCTCTCTTTTAATCATTTCAATTATTGATTTAGTTCTCGGAATGTTTTTATAGAAAGGTTCAGTGGAGTAAAACGGCTGCCTGTCCTTAATTAATTTCATTATTCCCGGAATTTTTTCATAATATTTTTTCTGTGTTTCCTGGTGAAAGCTTTCAATGTCTTTGTAGAGGTGCTTCAATAAAATGTTCCAGTTTCCTGATCCAATAATTGAGCTGCACATATGCACGTGGGGGTCTTCTTCTATTGCTTGAAGAAATTTCTGGAACAATTCTTTTTCGCTTAAATCCACTTGAAGAAATAACTGCGCTTCAAGCTTGTATCCAAATTTTCTTACATTAATTTTAGGGCCGAAGCCTGAAAGAACTCCTTCCTTTGTTAAAAAATCCAGGGAGCTCTTAATTGTTGCTTTATGATAGCCTGTTGTTTTTTGAATCTGCTTCACGTTAGGTGAAACTGCTCTGGGCTGAAGCAAGGAATCCAAAACATTCAATCTGATTTCATCATCAATTCTTTTAATTGTAGCCATAAAACAACCTCCTTTTCATTGCTTATCTATTTTTGACAAGCAAACTTAATTTAACTATACTATTATTACACAATAATTCAGCTAATATTTAAGAAAAAGAACGGAGATATACTGTCACATAGAATATATCCGGAGGAAAATGTAATTGGTTGACCGTAAAAATAAATCGGAAGCAAGGGGGCCAAGCGAACCTAGCTGAAAAGGAAAATTGTTTTTTTGTGCCCCCCTCTGCTTAAACAACTAAATTTCTTTTTTTGTTCTTTTTGGTTCCCAGATTCTCTTATTGTGTATAAAAAAGTACATTCAAATTTTCTGAATACTTATAAAGAGGGTGCCATTTATTAATCTATAGAAGTAAATTTCTGTATAGTTTTGGGGATGGGATAGGCTCAACACAATCTAGTTCTTTTTCTTTCCCTCCCTAAAATTCTACATTAATTTTTTTCTTAATTCATTCTCTGATTATTTTTACAATCACTTTTTTCTTTCTTTGCCCGTCAAATTCAGCGTAATAAATTTGCCGCCATAAATTGGGTTTTTTATAATTGCCTGGAATAAATCGAATTCAAGAATTTTAGAGGCAATTCTTTCTTTTAATTTTTCTTTCGCCATTGAAATCAGTTTTTTTTATGGCTTTCCTTTTGCTTCAGCTGCTTCCTGTTTTTCTTTTTCTTCTTTTTTCTTTCCCCAGTCTTTTTTTGTTTCGCATTTTGGGTCAAGGCACATTTCGTATGAAAATCTTTTTCCGAATACTTTTATTTTTGGTGCGGAGCAGGTTTCGCATTTTGTTTCAAGCGGAACAATTTTTCCCTGCTGAGGCAATGGGAAGCTGTTGATGCATTTAGGGTAGTTAGTGCATCCTACAAATCTTTTTCCTGTTTTTCCTTTCAGCATTCTTAAATGGCCTTCTTTGCATGCATTGCATTCTGTGAGCACGGAATCGCTTCTCAGAGCTTCTCTTATGTGGGTGCCGATTTCATTCTTGTTTTTAATTAATTTTTCAAGAATTTTTTCAAGTGTTTTCCTTGAATCATTCACTACCTGCTCTTTTTTCTTTTTTCCCGCTGCAACTTCATCCATTTCTTTTTCCAGAGCAGCAGTCAGTTCAGGGTTTTCAAGCATTCCTTTGTGTTTTTCAATTGAGTCAATTAATGAGAAGGAAACTTTATTTGGCTCTATTGCTTTTAATCCGGAAATGTACTGCCTTTGATAAAGTTTTTGAATTATTGCCGGCCTAGTGCTTTTTGTTCCAAGCATGTTGTCTTCCATTATTTTGATTAATGTTCCCTGGCTGTACCTTGAAGGAGGCTGAGTTTCTTTTTCATTCATGTTTAGTGACTTTAAATCCACTAATTCTCCTTCAATTAATTCCGGAAGAATTACTTCATTTGTTACTGAGTAAGGATAGAATTCTTTCCATCCTTTTTTTGTCAGAATCTGTCCTTTTGCAGTGAATGGCTCGCCGTTTAAATCTATTTCAACTGAAACATTGTCTGTTTCTGCTTCCTCGCTTAAAGTTGCAAAAAATCTTCTCACAACTAATTCATATAGTTTCCACTGCCTGTCGCTGAGCTTTTTTTTTGGAGCAGCTGTAACAGGGTGAATGGGCGGATGGTCCTTTGTTTCTTTTGCGCCTTTGCTTGCCTCAATTTTTTCCTGTTTTAAAAGCTTGCTTACATCATCCGCGAATTCAGGGCTTGAAGCCAAATTATTGAGTATTTCTTTTAAGTCAATTGTTTCAGGGTAAACGGTGTTGTCTGTTCTTGGATATGAAATATATCCTTCCATGTAAAGCGATTCAGCTATGTCCATTGCTTCGCTTGTAGTGACTCCTAGTGCGCTTGCGGACCTTAAAAAAGAAGTTGTATTGAATGGAGCGGGCTTTGAAAGCCTTCTCTTTGATTTATTTATGTTTTTTATTTTTCCCTGCTTTTCTTTTTTTGATAGCGCTTGTTCTGCTTTTTCTTTTTCCCAGAACCTTCCTTCTTTGTGCTCTGCAGTGAATTCTTCTTTTTTTTTCAAGAAAGTTGCATCCAGCACCCAGTATTTTTTTGACTCGAAAGCCATTCTTTCTTTTTCTCTTTCAACAATCATTGCCAGCACAGGAGTTTGCACTCTGCCCACGCTTAAAAATTCTTTTCCGAGCCTTCCTGAAATAAGTGAAAAAAATCTTGTCAGGACTGCCCCCCAAATCAAGTCAATTTCTCTTCTTGAATCAGCGGAATCAGCTAAATTGTAGTCAACTTCATGGAGTTTGTTGAATGCATTATTGATGTCTTTTGGGGTTATTGCGGAGAAATAAGCTCTTTTTACTTTAATTTTTGGGTTTGATTCAACTGCGTACCTTAATGCTTCCATTCCTATTGCTTCCCCTTCCCTGTCGGAGTCAGTTGCAATAATTATTTCTTCTGCTTCTTTAACTTTTTCTTTAATTAATTTTATTATATTTTTTTCCATTCCTTCATAATTTATTTCAGCATTAATTAATTTCATTAAATCTGTTCCGCTCCAGTAGCTGTACATTTTAGGGAAATCAATGTCCACTATATGGCCTTTCAGCGGAATTAATGCGTAATTATCGCCTCCTTTAATAAAATTGAATATCTGTGCTTTATGCTCTGTTTCTAAGGCAACATTTTTTCCTGCAAGTATTGCTGCGATTCTTCTTCCCGCTATTGCTTTCTCTGAAATTATTATCTTCAATAAAATCACACTATTTAATTAATTTTAGTCATCAAAAACAATAAAAATAAGCCCTGCGGATTAATAGTATGGCTTTAATTGATATTTTCATTCAATTTGCATTAATTTTAGTTGCAGGAGTAATAATTAAAGCAATTGGCGATAAGGCAAATTTTCCTTTCATTGTTCTTTTAATGCTGAGCGGAACTGCTCTTGCTTCCCTTTCATTGATTGAAATTTTTTCGCTTGATTTTGTTCCTGAATTAATCAGAACAATTGCTTTAATTTCAATTGTTTTTTCTTCGGGTTTTTTCATTAACTTAAAAGATGTTTTTAAGCAGACAAAATTGATTTTAAGCCTTTCATTCTTTGGATCAATTTTAACTGCTTTTATAACTACTGTGATAAGTTTCTGGTTTCTTTCTCTTCCTTTAGTCAGCGCTGCTCTTCTTGGAACTCTGTGGAGCGGCTCTGATGCAGCTGCATTTCCTCAGGCAAAAAAAAAGTCAAACATTTTAAACATTCTCAGAACTGAATCGGTTTTGAATACTCCTTTAAGCGTGATTCTTCCTTTCTTTATTTTGGATTTTCTGCTGAAGGCAAACACTTCTTCAGATGTTTTTTTGTTTTTCATTTTCTCTGACAATATTTCAAAATTTTTTTCCTTAATTGTTGTCGGGGCAGTTTCCGGAATTGCAATGTATGTTTTAGGGCAGTATGTTTTAAAGCATTCAAACCATGACTACATTGAAGTTGTTGCTTTAACTATTGCTTTCACTTCTTATGTTTTAACTGAAATTCTTGGAGGAAGCGGGATTCTTGCAGTCGGCTTGACTTCAATTCTGCTGGCTAATTCAAGAATCCCGGAGAAAAAAATGCTTGGAGAGTTTAACTCCCAGCTTTCTTTTTTCTTTACTGTTCTTGTGTTTGTTCTTCTGGGAGCGGAATTTGTTTTCAGTGATTTTTTTTTGATTAGTTTTTTTGATTTGATTGCAATTATTTTTGTTTTGTTTTTTGCAAGGCTTCTTTCAGCTTTAATTCTGCTCAGGAATTCCAATTTATCGTTTGATGAAAAATTGAAGATTGGATTGATTTCCCCTAAAGGAGTTGCGCCTGCAGCATTAGCTCCGTTGATTTTGAATCCTTTATACGGGGTTATTGAGGCTGAAAAAATTGTTGTAATAATTTATGTCGGAATAATTGTTTCAGTTTTGATTTCATTGCTTGTACTGCAGTTCTTTGTTTTGAATGAGAGAAAAAGCTTGGCTTAAAGTTTTTTCTGCAGTGCATGTGTTGGCAGTGAATTGCTTTTCTTTAATTCTGTTAAAACAACCTGTGTTTTTGCGTCAATTACTCCGTCAATTAATCCGAGCTTTTCAATGAACTGCTCTGCATTATCCAGATCAGGCACAATGAGCTTTGCAAACAAATTGTATTCTCCTAGGACTTGATATAATTCAATTATGTAATCGAATCCCTGCAGCTTCTTTATTATGTCTTTATTTTTTGAAATCTCTGTCCTCATTTGGACAAAAATAGGGTTTTCATAGCCCAGCACTTTAAGGTTAAGGTTTGCTGTAATTGAGTGTATAATGTTTTTTCTTTGAAGCCTTTCAATTCTTTTCTTTATTGCTACATCTGTGAGGCTTGTTTCTTTTGCTATTTTTGAGAAAGAAGCTCTTCCGTCCTCTAAAAGGATTTGAATTATTTTCAAATCAATTTTGTCCATTGAAACAACCGGGCTCATATTAGGTATTCAAACACGAAAGGATTTTAAAGTTAATTTTCTGAATTTCTTTTTTTTTCTTTGCTTCAGTATTTAAGTTTTTTTCATTTAATTATTGGTATATGATTGAGAATCCAATTGATGTTGTAATTGAAAAAATTGCTTCTGAAGTGAGGGAGGCTGGGGCAAGCAGCTGGGATATCATTAAAGTGGTTAAGGAGCTGAACAAAGCTGAATCCAGTGATGTTTCAATGCTCAGAAAGATTGCTGTCCTGACTTTAAGGGAAGTTAATCCGATTGCGGCTGAAACTTATGAGAGTTTTAACAGAATGCAGGTTCACACTTCTAAGAGCACTATTGAGGCTTTTGACAGGGGAAACATTGTTAAGTCTCTTTTAAGGGAAACTTCTATTCCAAGAACTTTGGCTGAAAAGATCGGCCACGAAGTTGAAGAGCAGATTAAAAACTTGAAAATTAAGTACATTAACACTTCTCTTATCAGGGAGCTTGCTGATGTAAAGCTTTTAGAGTATGGAAGGGAAGACATTCACTGGCAGTACACGAGAGTAGGCATGCCGCTGCATGAAGTTGAAAAAAAGATTTTAAAGGGACCTTATTCTTCCAAAGAAATTCTGCTTGAATACAATTTGTATAAAGTGATTCCGAAAGATTTGGCTGAAAAATATTTTAATTCAGATATTTTTATTCCTTTTATTGAAGATTTTTCCACAAAGCCTTTCGCTTCATCAATTGTTCTTGAAAAAGAAAAATCTTTTGATTTGTTTCTCTCTTCACTGATTTCTAAAATTAAAAGGGATTCAAAGCATTTTTCGCTTTCTTCTCCTGTTTCGTGCCTGAATTTTTTTGCGGCTCAGTACTTAAAGAAGCCGGAAGATGCTTCCAGCATTGCTTCCATTTTAGTTAATGTTCTTGACTCTGTTTTTCTTGACTTTCATTACAGGCCGGCAATTGAATTGAATTTGTTTCTTCCAGAAGAATTTGAATACTTGAATGAGTTCAAGCAGGAGGCATTTGATTTTGTTAATTCTTTTTTAGAGGAATACAGGAAAGCTGAAAGGCATTTTTTGGTTAATGTCTGTCTGCAGAACCAGTATCAGTTAAAGCTTTTGAATGACAAGAATTTGGCTTCCGGAATTTATTTCTCTGGCAGCGAAAAAACTTCTTTAAAAATTGCGAATGACTATTTCTTTTTTGAGGGCTCTCCAGGAATTCTTTCTTTCTTTGGATTGAATTTTTCAAAACTTGGCTTCATGTTCAAGGGAAGGGAGAGCGCTTTTTTTGAAAAGCTTGAAGAAACTGTTGAGTCATTGCTTGAATTAATTGATTTAAGGAAAGAGCTTCTGCTTAAAAGAGAGTATTTAGCGGAATATGGAATTAAATTAAGCAGGTTTAATTCACTGATTGGATTGCATTCATTGTTTCAGGGAACAAAAGAGTTTTTATCAAAGGAATATATTGATGATGAAGTTGTTTCTTTTACTGAGAAATCGATTGATTTCATTAATGACTTGCTTCCAAAAAATGTTTTTTTAACCAAGTACAAGCTTGGAAGCGGAATCAAGAAATTCAATGACTTTAACAGGGAGATAGGCTTGAGAACCGTTCAGACGGATAAGCCGATTAATTTCTCGAAATTAAATAAAGCAAAAATTTCAAATTATTTGTATAAAAACAGGGCAAGAAGCAAGGATGATTTGTTGAAGCTTTTGTCGCAGAAAGAAAAAATTATTTTATTTGATAGAAGCTAGTATTCTACTTCCTTTAATGCCTGTTCTTCTGCTTTTCTTCTTATTCTGTGGGTTGATTTAATTAATTCATATTTCATCATGTACATGTGCGTTTTAAGTATTTCAATTAAAGGAATAACGAAAAGCATTGCAATGAAAACTGTTACATATCTTCCAATGAAATAAAAAGTATCAAAAGCAAATTCAATTAAGGGAAGAATTCCTATCAGCATTATTGAAAATATAACCACATAAATTACATCTCTTGGATGCTCTTTCATGTAATCAAAGTTATTGTAAACAGATTCCTTCAAGTTTTTTTCATCAACGACAATTGCCTGCGGAACAAATAAGAATGAAAGAGAAAAGATCAGCATCAATAAATTCACTAATAGAAAAATGTTGTCAAAGAAAGGTGTCCCGAAATTTATGAGGATTGAGGCAATCAATGCAAGCGCAGCAAAGTAAATTACGTAAAATTTGAATATCCTGAATGAAAACCTGTTAATCATTTCCCTTAAATAGTATTCAAGCTTTACGTGGCTCATTTCTTTTCTTACCGCAAAAATAACTATTGTAATGAATACGCTGTATAAAAGAATGAATGCAATTAATGCAACAATTTCTGCTAAAAATACAAACAAATTAGTGTTAATGAAATTGTAGTCAAGGAACAATGCCCCGCTTGTAATGAATATGTTCGGGAATTCCTGGAATATTACTATGAATGCCCCCAGAATAAGAAACGACAGAGCTGTCTTGAAATTTGTTTTGTAGTGGCTCCAGGCTTCGTTTAAGAGCAATTCATCCCCTAATATTTTTATTGCCCAATTATTTTTAAACCTGTTTTTTCGCTTAAAACCATTGAATCCAAGTGCTTTGTGAAAGCTTTCCTTATTTTTGCATTAATTATTTTTCCTCTTAAATCTTCTTTCACTATTACCTGCTTGTAGGAGCTGGTTCTTCCGACAAACATTCCTGTTCTTCCTTTGCTGCTCACAAGTACTTCCTGCAAAGTTCCCTCAAACTCCTTGTTTTTTTTGAAGGAAATTTTTTTTATAATCCCTGAAGCAATCCTTGACCTCTCTTTTTTTATTGGTCCAAGCACTTGATCAGTTCTCTTAGCTGCAAAGGTTCCAGGCCTTTTCCCGTATCTGGAAATATTCACTACATCAAATTCCATTTCATTTAAGGCATTCATTGTTTCCCGGAACTCTTCATCAGTTTCTCCGGGAAAGCCAGCAATTATGTCTGTTGACAAGGCCAGCCCGGGAATTCCTTTCCTTAATTCATTGATTACTTCTTTTGCTGTTTCAATTGAGTAACCGCGAGCCATTTCCTTCAGCACTTTATTTGAACCCGACTGAATCGGAATATGAAGAAACTTATACATTCTTTTATCCTTCATCACTTCAATTAATTCTTTGTAAATTTTTTTCACGTGATGAGGATTCATCATTCCAATTCTTATCCTGTAATTTCCTTCATTTTTCAATAATTCTTTTAGCAGTTCCGGAAGACTTGCCCCTAAATCAAAGCCGTAGCAGCCGGTGTCCTGTCCTGTAAGCCATATTTCTTTTGTTTCCTTTACTGCTTTCCTGAATTTTTCGTTTAATTCATTTATTGAATAGCTTTTCAGTTTTCCTCTTGCAAGCACTGTTCCGCAGAAAGTGCAGTTGTTTAAGCACCCTCTCTCAATTTGAATAATTGAAACGAATTCATTTTCCCTGACTTCATTTATTTTCGGGGAAAAGCTTTCTTCCTGCATTCCCAGGATTTTTGTTAGTTCCTCTAAATTCGGCCCCGCCATGGCAAGGCTTGAATCAATTTTTTTCACTGCTTCCGGATTTATTTTTGGGAGGCATCCAAAAACCACGAGCTTTGCTTCTTCTTTTTTTTCCTTTAAAAGAAATTTAATTCTTTTCTGCATCTTGAATTCAGTCGGCTCTTTAACTGCGCAAGTGTTAATTAAAACCAGGTCAGCTTCCTTAATTGAACTGAACTCATAATTTTTTTCTTTAAGAAATCCTTTGATCTGCTCTGCATCGCTTTGATTGGCTGAACAGCCGAACCATTCAATGAATGCCTTCATTTTTTCCCTTCAAATACATTCACGGCAAGTTTTCTTGAAAACCATGCAAGTGTTGCAGAAACAACAAAAACAAAGTAGCTTGACTTAATGAATTCCCCTAAAAAGTCCAAGTTTCTTCCTTCAAATACCTGTCCGTTTGAGAGCTTTCCTCCAAGCATGAATTCAATGAAGCCGATCTTTAATTCCTTTAATTGAGGGTTTCCATCCAAAGTCAAAGTGTAAATGTTGAACTGATACACGCTTACAGCAATAATGAATGCAATGAATGCCATCACAATGAAAACGAAAATAAAGAGTGTTTCAAAGAATTCATCTAATTCAAAGAAGCTTTCAATCCAGTCAATTGAGTAATACATGAAAATGAATGCAGGAATAGGCATCAAGAAATAAGCCGGGCTGTCCCAAGGGTTTCCTAAAACAGTTACTGCCACCCATGTAATGATGTAGCTTAAAGCAAACAAAACAACTGTTCTTAAAGGACTGTAAGAATTCAGGAAAGGAAACCCGGATTCTTTTTCATGAATTTTCATTTCCTTTTCTTCAATTTTAACAATTTTTTTTTCCGCTTTCTCTTCCTCTTCTTTAAGCTTTTCAACCTTTTCTTCAAGGAAATGCTTTGCTTTCTCCATTTCTTTAATTTCTTTTTCCATGCCATCACTTATACTGTATAATTTATCGGTAATGTTATTAATTTAAACCCTAATTTCCAGTATTTAATTGGATTGAAATGAAAATTGGATTGCCTTGGATTGAAAAGTACAGGCCCTCTACTTTAAAGGAAATTATCGGCCAGGAAGAAATAACGAAAAGAATTCAAAGCTATGTAAGCAAAGAATCTCTTCCGAATCTATTATTTACCGGCCCTGCAGGAGTGGGAAAAACATCCACTGCAGTAGCTATTGCCAGAGAATTTTTTGGGGAATCCTTTGAAAGAAATTTTCTTGAATTGAATGCCAGTGTTGCTCCTGAAACGCCTATTTTAATTAAAGAGAAAGGAAAAGTAAAGAGAGTTAATTTTGAATATCTTGCTAAAAGTTATTTTAAGAATAAAAAAGGAAAATATTCTTACCCAAAAAACCTTGAAGTCCTGTCTATAGACAGAAATTTTAAAGTAAAATTTTCAAAGGCATCAAACATTTCAAGGCATAAAGTAAGGAAGGTAGCAAAAATAAAATATGAAGGCGGAGAAATCAGGACAAGCCTGAATCATTCAGTTATTGTTTTTGATTCTGAAGGAAATTTAGCATCAGTTAAAGCTGAAAACTTAAAGAAAGGAGATCTGCTAATTTCTTTTTTGAATGACCTGCCTGGAAAAGATGTAAAACTGAATTTGTCAGATTTTCAGCCAAAGCTGTTCAATGAGTTGAGAAGCGGGAAAATAAGAAACCCTAAAATAAAAACAGTTTTGGATGACATGCCATTAAGTGAAGATCTTTCATGGCTTTTTGGTTTGTATCTAGCTGAAGGCTGCACTTCATACAGTAAAAGCGGAACAAGCGGAGTAACTATTTTTACGGTTGGCTATCCTCAAGAAGAGCAAGTGGCAGTGCAAGCTGGAAACATTATTAAAGATAATTTTGGATTGAGCCCATACATGTTTACTTCAGCATCAGGCTTTGACAGAAGCAGGTTTTCCTCGATGCAGGTTAGAACTTTAAATTCACAGCTTTCAAGGTTTTTTGATTATAGCTTTTATGACGGCTCTGTGATTAGGAATGCACATACAAAAAGAATTCCTTTATTTGTTTTTGAATCTGAAAAAAACCAAAGGGTTTCTTTCATGAAAGGCTATATGGGAGATGCTTGCGGTGATTGGGATAATCTAGTCAGATATTCATCTCGTTCGCAGAATGCATTAATTGATTTGGGCTGGCTTGCAAGAATTTCTGGCTTTGACAGTTCCGTTTTTAATGGAGAGGCAAGAATTGTCTGGAAGCTGGACAGCTATTCATACATTAAATCAGGTTTGCTTCCCGCAGAGCCTTTCATTAAAAAGCTTTACAGCAAAGGAGGAAAAGCTCAAAATTTTTTAAGGCATTCATTGTATGGAAAAAAATCTAAAAGAGTTTCAAAAGATTCCTTGAAAAAATTTATTACAGAAAACAATTACGAGAAAGACATTGATTTCAAGCAGTTAATGAAAATAATTGATTCCCCTGTTTTCAGCGTGTTAATAAAAGACATTGAAATTCAAGACTATAAGGGATATGTTTATGATGTCGCGGTTCCTGGAACAGAAATGTTTTGGGGTGGAACTACTCCAGTTTTATTGCATAACAGTGATGATCGAGGAATCGATGTAGTGAGGCAGCAGATAAAGGAATTTGCTCGAACTCTTGCATTGAATGCAAAATTCAAAATAATTTTTTTAGATGAATCCGATGCCTTGACTGCTGATGCGCAGCAGGCTTTAAGGAGAACAATGGAGAAATACACTAAAACCACTCGCTTTATTTTAAGCGCAAATTATTCAAGCAAATTAATTGAACCCATTCAGTCTAGATGCGTTATTTTCAGGTTCAGGAACTTAACCAATGAAAAAGTTAAGGAAAAATTAAGTGAAGTAATTGAAAAAGAAAAAATTGACATTGATGAAAAAGCTGTTGACGCAATTATT
>DATDZZ010000066.1:0-13828 GCA_035288565.1 archaeon
ATGTCAAGACCTTGAATTGCTCCTTCTCCTACATTAGTTAAGTACACTGGATAGCGAACAATTTGCTCTGTTCCGGGCTGCTGTGAAATAAACAATTCAATGTTTGAAGGGCCAAGCAAGGAAAACTTTGAACTCCATACAACTACCTGCAGTGGAAGCCTTTTAGTTAACTGGTCTGCCTGCCACTTTAAATCAAAATTGAAAACTCTTCTAGGCGAGAACAAGTAATTTACTTTATTTTCCAATTCAATTACTATTGGAGCTGTTTCGCCTGGATTGATTTTAATTTCCTGAGAACTTAATCCGATATAATTGTCTTTTGGAAGCTTCGGCCTTAAAGTAATTATTTGATTGCAGTTGTTTGTTGCATTTAATTCAACCTGCTTTTTGCTTGCAACATTGCTTGACCTTAATTCCTCTCTTCTTCCTGAATTTAAAGCAGGATTCGTTTGAGCGTAAACATAGTCATAGGCTGAGCTTGGCCCAACAGTGAAATCGGTTTCAGCTAAAAGAGTTGCATACAATCTGTCTTGGCTGAACTCCAGGCAAGAAGAATCAAGAGACTGATTATAATTTATTTCAAGGGTTGACTCTGTTTTAGTATTGAATTTGTCCACTGCGTTTCCTGTTAATCTAAACAAGTAACTGGAATTTTTTCTTGCATCCTTGTTTTCTCCAATGAATTCAATTGTTAAAGTTACCTGCCCCTGCCCTTTTCCTGGAATGCTTGTTGCACCGCTTGCCTCTACTTTGAACTCTGAATCAAAGCCTTCAGTTCCTGCAAGCACTTCAAAAGAAATATCATTAATTGCTTCTTCTCCTGTATTTGAAATAATGAATGTTTTGCTTGTTTTTGGCTCTGCTTTAGTTAAATCAACTTTAATTAATGGATCCAGCTTCAATACATTGATTTTTCCGATGTCAATTAATGTTTCAAAGAAAGTGTAAGTTGGAGCTCTGACTTCTAATTTATAGTTTCCGGGATCTAAAGTGTTTTCAATGAAATACTTTCCATTTAATCCTCTGTTAGTGTTTCCTGTTCCGATTACTTCTTTTACTGCTGCTCCTGAAGGCCTGGTTAATCTTACTGAGGCATTTCTTATTCCTATTCCATCCTGGTCGCGGACAAAAACTGAAAAATCTTCTCCGAAAGAAATTTCGCTTGGATTAAGAGTTACTCTTAAAGGTTTTTCTTTAAAGATTTCAAAGTAAAATGTTTCACTTAAAACAGTTGCCCCTGAAACAATTTGAGTGCTTAAAGAGCTTGCTGCTTCCCTTAAGCCTTTGAAGTAAATTCTGACTTTAACTGTTTCTCCTTTATTCAAAGTAATTGTAGTTACTTCTAAATTAGTGTTTTCTCCTTCCTGATCCTTGAATGAAGGAAAGTTTCTAATGTCAAAGCCGGTTAAAGAAACATTAATTGGATCTCTTGGAGTGTTAATTGAAATTTTTGGCTGAACATTTTCTCCTGCATGCAGTTCAATTTCCAGTGCTGTAACCTGGTTTTCAACTGCTTTAAAATCATCTGCTTCAACTGCTCCTCTGTCTTGAGCAACAAACCTGTAGCTTGCACATAAATCTTTTTCGCATTTGCTTTTTCCTTCAAAAATTTTAATTGATTCTAAATTAGTTTGAGCGTAAAGCTTTGTTCTTGATTCATTGAAGGCACTGAATTCTAGAACAGGGTCTTCAGGGTTTCTTGCATATCCTGCACTTGTTTCACTCCAAGCCCTGTAATGCACTTCAAATGAATCCTGCGAGGCATTCTCGCTTGCTTTAACTCTTACCTTTACAAGCTTGTTTCCGCTTGGATTCCTGAAATAAAGTTCAAGGAATTTGTTTGGTTCGCCTGCACTTCCTCTGTTGCTGAAATCAATTCCTTCATTGCCTGGAGCAGGAAAAGCATTATAGGTTCTGCCGTAAAAGAAATCTGCCGCCTGCCCGAGAAAACCTGTAACTCCAACTAATTGTGATTCAACAAACCTTGTTTCATCTGCACCGAGCCTTACATGCATTCCGCCGTTATATTGTCCTTCAGGGAACTCTAAATTAAAGTAAAGGAAATAGTCTTTGTCTTTTTCAATTCCTTCAACCTTTCTTCCTTGAGTGTCATATACTCCTTCAAAAGAAATTCTTGGAGTCAAGCCGGAAATTTCTCCTGTTCTCACTGTAACAGTCAAGTCTTTTTTTAAGCCGACATAAATTTCTTCTTCAAATGAATTGCCTTGAAGGTCGGTAAAATTTAAATGAAGGGATTCATTGTTCTCAGCATTAAAGAAAATTTCTTCTTCAGCTGAACCTTCAAAAATTAATTCTCCTGAAGCAGTTTTCAAAGAAACTTTTCCCTGCACGGGCCTGTTGGCTGCATCAACCAGCTTCAATGACTTCACTTTATTTGATAAACTTAAATTAATCTGCAGTTCATTCAACCCAGAAGGATTGATTGTAGTTTGGGCGCTGCCTTCAAGCACTCCTTTGCTTGCTTCAACTAAAATTAATTTATTTACTGGAAACAAGTCAACGTAATAGCCGTCAACTTTTGCTTCAACCGAAGGAAATCCTAATGGAAGTTTTTCTTCATTCATTATTTCATAAAAGCTTAAAGAAGAGCCATTGGCAGCAGTTCCTTTGTCATCCAAAACAGTTATAGCTAAATTGTTTGAATTCTGTGAATTCGCTACCTCTAATTGAAGCTGCACGCTTTGCTTGGCTTTAGTTGAAACCTTTTCTCTTTTTGGAAGAAAGCCTTTAGCGAAAGCAGTTGCAAAATAATTCAATTCAGGGTCAAGGTTTTCAAAAGTTGCTGCTCCGTCAAACTGAGTCTCTTTTTTCTCAATCAGGCTTCCTGCTTCATCAAATAATTGAATTACAGAGTTTTCTATTGGCAGTCCAATTGAATTCACGCTCTGCACTCTTAAAGAATTTCCTCCTCTTTTGAGCTTGATTATTCTTTCATCATTGCTTAAAATTGTTTCAAAGCTTCCTGAATCAAATGCAATGAAGCCATCCTTTGAAAGCAGTATCTTTATTCCTGAATCATGCGGAGCAATTATTTTGTAGCCTGAACTTATTTCAGTGTCATACAAAGTGTTTCCGTTTTTTTGAAGCACTTTTAAGTTAATGCCTCTCAGGCTTTCTCCTGTATCTGCTTCCTGAATAATTAAAGTTAATTCGCTTGACTCATTTTTAGTGCTGGCTTTAGGAGACAAAAAAAGCGTTAAAGGATCCTCTGAATTGAACGGCCTGAAGTCAACTGCTTCCTCGTAATTATTTGCTGTGACTTTTAATTCAATTACTTCTCCTCTTGGAACAGAAGGAAAAATCCAGACCCCTTCTTTTTCATCAAATGTTGCTTCTCTTGTCTGCTGCTGCGCTCCTCTCCCCCATGAAGCCAAAAGCTTCACTCCCGTTCTTGAAACCAATGAATCGGAAACATTGTCAACTAACTTAATTTTTGCGGTTAAAGCTCCTTTGTCCTGATCCTCTAAAACAACAGTAATTTTTTTTAACTCTGAATCCTGTACAATGAAAGAGCCTCTTCCTGAAACATATCCTGCTTTCTCAGCTTCAATATAAATTTTTTCCCCATAAAATCTTCCGCTCAACTTTATTGAAGCATTATTGCTTATCTCTCCAGCATCAAAAATTAACTGCCCGCTCTCAGTGAAAAAGCTTACTTTAACATTAACCAAAGAATCTCCCGTTGAGTCAACCAATCCAAGCTGAATATTCTGCTCGGGGCCGAAGCCGTAAAGGGTGAAGCCAATCACTGCAAGAATCAAAATCAAAATTAAGCCTGAAACAATTGGGAAAGCCGGCAGGCCTTTGTTTTCAAAAAAAGCATTAATTCCCGAAACAGGAATTCCTCTTGAATCTAAAGCATCAAATACCCCAAAATAAATTGATTCCAATTTAGAGTAAATTCCTGAAAACAAATCACTTAAAGCCAAAAAATACACCTATTTGAACCTATTATATGGATTCCTATATTACTAAAATTGCTTAATACTATATAAAGATTGCTTAAACGGAAAGTTCAAAAAAAATCTTCAAAGTTTTCTAAAAAAGAATTAATTCTCCTGAACTTTTTGTTTTTCTCCATTTTTCCTGCTGCATAATAAAACCACAAGCCATAGAAGCCGACAATCACTGTGAACAAAGATGCCCTGAAGAAAAAACCAAAAATAAATAAATCAATTTGATATCATTTGATATCATTGGATATCTTTAAATATTATTAATGCCCTTGTATCATTTGTGATTATTTGAGGAAGGGAAAATATGAAATTATTATTACAAGACATGCTTTCCTGAGAGCAGTTAGGAGAAGGATTCATCCTGACTTAATTGAGGACACTATTCAAACAGGATTAATGAAAAAATTTGGAAAAAACAGAGTAAAGTTTGTAAAGGCGCTTAAAAAAATGAATATTGTTTGCTTGGATGAAATAATTGGAAATATAATAAAAATTGTTACAATAACTAAGAAGGTGAAAAAATGAATTGCATTAAATGCTCTGGAAAAATGATTGAAAAAAAAGATATTACACCTGAGGGAGTCGAATACAAATACTTTAAATGCACTGAATGCGGAGAAGAAATAGTGAACATGAAGCAATTGCACAATGTTGCAGAAAAATACAGGGAAATGAAAAAATTCACTGTAAAGCTTTCAAAATGGGGGGAAAGCATTGGAATCAGGATTCCAAAAGAGCTTATAAAAAAGTATAAACTGAAAAAAAATGAAGAAATTTCCTTAATTCCTGAAAAAAAAGCAATCAAAATCATCGCTAAGTAATTAACTCTTCTGCTTTGCTTAAAAAAGAATTAATTCTCCTGAACTTTTTGTTTTTCTTCATTTTTCCTGCTGCATAATAAAACCATAATCCGTAAAAGCCGACTATTACAATGAACAAAGATGCCCTGAAGAAAAAGTCATGTGCAAGATCAGCTACTTCAAAAGTTGAATTGTGAATTAATAAAATTGTTGCAAAAATTCTGATTAAATTGAACACAAGCACAGTAATTGACGCGAAAAAGATTCCGATTAATTTTTTTCTTAAATTAATTCCAAAGCTTGAAAGAATTGCCGCAATTAAAACAAAGAACTCAATTAACCCAGTGCAGAGGAAGCTAATCTGCACTGTGAGATTGGGAAGAAGGATCCAGACAGATTCTAATTCAGGCTTTAATTGAATTGATCCCTGAAAGCCGATTAATTGAAGAAAAAACAATTCAATTAATGAGTAAAATAACTCTATTTGAAGGACATACAAAGGATACGTTATGTATAATACTGAGAAGATTGCGGTGAATGAAGCAATGAATTTCGCTGACTGAATGAAATCATTTTTTTTAAAAAAATTTTGCTCTTTTTTTTTCTTTTTCTTCATTCAACCATTGATTTCTGCATTTAATTTTTTTCCGGATTTACTGATTTGATTACAAAAGCCTTTTATATAACTTTGTCTTTTTTTCTTTAATTTATATTTAATTAATATATATCATTTTAACAAGGGTCAGCCATGCACGCTATCAAAAAAGTTTTCAATTCCTCAAAGAACCTTAAATTCATTTTATTTAATCTGCTTACACAGCTGTTTTTTTTAGTGGGATTAATTTTTGCTGGAGCAATTATTTTTCTTTTATTCAGTGCTTCTGATTCACTGCTTCCGTTTCTTCTTGAAAGGTTTCCTGAAATGGAGTTCACTTTAAGAGCTGCTCTTTATTCTTTAAGCGGCTTCATTGGATTCCTTGTTCTCCTTGTATTTGCTTCATTTGTTTTAGGCTCCAATCTTACTGCAGCAAATGACTTGTTTCTTGAAGCAAGGTTTTCTGTTCCGGAAGCATTGGTTAACGGAGCAAACAAAACAATGAGAATCACTTACTTTTTTTTAATAATTTTATTTGTTTTCCTTGTTGCTCCGGGAATTGTTTCAATTTTGCTGAATGCATTGTTTTTTTTGTTTGCATTAAATTCAGATCCGCTGTTTGCTTACTTTTCATTTATTTTAACTGGATTAGTTTTTTTGTCTGCAGGGTATTTTTTCCTTTTATTCCTTCCCGGAATGATGATTGTGCTTCCAATAATTGTAATCGAAGAATCTGATTTGAAGGAATCAGTTAAGCATGCGAAAGAACTTGGATTAAGGCATTTCTATGAAACAATTGGATTGGTTTTAAGCTCTTGGCTTGTAAAAAAATTTATTTTAATTTTATGGAGATTGGTTTTCTTAATTGTTTTTTTCGGGAGCTTTCTTTTAACGCAGACAAGCATTTTGGCTTTTTTTGAAAACATTGCTTTAATGAATTTTGATTTCAATACTTATTTAGCCCAATTCCTTCTGCTGGCATTATTTGCTTTAGTTGAATTAATTGTTTTGCTTGGATGGAATTCCGGAGTCAACAGCTTGATTCCAATCAGCACTTACTATCACACACTTGTTTTGGAGAAGGAGGCAGAGCAATGAAAACAGTTAAAGAAGTTGTTTTGAAATCCTTTAACCTGAAGATGTTCTTGCTGAGCTTTGTTTCATTGATTTCAGTTCTTGTTGCAGCAATTATTTTTGCAGCAATTTTTTCTTTTGCCATTCTTCCATTAATTAATTTCAATTCAATCGGCTCAATGCAGTTGGGTTTAATTCTTTTAGGTTCAGCTGCATTGTTTTTCTTTATTCTTTCATTGTTTCAGAGCTTTTCAGATGCCTTTGCCTTAAGCGGAGCAACAGAATTATTTGTTTTAGACAAAATTGATTTCCATAAATCAATTGAAAACGCAGCATTAAGGTATTTCACTTTATTTAAAGTAAACTTGGTTTTCTATTTATTTACTTGGATTTTTTTGCTTGCATTAATTTTACTGCTTAACCCATTAAATTCCGCTCAAATGACTTCATTGGATTTGAATTTCTTTCTTAATGGAAGCGATAAATTAATTTTTCAGGCAGTGCTTTTTTTCTCTGCTTTAATGATTTTTAAATGGATTTTATTTTTGTTCACTCCGATGTTTGCAGTTATTTCTTCTGTTACTGCTCTTGATTCTCTTGGAGCGTTAAAGTCTTTGAAGAAAGCATTCAATATCGCGAAATTCAATTATGCGGAGAACTTTGGTTTGGCTGTCAGCGCATTGCTTGTTTCAATTTTTATTTTTTCTCTTGGCTCATTAATTCTTGCGGCAATTTCACTTTCACTGCTTATTTATGTTAAATCAGATTTAATTAATTTAATTCTGATGATTGTTTGGGGAATTTATTCATTGTTTGTTTTGCTTTCATCAATGAATGTCTGCTATTCAGTTCAGTCAAAATTATTTTTAATCGGAAACCAGAGGCTTTCAGTTCTTGAAGAAGAGGAAAGGTTCAAGGAAACATTTGAGAGAAAAATGCCTTCAAGGCTTACAGAAATTGAGGAAATGCATGAAGTTCCGCCGATTTCGGTTGAAGAAAAGCCTGAAGTTGAAGTAATTAAAAAAGAAGAGCGCGGGATATTTGCAAGAATTTTCAGGAAAAAAGAAGAAAAAGAAAGAAGAAGCCTTCCAAGCGAATTAGAGTTAAGAGAAGAAGATGAATTCTTAAAAGAAAAAGCTCCTGAAATAGTTTCAATTGAAAAGCCCAGAATGCGGACATTCGACAAAGTTGAATCCATTGAAAAATCAATTGAAGAAAAAATTTCACAAGAATCATTAAAAAAATTCATAAGCGAAGTTTCAAAGCATGAAGAACAGGCAAAAAAGTTCAGCGGAAGGCCTTCTCCGGTGAAAAAAGAAATAAAGAAAACCAAAGTGAGCAAAGCAGGGAAAAAGAAGTAAAGCTTATTTTCTTTTCAATTCTTTTATAAAGTAATATTTAATAATAAGAAATAACTATTTCTTTTCGATTGAAATGAAGATTGGAAGATATGAAATTGGAGACTATGTTGTAAAGGAAGAAGGCGGAAAAAAACACTTAATTATTGATTTCAGGGAAAGCCCTTATTCTCCTTCAATTGCAGATGAATGGGCTACTCGTTACTATGTTTTGTATGCTTTAAGGGAAGTTGAAGCTGATTTAATTGTTCTTGCTGAGGTATATGAAAGGGTTTACAATGAAAAGCAGACAAAGCTGCTTTCAGAGATTGCTGCCTTAATCGAAAAATTTGAAGCTGAAACTCCTTGGAGTTACTCGCATTTAGGAGAAAAAAATGTTGAAGACGAAAAATTGTTTGCTGACAGGCATGACGTGATTGTAAAAATTACTCATGATCTTTTATCCTATGACCCGATTACTGCTTATTTCACTTTGCTTCAGGAAGCTAAAAAGGAAAGGGAAAGAGTTGATTCATTAATTAAAGCCGGAGAAAAGTTTTCTGAAGTTTATTTGAATAATTTAAAAAAAATTAAAACAGCTTTTGAAGACACGCAGTTAATTGCTGAAATAAAAACGGTTTTAAGCAAATTAACTAAAGCTCCGAAAGTAAATGACTTGTATAAAATGTTTTTTGAAGCAGAAATAAAGCCAGCTTTTATTGGGTCAAGGCTTTTGTTTGGAGGAGAAGAAGAAGAAAAGCTTGAATTGCTGGATGAATATACAGTAAAGGAAAGCTCTGTGCAGATTTTTGCCCACCCGAATAAAACTGAAAACATGTATATGGTTAATACTCCTGAGTATTCCCTGCCTCCTGATGAGTATTTTATTTTAAGCAAAGCAAGAGAAGTTGTTGCAGGCTACAGGCCGGGAAAAACTTCTTTAAGCACTGTTGCAAAGAGCAGAAGATACTTTGAAAGAATTTATCAAAGCACTATTGCAGACATTGCAAAAGAAAACAACATTCATATAACTAAGGATGAAATTCAGCAGCTTGCAGTAATTGTTGCCAGATACACTGTAGGGTATGGAATTCTTGAAATTCTTTTAAGCGACAGAAAAATCACTGACATTTACTTGGATTCCCCTATTGGGCAGAGGCCTTTATACATTGTTCATTCAGATTTCGGTCAGTGCCAGACAAATATTTTGTACACTGAAGATGAAGCTCAGGCAATGATTTCAAAGTTAAGGGCAAGCAGCGGAAGGCCTTTCGATGAATCTCATCCAGTGCTTGATTTTGATTTGCCTGACTTGGATACAAGGGTGGCAGTTATAGGGCCGCCTCTTGCCCCTGACGGAGTTGCGTTTGCTTTCAGGCTGCATAAAGTTACTCCTTGGACTTTAAGCCAGTTTCTTGACGTGAAATTCCTGTCTCCTTTGAGCGCTGGATTACTGAGTTTCTTTATTGACAATCAAAGCACAATGCTTGTCTGCGGTTCAAGGGGATCTGGAAAAACCTCTCTCTTGTCAAGTTTGCTTTTAGAAATAACGCAGGATACCAGAATTTTGGTGCAGGAGGACACAATGGAGCTTCCTGTTCCTTACATGAAGGGAATTGGATTCAATGTGCAGAGGCTTAAGACTAGAAGTCCTTTAAGCATAAGCAAAATTGAAACAGAAGTTGCTCCAGAAGAATCTCTTAGAACAGCTTTAAGGCTTGGAGACAGTGCTCTCTGCTTGGGAGAAGTAAGGTCATTGGAAGCAAAGGTTTTGTATGAAGCAATGAGAATTGGAGCTGCAGGAAACGTTGTCATTGGAACAATTCACGCTGATTCAGCTTACTCTGTTTGGGACAGGGTTGTGAATGACTTGGAAGTGCCGACAACTTCGTTTAAGGCAACTGATTTAGTTGTTGTTGCAAGGCCTATAAGGTTTTCGGGTTCTTTAAAAAAGCATAGAAGAGTTGTTCAGATTACTGAAGTGAAAAAGCATTGGGTTACTGACCCTGAAGAAGAAGGGGGCTTGCTTGACTTAATGCTTTACGATGCAAAGAAAGATGAAATTGAATTGCTTGAAGACAATATCAAGGAAAGCGAATTGTTTTCAAAAATTTCCAGGCTAAGCGGAATGACTTATGACGACATCTGGAATGAAATTAATTTAAGGGCAGACTCAAAGCAGTACCTGGTTGATTTGAAAAATGAATTCAAGATTCCGAATTTATTGGAAGCAGAAAATTCTGTGCAGGCTCACAGTAAACTGCTTTTAATTAAGGAACAACAGATAAGAGAGCATGGCTCTGTTGATGTAACTCAGGCTTTAGGCCAATGGAAGAACTGGGTTAGAAATCATTTGGCAAGAAAATTAGTGAAAAGCCAGTTAAAGAAATCAGCTGAATGAAAAACTAATTCAATGAATAAACTTTCTTTGATTAATACTAAATCTTTATTAATATGAAATCTCTTTCTTATTCCAATTATCCAGTATATGTTTAGGGGCAGCATTGAATGGCTAAAGCTTTCAGGTCAGTTGATTCCGGTTCAAGAATGGGTGAAAGATACGGAGAAATAAAGGTTCCTTTAGAGGAATTCAAGAAAGCTGAATCTCCTTTGGAGGCAAGGAAGCTTCATCCATTTGTTTTTTTATGCAGAAGAGTTTATCAGCAGTTCCCTGAACTGGGCAGGGGAGCAAAATTCCAGGAGCAATATGCAGATGCAGTTTCTTTCCTGAACTGGGATTTGAGTGCAGCGGAATTCAATGCAGCAATTAAAGCAGCACTTATTTCTTCAATGGCTTTCGCTTTAATTATTTCAACACTGCTTTTTTTCTCGCCGATTCAGCAGGCAGTTACTCTTGGATTGACTGGAAACGTGAATATCACTTTTCTGTACATTTTTTCTCCATTCATTATTTTTTCGCTTGGATTAACTTACTTTGTTCAGAATTTTCCTTTGAATGCGGCTAAAGACGAGCAGACAAAAGCATTGACTTATGTTCCTGAAATTGTGGGCTACATGATTATGTCAATGAAGTTAGTTCCAAATTTAGAGAAAGCAGTTGAGTTTGCAGCAGAGAACGGCAAGGGAAAAATTGCAGAGGATTTCAAGAAAATTATTTGGGAAGCACAGATTGGAGTATACAATACTTTAAGCGAGGCATTGGATGAGCTGGCATATAAATGGGGAAAATTTTCATCTGAATTCAAGGAAGCTTTAATGATGATCAGGGCTTCCGTGCTTGAAAACACTGAAGCAAAAAGATTTGCTTTGCTGGACAGGACAATGGACAACACTCTTCTCTCCATAAGGGAGAAAATGGAGCACTATGCCCGCGAATTAAACCAGCCCAGCATAATTTTGTTTTACTTGGGGGTGCTGCTTCCATTGATTTTAATTATAATTCTTCCAGTGGGAAGTGCTTTCACCGGGCAGGGGCTTGCAAGGCCGGAAATAATGATTGGATTGTATAACTTAATTATTCCGGGAATTGCTTTTGCTTTCGCTTACACTATTATCAGGAGAAGGCCTCCGACTTATAAAGCGCCAGTGATTCCTGATAATCATCCTGATCTTCCAGGAAAAAATTTAATGGAGTTCAGAGGATTCACTGCTGATACAAGATATGTTGTTGGAGGGGTATTTGCGCTGGGATTGCTTTTGTCTTTATTTTTAAGCTTTCAGGGCTTTCCTCCAAAGCTTTTAGGATTGCAGGATGAATTCGGAAACCCTGCTCCTCAAATGATTCCTGCTGACGCTGATCCAAGAGAAGTGATTATCAGGGCAGGCTTCAGGGAAGATTACTTTACTGACAATGGAGTGCTTGCGCAGAATTTCATCAGGGCCGGCTTCCCTGAAGATGAAGTGCAGAGAAGAGTTGCATTTGAAAGAACTAAATTTTTTATGAAACCGCAGAATGACATTTCCCCAAACAATTTGGTTTACGGAATAATAATTACAATAGCAATTTGCGTTTACATATTCCTTTACTACGCATCCATTTACAAAAGAAAAATTCAGTTGAAAATTGTTCAAATGGAATCCGAATTCAAGGATGCTTTATACGTGCTGGCTTCAAGAATGGGTGAAAACAAGCCTGTAGAGGAAGCATTAAAGCATGCAAAAAACTTTCTGCCGGGAATGCTTATTTCTCAAAAAATTTTTGGAAAAACGCTTGACAACATTACTCTTTTAGGATTGCCTTTAGAGCAGGCAATATTTGATTCAAATTACGGTTCATTAAGAGACATTCCTTCAACTTTAATCAGAGGATCAATGACTTTACTTGTAAGCTCTGTTCAGCTTGGAGTGGATGTAGCTGCAAGGACATTAATTTCCTTAAGCGTTCAGTTAAACAATGCAGAAAAAGTAACTAAGATGCTTTCAGTATTAATTTCAGACATTACTTCAATGATGACTTCAATGGCTGTCTTTATTGCACCAGTAGTTTTAGGAATCACTACCAGTTTGCAGAGAGTTGTAATGCTTACACTTGCTCAAATCTCCACTTCAGGCTTGACTGAAACAATCAGTGTAACTGACATCAGTGTGAGGGGCGCAGGAGTTTCACTGCCAACAGGAGGACTGGAAGAAGTGGGAAAAGCATTCATTATTCAGCCTGAAACATTAATTTCTCTTGCAACGCCTCCCCAGTTCCTGATAATAATTGCAATTTATGTTGTAGAGCTTGTTTTGATTATGACTTACTTCACTACGATGATTGAAGAAGACAACATTCTTAAAACAAAAATAAATATTGCTAGGGCGCTTCCAATTGCATTAATTGTATTCCTTGCATCTTCTTATATGAGCAATTTAATTATAGGGAACTTTTTTGGTTGAAATGAATTCAAAAGGACAGGAATTTGCCGGATACAAAATGATGATCGGAGCAATCATCGCATTATTTGTTTTAATAATAATTGTTTCAGCTGTAAGCTACTTTGATGAATTAAGAACAACAATTTCAAGCAACTTAATCCTCGATGGAGTGAAAGCAGCATACAAAAGCCCTAACGGAGATGTAATAAAGAAAACAAATGTTACATTCAAAGAAGGCTCTTACTCTAAAAGATTTTTTGGAGCCTCAATTGAATTGGATGAGCAGTGCATTGAATTGAAGGCAGCAAGAATTTCCGGAATAGAATTAAGCAGCAATGAAAGCGCAGTAATAGTTAAAGCCAATTTAGTGAATGACTTTTATGCAAAGTGCCTTCAGGGAGCTGAATGCAAAAGCAGCTGCAAAACCTGCTGCACTTTCTCAATAGGAGAAGAACTTGAAAGAAACTGAAAAAATTAATTGCCCTCTGCAAAAGAAAAACAGAAAATAAAGGGCAAGAAAGAAAATCTTGAATAAAAAGTTATTATAAATTTTTTCCGAAAATTCCTTTTAATCCGATTTCGCTTTTCCGCTTATTCGAAGCATGTCTATATTTGTAAAAACTTTTACTTTTTTTTGTTCCTTAAAATGAAAATCGTGCGTCCATATTCCTTCTGAGTTAGTTGCAATGCATGCAGCCAAATACGGAATGTCATCAATACCGCTTATATCATTCTTGCATGAAGTTAAAAACTGCTTATATTCTGATTCTGGAATTGCAGTTATTCTTTGAAAGAACAACGCAAGTAAAATTCCAAACCCCTCATTTGTTAATTTTGATTTTTTTATTATTTCTTCTTTATGCTCTTCTATTTCAGAGATTGCATAATCAGGCGCAACAAATTCAAAGAAATCATCAAAAAGAATGCTCCTTGTTGTGCTGTCTTTTGTTAAAGCTGCAATGATTCTGCTTGTATCAATTAGAATTTTCATGCAATTAAACCATGCTTTCTCGCAATTCCCTGCTTAATTTTATGCCCAATGCTTTCAGCTTCCTCCTCAGTTAACTTGCTTTTAGAAAGAAGCTTATCCATTAATTCTAATTTTCTAGCTTTAACAATAATCGCCTGTCTTGCCACTTCACTCCATTTAATTTCCTTATGCTTCTTCATTATTCTGTGAAGATCATCAGGAACAGCTAAAGTCATGTTAGTCATTTTTACTCACCC
>DATDZZ010000067.1:0-30089 GCA_035288565.1 archaeon
TCGCTGCACGAATTCACTGTTTCTTCAGGGCATCTTTGAATGTAGCAGTCAACTTCCTGCACGCATAAATTGTGTTTTGTTGTTAATTCGCTTTTTTCCTGCACTTGGGCTTTCTTTAATATTGGATAGGCGTATTCTACTCCAATGTATGCTCCGAGAATTAAGCCAATTAAAAAAATTATTAGTATTTTAATTAACCTGGATTTAAGGAAATTTAAATTAAAGGAATTTATTTTTCCTTTTTCTCCTGCAAAAGGGTTTTTTTTCTTCATTTAATGCAGCTCCTCAAAATTTATTTTTGCTTCTTTTTTTCCTGAGCAAAGCATTGCAACTCTTGAAGGCTCATGATCCGAACCCCAATGATAATTTAAATGTTCATTTATTTTTTGCGCAAACTCTATTACTTCTTTGTGTGAAGGCATGTTGAATTCCCTCATTCTTTTTCTTGAAAAGCCTACATGCATGTAAGCCTTGACTTCAACAAAATCCGGCTGAGCTATTTTAAGTTTTTCAGCGAACTGCTCTGCATGAATGTCTTCCATATTCATTCCTTTCAGGCACGTGATTCTCACTGCTTTCCTGCAGTTAAGCATTGGAAGAATTTCAAGTGTTTTCATTAATTTATAGAACGAATCAGGCTCATCGCTTCTGTTAATTTTATCGTATAATTCTTTTGTCGGGGATTCAAGTGAAATGTATAATTGAGTTGGCAGAGTCATTGAAGCAAGTGTTTCAGGTCTTGTTCCATTGGATACAAGGAAAGTGGAGCAGCCTCTTTTATGATAAGCTTCAATTAATTCACTTATTCTAGGGTAAAGTGTAGGTTCTCCCGCCAATGAAATTGCAACATGCTTTGGATGAGAAGATTCTTTGAATTTCTTTAAATCAATTTGGTCACTTATTCCCCCCAATCCAGACAAGAGTTTTATTTGATGTTCAATTGATTCTTCTACGATAAATTCAGGGTCGTCAACTGGAATTTCACTGTTTTTTCCAGTTAAAGGGCGCCAGCAGAAATTGCATTTATGGTTGCAATAAGACACATTTGGAGTCATTTGAATGCATTGATGGCTTTCGATTCCATAAAATTTATTTTTATAGCAGGTTCCTTCTCCTTTAATTGAGCTTTTAGTCCAATGACAGATTTTAACAGCAGTATTCTGCCCAATAGTGCCGTATTTTTGATGCCTGAGCAGTTTCTTGTAATTTGGAAGGTACTCTTGTTTTGTTTCCTGCAATATTTTCAGCATTCAATCCCCAAAACCATTTATACATAATATTTTATTTATTTTTTCCCTTGAATGGCACAATATTTATATACATGTATGCTTTTTATAAATTATAATAAATGAGGAAAATGATTTAAATGTACAAGTACACTATTGCAAGGCAGTTGGCTACAAAGAGAGTAATCACAAACAGAGGAGATGAAGTAGGGAAATTGACTGACCTGCTTGTAAATGAAGTTTCAGGTGAAATTGAAACTCTTCTAGTTGAAGTTGACAGGGAAAGCAAGCTATTGAAGAAAACAGGAAAAACTGACAGAATAATTCAGATTCCTTTTTCAGCAGTAACAGCTGTATCAGATGTGTTCATTGTAGATGAAAGAGAACTAAGCTAATTTTTTTATGTTTAAATAAATTTTTCTTTCTTTCAAATCAATTTTCTGAACAAAGTTTTTCTCGAGTATTCCTTGTTCTGCAGCCAAATTCAACCTATACATAATTTCTTCTTCTGTTTTTTTCTCTTTAATTCCTTTTTCCACTAAGTTCATTGCATTCTGCACTTGAATTAAATTATTGTAAATGTTTTCCCCCATTTCTTTTGCTTCTTTTTCAATTTTTTCAAATTTTTCTTTTGCTTTAATCTGTTCACTTAAATTGAACTCTATTTTGCTTTTCTTTTTTCCTTGTTTTGACTGCTCTTCTGAAGCTTTCTCAGTTAAAAGAGTTTTTGAATAAGTTTCATCAAAGGCTTCATTCAGGTCCGTGAATTCTTTTACTGCTTTAAATGAATGCAGTTCAATTGCAGTCAAAACTTTTTTGCCGTTGAAATCAACAATTCTGGGCTTCAATTTTTTTTCGCTTAAATAAAATTCATTAATTTTTTCAGCAATTTTTTCTGATTCATTTGCAGAAACCATTTTAGCTGGAATGCTTTTATCAATCTTCAGCAAATTAAGAATTTCCTCTAAATAAATCGGCGCAATATTTATTGATGAAAGAAGCGCATTGAATAATTCTTTTTCATTTTTATTCAGAATTTTTTTCATGTCTTCTGAAGTCAGGCTTGGATCAAACTCCTTGCCTGGCGGCAATTCATATTTAATGTTTTTTTTAATTTCTCGGTCTTTCCATTTCTCTCTCTTGAAAGGCATTAAAATATTTTCTTCCTTGTCAAGGAGGATAATGTTTCCTCCGCTGAAAAATTCCATCAACAAATTGAATTCCTGTAATTCAATTACTGCAATTCTTTCAAACAATAACTGCTTTACATCAAGAATTTTTTTTCCAAGAATTCTTTTCTTTAAGTAAAGGGAATACCCGTAAGGCAATTTCGGTGCCTCAAATTTGTAGTCGCTTAAATAAAATGTTTTGCTGCTGATAATTAAATTCTTTGTTCCCTGCAGTGTTCTGAGCTTGAATTTGAACATTCCGTTTTCTATTTCCTGGATTTTGTTGATGAATGAGTCTTTTAATTCTTTTCTTAATTCATTTACTTGGTATTTTAAAGTTAAGTTGTCTGCATCCATGGAAATAGTTTAATTAAGCAGTTATTTATTTATAATTGATTAATCTATCAGTAACGGCAAAGAATACAGTAACTAAAAAGAATATAAAAAGAATAACCATAAATGATTTTTTTATTTGAGCTGAATTTGAATGAAGAAATTTGGGTTAAAGAACGGCCTGGAAATTGTTCTTGACAAGCGTGAAACAAATTCTTTGACTGTAATGGCTTTGATTAAGTCAGGTTCTAATGATGAAAGGCCTAAAAAGCTTGGATTAAGCCATTTCTTGGAGCACTTGGTTTTTAATGGCCCGAAAAATGTTTCAAAGAAAGAATTAAGCCACAGAATTTACAAAATCGGGGGAGAATTCAATGCTTTCACTTCAAATAATGTAACAGTGTATTATGTAAAGATTCTTCCAAAGCATCTTCATACTGCCCTTAAAACTATTCAGGACTTAATAGTGAATGCTTTTTTTAAAAAGAGAGAAATAGAGCATGAGAGAAAAATCATTATAAGCGAAATACACAAATTAAGGGACACTCCTGAAAGAGAAATATTTGACTTTCTTCTTGACTCTTTGTTTCCCAACCATGTTTTTGGAAACAATGTAATTGGAGATGAAAAAACAGTCAATGGAATCACGAAAAAAGATATTGAAGCGCATTACAGGAAGCACTATGTTGCAAACAACATGGCTTTATTTTTTTCAGGAAAATTTGAAGAAGAAAATGTAATGAATGAAGTAAATCAATTATTTGGCCATGTAAAGTCAAGAAAAATTGAAAGAATTTTTCCAAGGCTTCCAAGTAACAGCAGAACTCAAAGAATAATTGAAAGAAATGTAAATCAGGCTCATTTAGCTGTCGGCTTCAAGGTGCCTAACTGTTTCAGCAAGGAATCACTTGCATTGGAATTAATCTGCGCTTACTTGGGGGGAGGGCTGGCTGCAGTGCTTCCGCAGGAAATAAGGGAGAAAAGAGGATTAGCTTATTCAGTGAATACAAGCCTTGACATGCAGAAAGAATATGGATTATTCACAGTTTACTGCGGTGTGCAGAAAGAAAATATTGAGAAAGTTAAAAAGATAATTAAAAAAGAGTTTGAAAAGCTGAAGGCAAATCCTTTAACTCAAAACAAATTAAATGAAATAAAAACTTATTATGAAGGGAACCTGAAAATAAAGCAGGATGATTCTTTAAGAATAGCAAAAACTGATCTATACCTGCATTTAAGGAATGAAGAAAGCCTGAATGAATTCCTTTCAAAAGTTTTAAAAGTCTCTTCATTAGACATCCAGAAAGCGGCAAAAAAATACTTAAATTTCGATGAAGGATCAACTGTAATAATTTCATCTAAAAACCAATGATTAAATAACCATAATATGCAAAGCTATTTTTGTATGGCGCAGCAGGTTTCGAACGTGCATAAATACAGCATGGTTAGCGTAAGGGACTCTAAATTAAAGATAGAAAATTTAGTGAAAAGGAAAGGAATCAGCATGAAAGGGTATTCCTTAAGCGACTTAGATAAATTCACTTTAGTTTCTTTAGGTTTTTCGAATCAGGAAGTAAAGGAAATTCTTGAAGCCGCTGAAATAATTAAAGAAGGAAGCAAGAATTAGTCTTTGAATAAAATTTCTCTTTTAAGTTTCTGGCTTTGAAATGAAAGGATTTTAATTTCTTCTTCGGTTTTTTCGAGTTCAACTGTTAAATTATTTATCTGCTGCTGTATTTTGATTGCTTCTTCTTCTGAGTCAGCCACCATATTCAGTCCTCTCTGGGTTTCATTTAATTTTCTTCTCAAGTCAGTTTTCCTTGAATTAAGAAAATTAATTTTATTCTCTAAATTAGACAAGCCCCAGCCAGAATTGATTTTGTTTAACAGTTTCATAAACTTTAACTGGAATATTACTTTTATAAATACTTCTTCTCTGAATTTAGAATTAATTCTATGTATTTTTTGGGGGTTGGAAAATGGTATTAGAATATGTCGCAGGAGCAGGAATTCTTGGATTGCTTGTAGCCGGATACAAGGCAAGGCAGGTTTTAAGAGAAGAGGAAGGCTCAAAGAAAATGATTGAAATTTCTTCAGCAATAAGGGAAGGAGCAATGGCTTACCTGAAAAAGCAGTACTCGATTCTTGCAATATTTGTTTTAATAGTTGCATTATTCATTTTCCTTCCTCAAGGACTGAACCAGCCGAGCACAGCTGTTTCATTTATTTTAGGCGCATTCCTTTCAGTTCTTTCAGGATTCATTGGAATGTATATTGCGACTCGAGCAAATGTAAGGACAACTAATGCGGCAAGAAAAGGATTAAATGAAGCCTTGAAAATTTCTTTTTCAGCCGGATTAGTAATGGCTTTCTTTGCTTCAAGCGTCGGCCTTCTAGGAATTGTTTTATTGTACTCAGTTTTTGGTTCACCTGAATCAATTTTCGGATTTGCTTTCGGAGCAAGCTCAGTGGCTTTGTTTGCCAGAGTAGGCGGAGGAATTTTTACAAAAGCAGCGGATGTAGGAGCAGACTTAGTGGGAAAGCTTGAAAAGCACATTCCGGAAGACGATCCAAGAAACCCTGCAGTAATTGCAGACAATGTAGGGGACAATGTAGGAGACGTTGCAGGAATGGGGGCAGACTTATTTGAATCATATGTAGGGTCAATCATTGCTGCAATGGCAATAGGATTAGTTGTTTACACAAACACAATGAATGGATTGCTTTTTCCATTAGTGTTAGTTTCAGTTGGATTAATTGCCTCATTAATAGGAACATTCATTGTAAGAGTGGATAAATCCCAGAATGTTACAAGCAGCTTTCAGAGAGGGCTGCTGCTGGCAAGCATTCTTGTAGCTGTCGGATCATATTTTGTTGTAACAGACTTTTTCGGAGAAAAAAACCTGTTCTATGTAGTAATTACTGGATTGGCAACAGGATTGCTAATTGGAATGAACACTGACAGATACACAAGCGATTCAAGCAAATACACGAGATCAATTGTTGAAGCAGCCAAAACAGGTGTAGCCCCTACAATCCTTCAAGGATTTGTTGTAGGAATGAAGAGCACAAAAAACACTTTGCTGATTATAGGATTAGCTATTTTAGTTTCATTTGTTTTAGGAGGAGTTTACGGAATCTCAATTGCAGCAGTGGCAATGCTGAGCACTCTAGGAATCTCGCTGGCAATTGATGCCTTCGGCCCTGTTGTAGACAATGCAGGAGGAATAGCTGAAATGAGCAATCTTCCAGCCAAAGTAAGAGCTGTAACAGATAAACTGGATGCGGCAGGAAACACTACAGCTGCAATAGGAAAAGGATTTGCAATAGGTTCAGCTGCATTAACTGCACTAGCATTATTTTGGGCTTACGCTAACCAGGCAGGGTTAACTTCAATCAATGTAATTGACGCAAAAATATTGGTTGGATTGTTTGTGGGGGGAATGCTTCCATTTTATTTCAGTGCTTTAACCACTCAGTCAGTTGGAACAACTGCAATGGCAATGGTTGAAGAAGTAAGAAGGCAATTCAAATCAATTAAAGGATTAATGGAAGGAAAAGCAAAGCCTGACTACAAGAGATGCGTTGAAATTTCAACAGAAAATGCATTAAGGGAAATGATCCTGCCGGGAGTGCTTGCAGTAGCAATTCCAGTACTGGTTGGATGGCTTTTCGGAGCCGCAACTTTAGCGGGATTGCTTGTAGGAGCATTAATTACAGGAGCAAGCCTCGCAAATTTATTAAGCAATTCAGGCGGGGCCTGGGACAATGCAAAGAAATACGTTGAAGCGCATAAAAAGAACACAGTTGAATGGAACAGAATTCATGATGCAACAGTTGTAGGAGACACAGTAGGAGATCCATTTAAGGACACAAGCGGGCCAGCACTGAACATTTTAATTAAATTAATGACAATAGTTTCAGTGATTGCGCTGCCATTGTTCTTGAATCCAGTGTTCGTAATCTGATTCTTTCCTTTTTTCTTTATTTTTTTTCTATTTCTTTTTTTTCTTTTTCTTGTTTTTATTTTTCAGTTCTTTTTCATATTTTTTTCTTTTTATTTTTTTCTTTTATAGCAATAAAATTGAAGGCATGAGTAATAAGATTGATAACTTGGGCGAGAAGCTTGATGTTCTTGGAACGAAGTTTGACGGCGTGAGCGGGAAGATGGATGGAATGAAAGAATCAATTGATCTTCTTCCAAAAAGAATTGCGGAGGAATTTAAGAAAATTAAATTTAATTCTTAGATTAATTTTTTATTCTTTTTTCTTTTTTCCTTTGACAAAGAAATGCTTTTCCAGGTTGCTTCCTCTTTCAGCTTTATAGTATTTTATTGCATCAGCTATTTTGCTTACCTGAATTAAGTTGCTTATGTTCTCTTGAGTTGAAAAAATTCCTGCAGTAAAAATAACCAATTCATTTTTTTTAATCAAGCCATTTGCATAGCAGAACTTGGCTGAAGCAAGAATTTTATCCCATTCAGGCATGTCTTTGAACACTACCGGCCTGATTCCATAATGCAGTTCAAGTTTTCTTCTGATTTTTTCTGAATCAGTTATTGCAATAATTTCATGATCCAACCTGTATCTTGAAATCATGCTGGCAGTGTACCCTGATCTGGTAACCGCAACTACTTTTTTAATTTTCAGTTTTCTTGCCAAATCATAAATTGAATGACTTATGCAGGAGCTTATCCCTGAACATTTTTCCGGGTCAACGTTAGGCTTAATGAATGGCTGAACTTCAAAAGAAATTTTCTTTAACTCTGAAATGCTTTCCACCGGATGCTTTCCATGGGCAGTTTCTCCTCTGAGCATTAAGCAGTCAGCTCCATCAAGAACAGCATTAGCTATATCAGAAGTTTCAGCTCTTGTAGGCCTTGTTTTTTCAGTCATTGATTCAAGCAATTCAGTTGCAACAATTGCAATCTTTCCTTGCTTATTGCATTTCTGAATCAGGCTTTTCTGCACTCTTGGAAGCTTTTCAGGAGAAATTTCCACTCCCAAATCTCCTCTGGCAACCATTATTCCGTCAACAACTTCAAGGATTTCATCCAAGTTATTTATTCCTTCATGGTTTTCAATCTTAGCAATAATTCCAATTTTATTTTTAGTCAATCTTTTAATGTATTCAATATTTTCCTTGTTTCTTGTGAAAGACAAATTAATGAAATCCAAGTTATTTTCTAAAGCAAATTTAATTCCTTTTTTGTCTTTAGCAGTAAGCAACGGAAGATCAACTGTTGAGTCAGGAAGGTTGACTCCTTTCCTGTCTTCAAGCATTCCTGTATTATGAAAAAGAAGAGTAATTTTTTTATCCTCTTTTTTAATTACTTCTGCTTTAAGCAAGCCGTCATGAATCAAAACCCGGTCGCCTATTTTAACGTCTTTATAGAAATCAGTGTCAAAGTAATTTGAATTATTTTTCTTTGAAAACCCCGCAACAATTTTTTGCCCTTTGCTTGCAAAAAAATTTTCATTCACTCTTATTCTAATCTTCGGACCCTGGGTGTCAACAGAAATAGGAATGTCTGAAATTGCCTTGATATTCTGAACAATTTTTTTGTATTGGTCAAAGTCGCCGTGGCTTAAATTAATTCCAGCTCCATCCATTCCAGCTTTAATCATTCTCTTCAAAGTATTGGACTTCATTGAAGCAGGGCCAATAACACAGGAAATTTTAATTCGCTTCATAACATCATTGAATCAGATTCATTTAGGAATAATATTTAAACAATTCTGTTTCTTTTTTGAAAAGAAAGACGAAAGACGAAGAAACCCATAGATTTCTTTTTATTCAATTTCATTCATCTGCTTAATATGAAAAAAATTTTTTTCTTATTTTTTGTTTTATTATTCGTAAATGTTTTTTCGCAGTCCTGCGGAAATAATGTCTGCGATTCAGGGGAAAATTATCTTTCATGCAGAGCTGACTGCGCTTCAGGCCAGGAAGACAATTACTGCGATAAAGTAATTGATTTCAGATGTGACCTTGACTGCAATCCGAGAACACTTGACAGTGATTGCTCTAATCCAAGAGTTTTAGAGCAGGGAAATGCGCCTCTGCAGGCTTCATCAGATGAAGCTTTTATTGAAATTCCAAGCATTGAATTCAGTGAAGAAAGCTTGCAAATTGCTTCATTAATTGCAGGGCTGGTTTTAATTGCTTTAATTGTTTTAATGCTTTACAGCAAGTTTTTTGCTTCCTAGACAACAATTTAAATTATTTGCAGGAAAAAGTTTTCTATGAAATCCCTTTCAGAGAAAAAAATTGTTTTATGCGTTACCGGAAGCGTGGCAGCAATTGAAAGCCCTAAAATTGCGCGCGAATTAAGAAGAAGAGGGGCAAAGGTTTTTGTTGTAATGACAAAATCAGCCGCACACATAGTTTCACCTGATGTGATGCGATGGGCTTCAAACAATCCGGTTGCAACTTTCTTGGATGGAAGGGCGCAGCATGTTTCTCTTGCAGGCTTGAATCCCGAGAAAGCTGATTTAATTTTAATTGCTCCCAGCACAGCCAACACAATCGGAAAGATTGCGGCAGGAATAGATGACACTTCAGTCACAACATTAGTTTCAACAGGCTTTGGCTCAGGGATTCCAATAATTGTAATGCCGGCAATGCATGCCTCAATGTATTTTCATCCAATCGTGAAAGAAAATATTGAAAAGCTTAAAATGAAGGGAGTCCATTTCATTGAACCAAAAAAAGAAGAAAACAAAGCAAAAATTCTTGATGCAAAAACTATTGCTGACACAGCTGAAATGATTTTAAGCGAGCAGGACTTTAAAGGAAAAAAAATTTTGGTCACTGCCGGAGCAACGATTGAAGAAATAGATGAAGTAAGATTCATCAGCAATAAAAGTTCGGGAAAAATGGGAAAAGCCTTGGCAGAGCAATGCTTCAGGAGAGGGGCAGAAGCAACTCTTTTAACCTCAAAAAAATTTGATTTAAATCCAAAAATAAAGCAAATTAATTTCACTTCAACAGAAGATTTAGAAAAAGAAATAAAAAAGCACAAAAACCTGGACGCAGTTTTTCATTCAGCTGCCGTAAGCGACTTCAAAATAAAAAAATTCAAAGGAAAAATTAAATCAGGCAAAAAAATTAAATTGGAGTTAATTCCAAACAAGAAAATCCTTCCTCAATTAAGGAATTTGTTTCCGAAGGCATTAATTGTCGGCTTTAAAGCGGAAGTATATAAATCAAAAAAGGAATTGGAAGAAATTGCAAGAAAAAAGCTGAAAGAATGCAAATTGGATTTCATTGTAGCTAATGATGTTTCGAAAAACGTTTTCGGCTCTGACTCAAATGAAGTATTAATTGTTTCAGAAAAAAATTCAAAGCACTTAAAGAGGGCTTTAAAGGAAAAAATCGCAAACCAAATCCTGGACGAAATAAAGGCACAAAAATTTGGACGGCTATTTCAGTGAAGTCAGTCTTTTAATGTTTTTAAACTTATCAAAATCTTTATCAAAGGAATAAATTTCTTTTATTCCATGTTCATCCATCAGGATTTTATTTGAAGCGTCAACGAAATCTATTTCGTATTTTGCTGATAATTCTATGATTTCGTTCAATTTTTTGTTATTTATAGCTAATACGGTTAATCCAATGGAATCAAGAAAATCCAGCAGCGTTTCTTTAATCAAATTGAATGATTTGTTCTGCCTTCTCAGTATATGGAACATTTCTGCTAAAATGAATGGAGATACTGCAACACTTTCATTGTTTTCCTGCACCGATTCCATTATTTTGAATGCCTCATTAAAATCCTTGCCAGATTTTAATAAAACTTCTATTGGCACATTTGAATCTAAGAATTTAATAAAATCACCTGAAAGGAGATTCCTCTTTGATTATTTGTACAGCGGATCTGCCTTTTTTGTCTTTTAAGGTTCCTGCGTAATCAGTGAATTTTTTTCTATGCCTGATTTTCTTTATTTCGTATTCCACTTTGTCAAAAGGTTCGATTCCAAATTCTTTTCGTATGTCGCTTGAAATTGAAATCCTTCCTTTTGAATCAACTTTTGCTTCAGCCATAATCCCACCTTTGATTATATCCCACATTATATTTGGTGGGATAGTTTATTTAAACCCTTCTTGTGTTTCAACTATTGTCGAATCTAAACAATAAAAAACTCTTTCTAAAATCAATTCATATGAAGAAATATGACTTTCAGCAAAATTTACATCTTTGGAGCAGGAGTTATAGGGTTAAGCATCGGAATTCCTTTGTCAAAAAAAAGCGAAGTTGAATTAATTGGAAGAAAAAAAATTGTTCAGAAGCTGAAAAGCGGAGAGTTTAAGGTTAATGGAAAAAAAGTTCAGTTAAATGAAAGATTGAAAGCCAAAACGCATTTAAATAAAATTCCGGAAAAATCTTTAACCATTGTTGCAGTTAAAGCCGTTGATTTAAAAAAATCCTTAAAGCAAATAAAGAATTTCCTAATGAAAGACACTCTTTTATTGTTTTTACAGAATGGTTATGGAATCAAGGAAGAAGTAAAATCTGTTATAAATTTAAATAATTCTGTTTTTGGAATTGCATTGCATGGAGGGCAGTTTTTAGCCAACGGCAATCTTGAAGTGAAAGAACCATTAATTCAATTGGAGGAAAACAAAAATTCAGTTAAAGTAAATAAGTTATTTAAAGCTGCAGGCATTAATTCTTCTCCTGAAAAAAATTTTAATAAAATTATTTGGTTCAAGCTTTCGCTTAACTGTGTTGTTAATCCTTTATCTGCTTTATTCAAGCTTAAAGACTGTGAAGTTGCTGAGCCTGAATTAGCTGATTTAAGAAAAGAGTTATTTGATGAAGCCAGAAAAGTTGCATTAAAAGAAGGAGTTATTATTCCAAAGAATTATTTAAATAAATTTGAAAAAGTTTTGAAAAATTACACAAATTATTCTTCAATGGCGCAGGATACAATGAATAAAAGGAAAACCGAAATTGATTTCATTAATGGCGCAATAGCAAGGCTTGGAAAAAAGCAGGGAGTACCCACGCCGGTGAACGAGAAAATTGTTTCAATGATTAAGGAATTGGAAGTGAATCTGCAAGGAAGCGGCTAAATGAATAAATTTAATAAATTAAAAGAAAAAAAGAAACTTGCAATGCTTACAGCTTACGATTTCCAGACAGCGAAAATTCTGGGTGAAGCAGGAATTGACTTGATTCTTGTGGGTGATTCTCTTGGAATGGTTTTCCAAGGTAATTCAGATACGAAGTCTGTTTCAATGAATGACATGCTTTATCACTGCAAGGCAGTTGCAAGAGGAGTAAAAAATGCAGTAGTTGTTGGAGACATGCCGATTAATTCTTACAATAATCCTGTGCAGGCTTTGAATAACGCAAAAAAATTCATTGAAGCCGGCTGTGATGCAGTTAAAGTTGAAGGAAACAAAAAAGAAGTTATGGAAAAATTAATTGAGAATGGGATTCCTGTAATGGGCCACTTGGGTTTGTTGCCTCAAACAGCTGAAAAGTATTCAGTTCAAGGAAAAACAGAAAAAGAAGCTCAAAAAATTTTTAATGATGCAATGGAATTAGAAAAACTTGGAGTGTTTGCTTTGGTTTTAGAATGCATTCCTTCTTCTTTAGCCAAAAAAATCACTCAACAAGTTAGAGTTCCAACAATTGGAATAGGAGCAGGCTTGCACTGCAAGGGGCAGGTGCTTGTAATAAATGATTTGCTTGGCTTGAATGAAAAATTCAATCCAAGGTTTGTGAAAAAATATTTGAATTTGAATTCTTTAATTAAAGAAGCTGTTTCAAAATTCAAAGAAGAAGTTGAACAGGAAATGTTTCCTTCAAAGGAACACTCATTTGAATGATTTTCATGAAAGTAGTTACTTCAGTTAAAGAAATGCAGGAATTTTCTGCTTTAATGAAAAGCAAAAGGAAAAGCATCGGCTTTGTTCCTACAATGGGCTTTCTGCATGAAGGGCACGCTTCTTTAATCCGCAAATCGGTTCAAGAAAATGATTCGACTGTTGCAAGCATTTTTGTTAATCCTCTCCAGTTTGCTCCGAATGAAGATTTTAATTCCTATCCAAGAGACTTTGAAAGAGATAAAAAAATTTGCTTGAAAGAAAAAGTTGATGTTTTGTTTTATCCAAACGAAAAAGAAATTTATCCAAATGGAGCAGAAAAAGCTGAATTCAGAGAAGTATCAAAATTCACTGCAATTTTGGAAGGAAAAACAAGACCTGTTCATTTTAGAGGAGTCACCACTGTAGTGTCAAAATTATTCGACATTGTAATGCCCAATAAAGCTTATTTCGGAAAAAAAGATTTCCAGCAGGCAAAAATAATTGATTTGCTTGCAAAGGAATTCAATTACAATGTTGAAATAATTAAATGCCCTATAGTGAGAGAAAAAGATGGATTAGCATTAAGTTCAAGAAATGTTTACTTGAATGAAAACGAAAGAAAGCAGGCGCCAATTCTTTTTCAGTCCTTATTGCTGGGGAAAAAATTGATTGAAGAAGGAGAAAAGAATCCGGGGAAAGTGATTCAAAGAATCAAGGAAAAAATTAATTCAATGAATTCAGCTGAAATTGATTACGTTGAAATTCTTGATTTGAATTCATTTGAAAAATCAAAAGAAATTAATTCTTCAGTTTTAATTTTGCTGGCAGTTTACTTTGGAAAAACGAGGTTAATTGATAATTTAGGGGTTTTATTTTAATTTCTGTTTTTAGGCTTTTAATAACAATTAAATATTTCTATTCCCTCTTATTTTCATGATTTTGGGGATTGATTTCGGCTCAAGCAATGTTGATGCTGTTCTAATGCATGGAAAAAAAATTGCAATGCATAGATCAATTGAAGCTGATTTATTCAATAAAGATTTTTTTTTCAGGGGCTTTCCAATTGAAAAAATAAAAAAAATTAAAGTAACTGGAGCTTACTCTGGTAAAGCAGGAAAAAAATTATTTAATTTAAATGTAAGGAAAGTTGATGAAATTAAAGCTATTGCTGTTGGAGGAAAATTTGTTTCAAAGAAATCTAATGCTTTAATTGTTTCTATGGGCTCAGGCACTGCATTTGTTTCAGTTAAAGGAAATAAATTCAGGCATATAGGGGGAACAGCTGTCGGCGGAAAAACCTTAATGAATCTTGGAAGGCTCTTAATAGGAGATGATAATGTTTTAATTTTAGAGAAAAGAGCCAAATACGGAAAGGCTGAAAGAGTTGACTTGACTTTAAAAGAAATTTACCCTAAAGGAATTGGACTGCTTCCTTCAAATGCAACTGCTTCTCATTTCGGTTCACTGAAAAACCCAAACAAGGATGATTTAAGCGCAGCCTTGTTTAATTTAGCAGGGCAGGTTATTGGTTCAATTGCGAGCTTTGCTTCAAAGGCATTCAATCAAAAAACAATTGTTTTTACTGGGCATTTAGCTGAATCAAGGCTGATTAAGGAAATAATTGAAAAAAGAATTTTCTGGCTTGGAAAAGCAAAAACAGTTTTTCCAAAAAATTCAGGAATTGCGACAGCAATCGGAGCTGCCTTGGCTTGATTATTTATTGAATTTATTTAATCTAAGTTCATCAAAATAATAAAAATTTTTTTTCTTAAGGTATCTGCCCAATCCAATTGAATTCATTAAGGCTTCAATTTCTTTTTTTTCACGGAACTCCGAGGAAACCATTCTTAAGTCAAGAATGAATTTTTCTTCTTTTTTATAAAAATAGAAAGGGGTTGTGCTGCCGGCTTTTTCAAGCAAAAAAATCCTTGCTTTTTTTGGAATTTCTCCATGAGTTTCAGTCATTAAGCCTTTGAATAAAATTTTTTTTCCATTTACTTGAACTTCCTCAGAAACTTTTTTCCTGAAAAGCTTCAGCCCTAATTTTTTAAAAAATCCTTTTATCATGAATAATTAAAAGCTGTTTTGTTATTTAATTTTAGCGTGAACCCAAAAAGAGAAATTAAAACTGCTCCAAAGCCGTGGGGAGAAGAAAAATGGCTTGTTGTAACTGAAAAGTATGCTTTCAAGGTTCTGAAAGTGAATAAAGGGCACACAGGCTTTCCATTCAATTTCATGAAAAAAAAGAAGAGTCTTGGCTTGTAACTAAAGGAAAATTTTTTGTCATTTATGGAAAAGAATCTTTTGAAGCCGTTCCAGGAGATGTGGTTCATGTTCCTCCTAAAACAATCCATAGGCTGAAAGGATTAGAGGAAATAAATGAAATTGTTGAGGTTTCAACTCCTGAATTAAGTGATGTTGGGAGGCTGGAAGACGATTATTCAAGGCCTAAAAAGGGTTCCTAAAAACATTAGCTTTTTATTTGAGTTTAATTTACTTGTATTATGGGCTTGATTTATAAGTGGTATAAGAAGATTGAAAGGGCTCTTGCTCCTATTGCAAGAAAGATTGGAGCAGTATTCATTTTTGTTTTCTTTTTAGGAGCGATTTTTGGTTATTTGATTCAAGAGCCAATTTTTTTGATTGCTCCTCTTTTTGGATTGGCTGTAATGTGGTATGACTTGGATCAAGGAATGCTTGCATTCATTTTTGCTATTCTGGCTTCGCTTTATTTAAGCGGCGTGGTTGTTTTTTAATTAAGGTGATTAAATGAAGAAAATTTTGGTTGGATTGGATGAATCAAAGCAGAGCCTTAAGGCTTTGGATTACGCAATAAATTTAGGAAAAAAATTCAAGTCAAGAATTTTTGTTTTAAGTGTTGCAGGCTTTCCTGCAATGGATGTTTCAAACAATTTAATGAGGCCTTACATGGAGGACAACACTGAATTGTTTAAAGCGCTTCACAAAAATGCATTGAATAAATTAAAGAAAGCAGGAATTAAAGGAGAGGCTTTTCTTTTTTTCGGCCTGCCTTATGAATCAATTATTGCTTTTTCCGACAAACAGAAAATGGATTTAATTGTTTTAGGAAAGCACGGGAAAGGCCTTGAAGCAGGAGTTGAAAGCTTTTTAGTGGGCTCAACTTCAAAAATTGTTTCCGAGAGAGCCAAGGCGCCTGTTTTATTGGTTTAGGTAAATATATTAATTTCTAAATCATTTTTTTGTTATGAATTTTTTATTGCTTTTATTGGATGAAATGCTTTTCGCTTTCCTTGCCGCATTAATAATTTTTTTATTGTTCATTTTTCTTAAAACAAATTATTCAAAGAAAAACCTGCTTAAAAGGATTTCAAGAAAGCTCGGCTTTGAAGTGCTTTCAAGCGAAGGAATAATTTTGCTTGGAGGCTCTTTTCAGGGAAGAGAAATTAGAATAGAGGAAATTTCTTTAAGCAGCGGCGGAGGAACTCTTTTAACCGAGTTTCAGATGAGCACTTCCTCTTCTTTTCCTGGAAAGATTTTAATTTCAAGGGAAAATATCCTGACTAAATTAGTGAATGTTTTTGGCTTCAATGATTTCATTTCAGGCAATGATGAATTTGATTCAGAGTATCATATTAAAATCCAGGATTCTTCAATGGCAAGAAAAATTCTTTTGCCTGAAATAATCAATGAAATCCTTTTAATTGACCCTGATAAAATTGAAATTGATACAAGCCAGATTCTTTTCTCGTTTCAGAAAAACTTAGTTAAATTCAGTGAAGCAGAGGTAAAGGAAATTTTAAGCAAAATGTCTGTTTTAGCTCAGCAGATTGAAAAGCTTTCATTTTAATTTTTCGTCAATTATTTAACTTAGTTTCTGCATTCCCAGAAATTAAATCATTGCACCAGAAAAGATTTAATAACGAAAAATAAAAGTTAATAGAGATAGAAGAAAGGCTCCTTTGTAATGAAAAACGATGTCCTCTTTTTTTCAATCCCTCCTTTCTTCTACTCTCATCCAAAAAAAGAGAAAAAGAAATTCAGAATTGAATTCAATATTTTAATTAAAAAGTTTTCTTCTTCAGCTTCTTTAATTGGTTCAGCAATGATTTCAGGTTCTTTTATTTCTTCAATTGTTTCAGGCACAGAATCTTTTATGTTTTCAGAAACTTCTTTTTCTTCAATTGCTTCTGCATCAGTTCCAGTCTCTTCAGCAGGTTCTTGCTTTATTGCTTCAGGTTCAATAATTATTTCAATATTGCTTTCTGTAATGAACCGGTTAACTATTGGAGTGAATTTGTTTACTTCTGAAGTGCATGAACTTAAATCGGTTTTTTCTTTGAACCTGCATGGAGCTAAATCAGTTTGAAGCGCATTTAGCAAAAACTCGTTTGCCTGCTGCTGGCTTTCTGCTTCTTCATTTATTTCTGAAATTGAGCTATAGGCTTCCCTTAATTTTTCAATTCCTTTTTCTTTCAAGTATTTCCTGAAAAGCAGTTCAGAGAATGCGTAGCCGAATTCTCTTTCATTTTCTCCGTTTTCAGTGAATGGATCCCATGCCTCCATGAAGTTTTCATTTTTTTCATAGTAATCAAATAAATCATTTTTTGTTCCTTTAGAGTTAATTGTTATTTCATAGTTTCCTTCAATGAATTTTTCTTCTATTCCGAAAACTTGTGGGTGCTTTGCTTTTTCCTTTCTGTCGGCAATAAATTCAATTAATGTGGCTGTGCCTTCATCAAACCATGCTTTCTTGAAGTTATTCCATCTTAAAACTTTTTCATTGAATCCGTGTGCTGCTTCATGAAGCAAAGTGCTTACAGCATTTTCTCCTTCAAGAAAATATAAATCAGAGTCATTGTTTTTGAATACGCTTTCCCTTAAAGAAATAAGCCCGCCGAATTGATAGTTTCCTGCACTGAATTCATTCACTTCCGCTATGTATTCAGAGTCAGGAGCAATAATTACTGGAAACCTTTCAAAAGGCTTTCTTCTTCCAGTAACCGATTCAATTACATAAAATAATTCATCTGCTTTGCTTAAATCATAGTTCAAGCCGAATAATTCAAAGTTTTCAAATTTCTTTCCATTTCCAAAAAATGCCTTAAAATTCACTGGCCCAAAGCCTTCCAGGTTTAAGGAATCTTCACTGAGTTTCTCTGAAAAACCAAAAGAGCTTGAAGCGCTGAGCAGGTCAGGAATATTTGCAGAGACTTTTGTTTTAACTCCATTAAAGCCTGCAAGAGAAAGAATTAAGGATTTTAATTCATTTGATTCTTCAACAATTTCAGGAACTTTAAATTTTAAAAAAATTTTTTCTTCCTTTCTTGGCTTCCCTGTATGTGTTTTCAGCTCTAATTTTTCTCCTTCCAATGAAAAGCCCGTTATTTCTGTCTTCGAATCCTTGACTGAAATGATTTCTGAATTTTCCGGAACAATTAAAGAAACATTCCATGAAGAAACATCAAATTCAGAAAACAAGTCATACTCTGCATCAATTACAGCATTTTTGTTTTCAATTGAAATATTGTACAAAATGTCTGCGCTTGCCAGCGGAAAGAGCAGCAGAAAAAAAAGAATTTTTAGCTTCAGTGAATTGTTCATAGTTATTAAACTCAAACTGAATTAATATTTTTTTCGTTTAATTAATGATTATAGTTAGCTTTTTATAGAGGTAAAAGGATATATAATGAAAATGAAGGCAAAAATTTCTTTTCTTTTAATTGTGTTGTTTGCAGGCAGTGCTTTTGCGCAGCTCTTTGACTCATTCATTGATCAGGGTTTCATTAAAAATTATAATTTTGAACTGACAGTTCTTCTTGCGGCTATATCACTTGCTGCTGGAATTGTTTTTTATTATTCAATTAAGTACACTGGATACATTCCTAAAAGCGAAAGCCTTGTAACAAACAAAAAAACAAAAGAATTCCTTTCATTGATTGTTTTTTTGCTTCCACTTGCTTTCACTCAATTTTCTTCTCTTTTAACTGCTTATCTGGTTTTAGCAGTTTTATTAATTGCTTCAATAATTATTTTTTTCACTATTGGAAGAAAAGCAAGAAAGGAAATTGAAAGTATAGCTGTAAAGCCTTTAAAGGAAGGCAGTGTAGCAGCTTTCAATGAATCCACTCAAATGGCTTTAGATGAAAGCCTTTCAAAGGAATCAATAAAGAAAGTAGCGGATTTAGACCAGCAGATTGCTTTGCAGAAGAAAAGAATAAATGAATTAGAGAATTTAATTTCCCTGAAAACAAAGCAAAAAATAGAGCTGATGAAGCTTAAACCCGATTTAGCTGAAGAGCAGTTTTTTTCGACTCCTGAAAAGGCTTTGAAAAAAGAAGAAGATGAAAAAAAGTTCGAGGAATTCAGGTCCAGGCAGATAAGAAGAGCGGAAGAAAAAGGCGCATTCAAAGAAGAAAAATAACCTTTCTACATAACTAATTCTTGTTTTTTTGCGTTCTTTGAGCTGATTTAGTTTGAATTTCTAATGCCTCAATTATTTATATTCAATAGTTCCATTCATTGCAGTGATGCCGTGATAATAGAAGCAAATTTTTATTCCTTTAAAAAAGAGTCAGAGCCGGAAGCCATTAAAGCCCTTGAAGCAATGAAGAAATTCAAGGAAAACTCAAGGGGATGTATTAGGGCTTACTTTAAGAAAGTTGATTCCAAGGAACTCACTTACCTTGACTACAGTGAATTCATTTCAAGAGAGGATTATGAGAATTTTTTAATGAGGTATGTGTTAGAGGCAAAGAAAAGCATGCTGATGCCTTTAATTGAATTCATTGAAACCGGAAAAGTAAAGAAATAATTAATTTAGTTCATCTAATTCTGTGAAAGCTTCATTCAAAGAATCAGGAAATTCATTTAATATTTCCTGCCTGTTTGTTTCTTCTCCAGGCTCTTGAACTGTTTCAGGAACAGTTACTTCTTCAATAACAGTTTTTTTAGGCTCAGGCTTGGATTCTTCACTCAATTCTTTTTTCTGTTCTTCTTTTACGCAGCCTGAAATCAGAACAGCTAAAATTAAAAATAAAATTAAGGCTTTAATTTAAATCACCCGCTTCTTTCTTGGCTGCAATAATGAAATCAATCCATGCTTCCCTGACACTTTCAAGAACAGATTTTTTTTCTTCAATTGATGCAGCGCTGTTGAAAAAAATTTTTTTGCTTTCCATTAAGGAAATAAAATCAATAACTGTTTTTTCTGACACTCCTTTCTCCATCATTTTTTCAGCTTTTTCTTCAAGATTATATACCCTGAATTTAATTCCCGTGAAAACCTTGTCTTTTAAGTCTGTCAGGCAGGTTTCTCTTCCTTCACCTGTTTTTTGTTCGCATAAATTTCTTTCACTTTTTGCTGAAGTTATTCCTATTTTCTGCCTTGAGCACTGAATTCTTTCTGAATCAGATGAAAGCTTCCAGCATTCCTGGACTTTATCATAATTTTCAATGCATCTATCTCTGTACCTTCCCCCAAAAGCAAGGCATTCTTCTGGAAGAAATTCAACTTTATTGCTCTGATACTTTTCAGGAAGAAGAATTCTGCACCTCACTCTTTCCCTTAATGAAGCAAACTCCCTGCACTTCAATGAAAGTTCCCTGTTTTCCTTGATTACAGGGTCAGTTGAAGGAAGCTCTGGAAGGGTTTCCTTTGAGCTTGAGCTTCCGGAACCCGAGCCTCCGCCATAAATTGCAAAAGCAAATCCTAAAATAAGCACAAAGAAAAGAAATAAAATTCCGTGAAATTTCATTAATTAATTACGGTTTAAGTGTTTTTAATCCTAATTGCATGAAAAGAAATATTAATTGAAAAGAGCTATTTTTGTGAGCGGTTTTATGCTTCTTGGATTCGGAAAAAATGATTTAATGATTGTTTTCAGGGATACTGGAGCATTCCTTAGGGCCAGCAGCTTTCTTTTCCTTGTTCCCGTGCTTGTTGCGTTAATTTACTTTGAGCCATTAGATAACTACATAAATTATATTTCCGTTGGAGTTTTTTGTTCCTTGTCAGGCCATGTAATCAGAAAAGTTTTTTACTCAGACAAAGAATCAGAATTAAAGCATGCTTTTCTTTCAGTTGGAGTTTTATGGGTTTCATTCACTTTCTTTGCAAGCCTTCCATTTGCCTTAAATCACGGCATGAGCTTTCTTGACGCTTATTTTGAAGCAATGTCAGCAATAACAACTACGGGGCTGAGCGTTCTGCCTGCAATTGATTCTGCTCCAAAAAGCCTTTTGTTTTGGAGAAGTTTTTTAGAATGGATTGGAGGAATAGGAATAGTTGTCCTTGCATTAACTGGAGTGCTTTCAACTTATTCAAGGTCAGTAAAATACATGATTGCTGAGGGAAGAGAAAAAAGAATTAAGCCGAATTTAAAAAATACTGCAAAGCAGATGATTTTCATTTACACAATAATGACTTTGTTTGGAACTTCAATGCTTTATTTCTCTGGACTGGATTTATTTTCTGCAGTGAATTATTCAATGTCAGCTATTTCAACTACAGGAACAAGTATTTCGAGCCAGGGCCTGCAGGGAATGCATAATTACTTAGTGGATTTCAGTTTAATAGTAATAATGCTTTTAGGAGCTACAAGTTTTTCAACTCATTACTTGTTCATTAAAAGAATTCATCTTAAATCCTATCTCGAAGACAGGGAGTTCCAGATAATGTTAGTGCTTTCAGCTGTCTCAGTTGTAGCAATTCTTCCTGAATTAATCAGGTTTTACCAGAATGAATCAGTTGCTTTAGAGTACGCAGTATTTTACGCAGTTTCAGCAATCACTGAGGGCGGATTCGATTTGGTTCCGCTTACAGGAGACATTGCTTTATGGAGCGAATTCGTAAAAATAATTCTGATAATCATTATGTTTATTGGAGGGTCTTCAGGTTCAACTACTGGAGGAGTAAAAATCAGCAGGTTCTGGATTTTCATTAAATCAATTATCTGGAGAATCAAGTCTCTTGTCGTGGCAGAAAACGTAATTTTTTCAAGAAAATTTGAGGGAAGAGAAGTAGGGGAAAAAGAAGTTAATGAAATAAATCAGTTCATAATTCTTTACTTGTTTTTCGTTATTGTTGGAACAATTGTTTTAGTTAATCAAGGAATTCCTTTAGGAAATTCGTTGTTTGAAGTTGTTTCCGCTCAATCAAATAATGGTTTATCAACTGGAGTAACCTATCCAGGAATGAATCCGTTAGTTGAGTTAATGCTTATTTTCAATATGTGGATTGGCAGGCTTGAAATAATTCCATTCCTTTCAGCATTAGGATTTATTTTAGCTTTCAGGGAAAGATAAACTTAAAAAGAAGTAAAACTTGATTATTTTGAGGGGTTGAATTGTATATAATTATTGTTGGCGCAGGAAAAATCAGCACTTACCTTGCAGAACTTTTATTGGATGAAAACCACGATCCAGTGATTGTGGAGAAAGACAAAGATCTCTGCCAAAAGGTAAGCAATGACTTGGACATTGAAGTAGTCAACGGAGACGCCACTGAGCCGGATGTTTTAAAGAGAGCAGGAATAGAGCAGGCTGATGCAATTGTTTCTCTTACAGGAAAAGACGAAACAAACATGGTTATTTCCTTGATTGCAAAAGAGCTTGGAGCAAAGCAGATTGCTGCAAGAATTGAAAAAGTTCAATACGATGAAAGAGTGCTGGAAAAGCTTGGAATTGATATTGTAATTCATCCAGAGGCAGCCGCTGCAGGCTACATAGAAGAATTAATTACAAAGCCTGAAGTTCTTGACTTGGTTTTTCTTTCAAAAGGGGATGCAGAAATAATGGAGTTAAAATTAAAGCAAAACTCGCCTTTTATTGGAAAAAAGATTTCAGAAATAAATATACCGAAAAATTCATCCATTGTCGCTATAAGAGAAGAAAAAGAACTGTTAATTCCCGACAAAGACACTGTCCTAAATCAAGATTCAAAAATACTTGTATTAGCTAAATCCGGTGCATCTGAAGAGGTAAGGAAATTCTTTGCTTAAAAAGCCATTTCAGGAAATAGCCAAAAGAGCAGTAGATTCATTTTTATGCCTTTAAAGGCTTTAAGCACAGCATAGCATAATATATAAATATAATGAACTCTTAATAGTATTAAAATTCTTAAAAGCATTAAAATTACACAGCGAGGTTATGAAATGGAGTCAAGAGCTGAAATGGAAAGAGAACTTCAAAGCTTATTGCAGTTAAGGGACAGAGCTGAAAGCACTTTAGATGAATTAAGTGCAAAAAAGGAAAGAGATGAAAAAGAGCTTCACAATGAACTGGCTAAAGTAGAGAAATTAATTGTTGAAACTAAAACAGCTAGGGAGAAAAAGGATTCATTGGAAGCAGAAATCTATGAATTAAACCATAAAATAGAGAAAACAAAGAATGACGTTGACAGATTAAAAGAGAAAGAAAGAGACTTAAGGAAAGAGGAAAGGCTTGAAAAAAATTTAGGCAGAATCAGAAGGCTTTTAACTGACTTGGAAGGAAAAGAAGGCTCTTCAGAAGAAGAGGAAGAAGAGTCAGAAGAAGTAGAAATGTACGAGCCCGAAGAATTAGAGGAAAGAGAGCTTCACAGATAAAAGCTCTTTCAATTTCTTTTTATTTTTATTCATTTTTTATTTTTATTCAATTTCTTTTAATTTTATTTTTTTAATTTCAGTAAACTATTTATTTAAAGAAAAGCTAATTCTTTAACATGAGCAAAGCAAAAAGAAAAGATTTCTTTAATCCCTTTAATCGTTCAGGGAAAAGAAGTGCAGTTAAAGCTCCTCAAAGAGCAGCTTCTTTTAGAAGAATTCCTGATTCTTTTTTTTCTCAAAGAGGCTATACTGTTAGAAAACCGAAAAAGTTTTTGAATCAAAGGCAGGTTGTTGATTTGTATTTAAGTGCATTGAGTTTTGCTGAATCTAAAAGAATTAAAGCAAGGCCTAAAATGAAATTAATTAATGGCAGAGCTGCAGTCATTTTAGGCTCAATAATTCTTTTTACTGGATGCAACTGGACTGGAAGAATGGGCAGAGAAGCCCACTTTATCGGAGAAGAACTGCCGCCAATAACTGAAAAGGAACTGAAAGAAGCGGGAATTGGCCCTCTTGATTTTGAAGCTTCCCTTGAGATTTCATTGCGCAGAGACAAGGAAGAATTAGGTGAAATGAGTCCAAAAATAAAAAAAGCATTTGAGCTTTTTTATGAAAAAATTACTGGAGAAAAACCAAGAACAATTCCAAGATTAACTCATAATTTTCCAACATGGGTTTTTTCTTTGTTTGCGGAAAAAAAATCTTTTCAAATAGGCTCTCCCATTACAGGAACACACATTTTTTTAAATGAAAAACATTTCGCAAGTCTTCACAACATTTTTCATGAATGGGGGCATTCAGCACATATTAATTCTCATTGGGGTTATTTATTTTCAGAGGAATTGAGGAAAATTTCTGAAGCAGCCGCAGATTTTTTTGCAAAAGAGTCAATAGGATACATTAGAGATGAATTAAGCCGCTTGGCAGTGGAAAATGAAAGAAAAGCAAAGGGATTGGAAACTGAACCCAAGGAAAAAATCATTGAATTAAAAAGAGAAAAATCATTTTTTTCCCTGCCATCTAAAAATATTGAATTATTTGAAATAGCTTTTCAGAAAAGAAAATATGGACAAGAAAGCTTCATGCCATTAATGGATTGGAAAGACGGGCTGTTGGGGGCATTTGAAAGCTATGGAAAAGCATTTAATTTTTTAAATCAAGCAGAAATAGTTGACTTTAAATCATTGCTGGAAGCAGTTAAAGCCACGGATAAAATTAAAACCCAAGAAAAAAAAGAATTTTTGATTGCTTTCCTTGAATCAGAATTTAAAAAAAGAAGTGAATAAGTTCAGTATTTGCCTTTAAAAGCAATAAATACATTTAAATAAATTAAGAAAGCTAATTGTTTAATGAACTTTAAAAGTGACTGTATTCATCTTCAATAACTCTGCTTCTTTCAGTCGCGGGACTAGTTTTTTAAATTCATTTCAAAGTTTTTTACTTATTAATGGCTGGGATGGTCTAGCGGTTATGACTCAGGACTGTGGATCCTGTAATCCGGGTTCGATTCCCGGTCCCGGCCCTTCAAGGAAAAGAATTTTAAAGAAAAAAACAGTATTAAGTAATGCCGGGAAAGGTAGAAACTCTCATGTGTCGGCTTTGATTTCGATCGGGGGTGATGCAGAGAGCTATAAATTTCTTGGCAAAACTTTTTCTTTAAATCAATTAATTTACACGGGGCAATTGAATGTTTCAAACAGTTAGAGGAATGCGGGACTTTCTTCCGGAAAAAATGAAGGTAAAGCAGTTCATTGAAGGCACCTGCAGGAAGGCATTCGAGAAATACGGCTTCTCTCCGCTGCAGACACCAGTAGTAGAAGAATATGCAACTCTTTCAACTAAAGCAGGAGCAGGAGAAGAAATCAAAAGAGAAATTTATTACTTTAAAGACCAAGGAGAAAGAGAGCTTGGATTAAGATTTGATTTAACTGTTCCATTAGCAAGAGTTGTTGCTTCAAATCCTGAACTTGCAAAGCCATTCAAGCGCTATCAAATTGGAACGGTTTACAGATACGACAGGCCGCAGGCTGGAAGGTACAGGGAATTCACTCAAGCAGACATTGACACTGTAGGCACGGATTCAATTTTAGCTGACTTTGAATGCATTGCAATCACAGCAGAAATAATGCAGAAGCTTGAATTAAATTTCTTTATCAGAATCAATAACAGAATTTTATTAGAGGACATTGCAGGGCTTGCAGGAATTCCCGAAAAAATGATTCCCGAAGCATTCAGAAGCATTGACAAACTGGATAAAATTGACTGGCAGGGAGTAGAAAAAGAATTGCTTGAAAAAAAAATTGATAAAAAAATTCTTTCATTCATTAAAGACAACGACCTTGCAGATATTGAAAAAATGTTCAAGGAAAACAAAATTGAATCAAAAGGATTAAATGAATTAAAGCAATTGCTTGAATTGCTTAAAGAGCAGAAACTTGAAAAATTCATTAAAATTGATTTAAGCTTAGCCAGAGGATTAGAGTATTACACTGGAAATGTCTTTGAAGTAATGGCTGAAAGCCAGTGGACTGTCTGCGCTGGAGGAAGATACGACAATTTAGTGAAAGCTTTAGGGGGAAGAGAAACTCCTGCAGTGGGAATAAGCTTTGGAGTTGACCGATTAACAGATATTTTATTTGAAAAAAAAGAAACTGAATCAATTGCAAAAATTTACTTGATTCCAGTGAACAAAGAGCTTGCATTAAATGCATTAAGCATTGCTCAAAAAATCAGAGAGCTTGAAATAAATGTTGAAATGGATTTAACAGGAAAAGGAATTTCAAAAAACTTAACTTATGCAAGCAAGAAAAAAATTCCTTTCACTGTAATTATAGGGGAAGATGAATTAAAAAACAACGAAATCAAATTAAAAAACATGAAAACCGGAAAAGAATCAGCAGTCAAATTAAATGAATTAAGTAAATTAAAAGAACTAATTGTTTAAAAAAATCTTTAATTGCCTCAGTGTCTTAGCGGTATAGAACCACCTTGGTAAGGTGGGGGTCGCGGGTTCAATTCCCGCCTGAGGCTTGATTTTATCTTATTCAAATGCCTACTATTTGAAAAACCTATCAAGGACATCCATTTTGAAAATTGCTTTTGCCCATAAACTTCTAAATAATGGCCTCTTCTTTTTGATTTTCTGGTATAAAGTTTAAAGTAATTTGACAAAAAATCTTTTAATTGGAAAAACAAATCAGGAGAAGTCGTTAGAAAAGTAATTCTTGGATATGGATTTTTGTAAATTTTTCTTTTATCAAAGAAAACACATCCATCTGTATCAAAAATTCCCCTGATTGTTGCAAAAATTAATTTTTTGTCAGAGTTTATTATTTCAACCGGAATTTTCACAGTGTAGCATTTTTTACCTTTGTTGAAATTAAATCTTTTTTGTAAAAATTCTAATAGACTTTTCGAATATAATTTCAGTCTTAAAACATTTCGATTTTTAACTTTGTAAAAATAAGGTTTTTTAATTCTGAATAAGTCTTTTCCAATTTGCGCCATTTCATTTAAGTACTCTTTATCAAATCTGGAATCTCCAGTAAATTCAAGCATATAATGGCTTCCATATTTCCCTATAAATCCGTCACCAATAAAAGCTCCAATAAATTCACATAATTTTTCATTCAACTTCATATTAAAGTCAAATGTAGGGCGCATTTCTCTTTTTATTTTTCTGAATCTTTCTAAATGTTCTGGATATTTTTTATATTTTTCTTGACCTCCTTTAATGCTGCCCCAGTTGGAATTTTTAAAATAAATTTTTTGCAACCAAACTTCCTGATTTTGTTGATCCAAAGAATTTAGTAGTTTATTAAAAATATTTTCAGGAAGCAGATTTCTCCCACTTTTATAATTATTGAAACTGTTTCTTGGAATAGCATTTTTCAAATAAAATTGTTTCCATGTTTTGTATTTTTTAGTTAATTTAATTTGTTCAAAAAATAGAATTAGGCCACATTCATTGAAAAATGCAATTCTTTTATCGTCCATTTTAAAATATGAATTTTTGCAAATATAAGGAATTGGAAGGAGTAAATTTCCTCTGAAAGTTCAATTCCCGCCGAGGGCTTTTTAAAAAAGTGAAAAAATGAATAAATTCAAGTTACTGGAAAAATCAGCTGCAAGGATTGCAAGAAAAATTCAAAGAGCAGTTTCGAAGAAACAAAGCAAAAAAACCTTCTTTTGGCATTTAATTATCATTTTTCAGAATATATTTATAAACCTTTTCTGAAATATAATAATTAAATATTGCGTGTTGTGGTGTGCGTGAAAAATTCATTAGTAAAAACGCTAATTTTAAATGGGCAAATAACTCCTGGGGCGGCAGTTAAAGATAGTGCTATTTCAAGCTATACTTACTATAACATGGTTAGGGATTTGGAGTGGCTTGGCATAGCTTCAACAATGGATGGCAAGACTGTTTTATCGGATAACCCGATTGCGGTTGCCTTCAAAAGGCTTTTTTTTGAGGGATTCAATATTGAACTGCTTTCAAGGAAAAATGTTGAACTTCTTTTGCTGCTGCTTGTGCCTAAAACAATCAGCGAACTCTCGGAAGAGCTTGACCTTTCTGCTGCCCAGACAAGTAGAAGAGTTTCAAAGTTCTCTCAATTTCTGCGCAAAGAAGAAAGCAAATACGCAATTTCAAAATCAATTCCATTGCTATTTGATTTCCTTTCACTTGTGTACAAAAAGAATACTCAGGGGTTTTTCTGGTCAAAAGGAGGAGAGAAGCTCATTAAACTGCCTCTTGACTTTAAGTTTGACGGCTCTCTTACGGCATTTTCAAGGTTCAGTGAATTTGGGTTGCATGTAAATCCATCACATAACTTTTTTTTTATACCCAAAAAAGAATTGGATTTGGAAGAAATACTTTCACATGCCATAAAGTTTTCTGGAAATGCCAATGACCTGCTGCTTTGCATTTTGTTTTACTTAAAGAACAAGCAAAAAATAAATGTGATTAAGATCGAAAATAATTGTGAAAAGCTTGGGGTTTTGCAGCTCTGGTTTGACATTGCTTCATATCTGGAAGACCAGCCCGTGAAACAGCAAAAAATGTTCCTTCCGCGAGAGGAGTTCCTCTCAAAGGCGGCAATTTACGACATCAAAGCCAAAAAAAGATTCAGGCAGGAAACCATGGATGACATTTTCCTCAAGGTTGAAGAAAAACTCCCGGAAAAAACAAGAGTTTTTTTAATTGGAGGCAATGCCCTCATAGAGTACAAGGCAAAAAATTCCACAAAAGACATCGACCTTGTGCTGTTAACGGATAAAGAAGCTTCTCTGTTAATAGCAGCATTGAAAGAAACAGGTTATTCTGAAATAAAAGGAAAAGAGCTTCAATATAGCCAGTTAGAGGCCTCTGCGATGCTTGAAAAAAAAGATTCGCCGCGCATAGATTTATTTCTCAAAATAATTTGCAATGCTTTAGAATACAGTGAGCGCATGCAAAATAGGAGCAGAAAAATCAAGGATGGCAAGCTTGAGTTATACCTGGCATCAATCGAAGATATTTTTCTGCTAAAAAGCGTCTCTGCAAGGGATTCTGACTTAGTTGATTGCGAAAATATTCTCTCAAAAACAGCGCTGGATTGGAGGATAATCTATGAAGAAATAATTTTACAGGACAAGAACCTTTCAGGAATGAAAGAAATGATAATACTTGACCATCTGGAGGCTCTCGAAAAAAGGCTTTCAATAAAAATCCCTATTACAAAGAAGGTTCTCAATCTATGCCTGGAAAAAAGCATTTTATACCTTGCAAAAAAACCAGTCAGCATTGATGATATAATGCAGAAAATTGATTTCCCAGAGCATGCAATCAGGAACAAGATCAGTCATCTAGTGAAAAAGAAAAAACTTAAAAAACTCAAAGGAAAACCATTCAAAGTCATTTCAACAGGTAAATGAAAAGAGGAGGCGTGATAATGGAAGCAAGCACAATTTTTAGAAGACTGAATGATTTGCATAAGCCGCTTCGCTCAAGGGAAAGTGAACAGCACACATACAGCATTAAGAGTGATTTAAATGAATAAACTCAAGTTACTGGAAAAATCAATTGCAAGAATTACAGGAAATGCATTTAATACTTTGAATAGCATTGCTTCAAACGAAGTTGCAACAGGAAAACCTAATGCATTCCTTGAATCCAACGGAAAACTTGTATTGTTTTTTGACCTATTCATTGAAAGCAATGAATCCATTTACTTGGTGTTTGAAAAAAAATTTCTTGAAAGGGCTTTAAGTTTTTTTAAAAAATATTTATTGATTTCAAAATGCAAATTCGAGTTATTGGACTGGAAAACATTTTTTTCAGTTTCAGGTGAAAACATTCAAGGAAAGCATTTAAAGATTCCATGCAGGGAAGGCTTTCTGATTATTGGAGAAAATCCTTTAATTGAAGGAAAAGAATTTTCTGAAAAAGAATTTAATTTATTCAGAGTTGAAAATAATATTTCTGTTCAAGGAATTGATTTTGACCAGGAAATGTTTTTGAACTTAAATTATAAGGAAGCAGTTTCATTCAGTAAAGGCTGTTTTATCGGACAAGAAGTAATGGCTCGTGTAAACAATTTAAGCAAGCCTCCGAAAAAACTTGTTAGAGTGAAATTAAAAGAAAAAAGCAGTAAAGTTTTTTCTGAAGAAAAAGAAATAGGTGAAGCGACTTCACTTGCTTTTTCCCCTGAATTGAATTCATTTATTGGATTTTCTTTGCTTCCAAACATAGAATTAATTTTAGATAATGCTGAAATTTTTTAAGTTCAATTAAAATTCTGTCTTTAAAAGAAAACTGAATAAAGAAAGTATTTTTAAACAAAAATGAGTAACATATATCAGTGATTTTGATTGCTGCAGACAGCTTATTTTGAGGACCCGAAATTAATGAACATTTTAATGAAATTCATTAAATCTGATTCAGTTGTAGCTATTGGAACAGGGGCTTTAGGGGAAATGTTTTTGCAGGAAT
>DATDZZ010000068.1:0-2092 GCA_035288565.1 archaeon
CTCATCCTAACCATTAGACTACTCAGGCTTTAACTAAGAATTAAAAATAAAGAATGTTTAAAAATCTTTTACATTCAAGAAATTCAAGTAATTTGAGAAGTAGTTTAATTGATTAAGGAATCTTTGCAGGAAATCCAGGATTTTTATGAAAATAAAGGCTTTAAAGGAGAAAAACTTGGAATGAAATTAAAAGAAGGCAAAAAATATCAAAAAATTTATTAAAAAGACAATTTCAAGCAAATTTAAGGAAAGCAAGAAAGAAAAAAAGAAATTTGTTTTAAGCACTGAAAGAGATTACGAAATATTAACCAAAATTAATTAATTAAAGAAAAAAAAATTAAGCAAGAACGAAAAAGATTTATTGAAGTTAATTGCAAGCCATCTGGAATTGGATTGGAGAAAGCATTTAATCAATAAATTGAATGAAACACTGAAAAGAAAAAAATTAATTAAATTTCTTGCATTAAGTTAATCTGATTCAATTTTATTGAACCATTTAAAGAATTCTTTTTCTGTAATTGACAAATTAACTTCATTTGTTGTATCAGTCCAAATATATGAAAGCAAGTCATTTGGAAGCCTTGCAGTGTAACTCCAGACATGCATTCCTTTAATGAAGTCCTTGTCTTCAATGGCTTGAAGAACAGCTTCAGTGCATCTTGTCTGCTCAATTCTGTCTCCGCCTTTGCCTGAGCTTACTCCATAAGTTTTAGTGCACGCACCTTTATATGCTTCCCAGCCGATTTCAGTTAAAGCAATTGGCTTATTGAATTTTTCAGACAAATCTTTCATTTTAGTATCCACAATTCTTTCAGCGTTCTGCTTCATTTCAGTAATTGAATCTTCTTCTGATTTCGCAATGGGAGTATACCATTCCCATCCAATTACATCCAAGGCATCCCAGAACTTAATCAATTCAGGCCCGCACCTTCTTTCATCAATGCACGCAACACTGTAAGTCAATAAACCATTATACTTTTCTCTTGCCGATTTAATTACTTCCCTCCATTTACTTGTTTTATCAAAATAAGGAGTTGTTGAAATATCTTCTTGAGTTAAAGTGTCTAATTCATTTCCAACGCAAAGCATTTCAGCTTTTGTTTCCTCAGCTAATTCAGCGTAATGATTCAAAAAATTCTTATAGCTTTCAAAAAAAACTTCTGGATTTGAAGGCATTATGTGCCCTTTTCCTTTAATGTCTGGACCCCAGTTTTCAGGAGCAAGATGAGGGCACAAATAAACCTTTAAGTCCCTTTTATGAGCTTCATCAATCAAAGTTTTCAGGTCATCATCCTTGATTGTAGAGGAAACCCAGCCAGTGCTTCCCTTGAATTCCTCTGAATAAATTGGCCTTAAATTGTTTCCCTTGTAATCCGGCTCAATAAACCATACCGGAACTAAGTCAATCCAGTTTCCTCCAAGAGCCTTGATTTCATCCATTGCCTGCTTCATCGGCTCAATGAAATTTCCTTTCGTGATTGAAACACTGCAAGAATGACAGGCATTAATGTAAAAGCTTTTATGAAAGCCCTTCACTGAAATCTCTTTTTTTGAATTCTGCCAGTCAATTACTCCGTCAAAAAACCTGTTTTGAGTTATAATTTTTTGAGTTATTGTTCTTTCAACAGGAATTTCAGCTGACTCAATTGAGCCAAGGCTGTAAAAGTAATCCGTTCCAATTGCCATTTCAGTTTTCCCGGAAAAAAGAACTTCATCAATTTTATTCAATTTCAGGAGCATTGGATTGCCTTCAATTCCAACAAAAACATCTCCTTGAGTCCAGTAAGGAACCGTGACCAAGAACTCGGCTTCAATTAATTCAGGCTCTTTTATTTGAGGAAGCTCAACTGCTTCACCGCAGCCAGGAGGTCTAGGCCCCGCCCAATTAGCAGGAGGGCAGGAAACGCAGCCGCTCAAAAAAACCAGAAAAAAAAGCAGGAAAAACAGGCCAAAAAAAAACTTGAAATTCATTGAAAAAAGAATGAATTAACTATTATTTAATTCTTCTTAATATTCTTTTTAGATATTTTCAAAACCAATTCCTGCAATTCCTTTCCTTTATTTATTTCCTTGAAAATTTTTTTCACATTTG
>DATDZZ010000069.1:0-3575 GCA_035288565.1 archaeon
TGAAACCTCTAAATTAATGTTATTCATTCCGTCTTCAAGCGAGCCGATTTTAATTAATTCAGTAAGCGAATCCTCCAGCTTTAAGTCAACTTTCAAGTCTTTTGCAATCATGAAAGCAGCACCAGAATCAGTAAGCAGGCCGGAAAATTTGATTTTCTTTTCCTCAATCAATTTAAGGATTTCCTCTTCACTCTTGCCAGTGCTTTCCTTAATCAATTCAATTAATTTCTCCTTGTCATCCAAAAAAGAAGCCATGAAAAAATAATAATAAGAAGCTAATTAAAGATTAACTAAAATTTCACTGCTTTAAAGCCTTTATTCCGGCGTACTTTAATCCTGTTTCCTCTATTCGCAGTAATTGATTGAATTATTTTATTGCGTTTAGGCTTTCCGCTAAAGATTTTTGTATGCGTTTTTTCTTGGCATTATTGCGTTAACAATAATTTCTTCATTTCCAGACAGCTTATCAATAAATAATCTGTATTTTCCAACACGATATTTGAAAAAGTCACGCCATTGGATTTTTTCCAGAAAAAGAAAGCCATTTTCATTAGCTGATTTGAGTTTTTCTATTATTCTTAATGCAGTGTTTTTATCCATTTTTGCAAGATCTTTTTTTGCCTTTTCACTCCAAAGAATTTTGAGAGCCATTCAAAAACCAAGCTCTTTTCTGAGCTGTTCTGTTGAGTAAAACCTTCCTTTTTTGAAGTCTTTTCTTCCTTCTTCTACTGCTTTAAGAGCTTCACTGCTGAGCTCAAGCCCTGACTCATTGCTTTCCTTTGCAATGAAAATCAGCTTATTGATGACATCCCCATACGTTTCGCGTGGATGATCCTTAAAAGAGTCAAGCTCTTTTCTTTGTTTCTTTGAAACAAGAATAGTAGTATTTTCAGCCATTATAACCACTTATATTATTCTATATTAAGATATATTTAAAGCTTGTGAATCCGGTTCAATAAAAGAAATTCAGGATTTCAGTGCTTTTTCTCCGGCGTACTTTAATCCCGTTTCTTCTATTCGCAGTAATTGATTGAATTTAGCTGTTCTTTCTCCTCTGCATGGAGCGCCTAACTTAATTTGCTTTGAATTTAAGCCAACTGATAAGTCTGCAATGAAAGTGTCTTCAGTTTCTCCGCTTCTATGAGAAACAATTACATTCCATTTTTTTTTCACTGCAAGCTGTGCAGCCTGAATCGCTTCAGTTAACGAGCCTATTTGATTCACTTTCAATAAAAGTGAATTGCATGCTTTCATTGAAACAGCTTTTTTGATTCTTTCAGTGTTAGTTGCAAGCAAGTCATCGCCCACTATCTGTGTTTTTGCTTTTTTTGTGAATTCCTTCCATGCAAGCCAGTCATCTTCAGCGAAAGGGTCTTCAATTGAAGCTATTGGATACTTTTTCATTAATGCATTGTAAAAGTCAATTAATTCATTCCCTGAAAAATTTTTTCCGTCAACTGAGTATTTGTTTTCTTTAAAGAATTCTGTTGCAGCGCAGTCAAGTGCAAGGGAAATTTCTTTTTCGTAGCCTGTTTCCTGAACTGCTTTTAAAATTAATTCAATTGTTTCTTCAGTGCTCTGCAGCGGAGGAGCAAATCCTCCTTCATCTCCAACATTTACAGCAAGTTTTCCGTATTTATTCAATAAAATTTTTTTCAGTGAATGATATGTTTCTGAAAGCATTTGAGCTGCCTCAAAAAAAGTTTTTGCTTTCAATGGAACTAGCATGAATTCCTGTATATCTAAATTGTTTCCTGCATGCTCTCCTCCATTAATTACATTTGAGAATGGAACCGGGAGAGAAAATTCTTTTGTTTTTGAAAGCCTTCCAATGAATTCAAATAAATTTAATTTTTTTTCTTCTGCAGTTCTTCTCGCGCAAGCCATTGAAACAGCAAGAATTGAATTAGCCCCAAGAACTGATTTGTTTTTTGTGCCATCTAATTCAAGCATTGCTTTATCCAATTCTTTTTGCTTTTCAACTTTCATTCCTTTAATTTTTAATTCAATTTTTTTTACATTGCTTAAGGCTTTTGAAACCCCTTTGCCGTGAAAAGCTTTTTCTTTGTCCCTTAATTCAAGCGCTTCATGGCTTCCTGTACTGGCACCTGAAGGAACAATGGCTCTTGAAAATCCTTTCTTTGTATGCACTTCTGCTTCAACTGTTGGATTGCCTCTTGAATCAAAAACCATTCTTGCATTTATTTTTTCAATTAAAGCCATGCAATAAATAAGTTAATTGAATTTAAAAAGATTAATATTCGTCAAAGAACAGTTTTTTTTAGATGCTGTTTAGAGAATTTTCAATCAAAATGCTTTTTGAGTAATTGAGGTTAAGCAATTAAGGAGAAAAGAATGCAAATGCAGTAAAATCATTTAATTAAATAAATTTTTTGAAATGAAATGTTAAGCTCAGGATTTATAAAGAGAATTAACTTATATAAAAAATTGAGATTCATGAGAATGAGGTCAAAAGTTTTCAGGTTATTGTTTCTGCCGCTTGCGGTTATTGGTTTTATTTTTTTAAGCGGCTGCGTTGAGCAGCCAATTTCTCAGCCTTCTTTTTCTGCAGCTGATTTTGCGGAATGCCTTTCAGAAAATGGAGTAAAGGTTTACGGCGCATGGTGGTGCGGTCATTGCGATGCCCAGAAAGAACTGTTTGGAGATGCTTGGAGTTCAGTTAATTACATTGAATGCGGTGTGCCAGGCAACACTGAAGAGCAGAGCCAGATTTGTTTTGATGCAGGGATAACGGCTTACCCTACCTGGGAGTTTAAAGACGGCGGCAGAGTGCAAGGCGAGCAGGGCTTTCAGGCGTTAAGCAATTTAAGCAACTGCCCTATTCCAAGCGGCCCGGCTGTAATTTCTGAAAGCAAAATATTTTTTGAAGGACCACAGCAGGCTCTTCAAGGCACTGTAGACAAAGAATTCAGTTATTCTTTCTGCAGGCCTGAAAGCGCTGTATCTGGAGCCACGTGCGGGGCGTTGGCTGGAGCAACTTCAGATCCAATAAACGGAAAACCGCCTTATTCATTTACGCAGGGATTCAGCGCAGGGCTTTTGCCTCCTGGACTGGCATTGAATCTTAACGGAATTCTTGAAGGTATTCCGACACTGGAAGGAGTTTATGATTTTGAAGTCTGTGCAACAGATTCTTTGGGAAGCGAGGACTGCAGGTTTATTGCTTTCAATGCAAGTAAAGAAGAAAATTCAATTGCAGAGAAAAAAGCAGAGGGCAGCGAATCAATGACTTATCAAATAGATATGGATATAACTTTCAAGCATGTCGGGCGAGACAAGCAGTACACTGAAAGAGCTGTTCTCAGTGCTCAAAAAACAATAAGCAGTTCTGGCAGAGGCAAATTCATCGACATTAGCGGAGAAAGAGTTCCAATTAAAGTATTCGTTGATGGCTATCTTGACAGTGGCTGCATGAAAGGCGGCAGGGAATACAAAGTGCGCGGAACTTATTCAGAATCTTATGAAGGCAATGTAGAAGTTTTCATGGCTTATTTCAGTGAAGAGTACTCTGATTATTCTCCTCCAGAGTTATGGGTTTCATTGTCTTCAATTGA
>DATDZZ010000070.1:0-3031 GCA_035288565.1 archaeon
CTTCAAGCTTCAAACTAATTTAATTAAAATTCTTGGCTAGCCTCTTGAAATCAAGAAGAAAACATATGCAACGTAAATGAAGAGCATTATTCCGCCTTCCCAGTAATCCAATTCATATTTTTTCCTTGAATAAGCCAAAGCCAAAAACAAAATAGTTGAAATTAAGAAAAAAATTATGTCAAAGTTCAGCACTGCATTGAACGGAAGAGGATTAATTAACGCACTCAATCCAAGAACCCAGAAAATGTTGAAAATGTTTGACCCTAAAACATTTCCTACTGCGATATCTGCTTCTTTTTTCAATGCCGCAACAATTGAAGTAACTAGTTCAGGAAGAGAAGTTCCAACAGCAACAATAGTTAAACCGATTAATGTTTCGCTTACCCCAAAAAACCCGGCGGCGAAAACTGCGCCATCCACAACCCATTTTCCTCCAAAAAATAAACCAACCAATCCAAGGCCTATCATTAAAACAGACTGAAGCAGTGAAATTTTTTCTTTTTCTGCTTCTTCTTTTCCTTCCACTCCGCTTATAGCGAAAGCGTAATACAAAAAGATTGAAAAAAAAGCAATCAGAATAATTCCATCAATTCTTGAAAGAACTGACAATGGTGCGTTATCTATAATAAAATCATTAGCCATTACAAGCACAACAATTCCGGCTAAAAAACTTAAAGGAATTTCCCTCTGCGCCGTTCCCGGGCTTAAAACAATTGGCCTGAAAATCGCAGCCGCTCCAAGAATCAATAAAGTATTCGCAATATTTGAACCAATAATGTTTGAAATCGCTAGGTCAGGCGCTCCTTGAAGAGAAGCAAAAATATTTACAATTAATTCAGGAAAACTTGTCCCGAAAGCAACAATGGTTAATCCAATGAATAAAGAAGAAACCCTGAACCTTCTTGCAACAGAAGAAGCCCCTTCAACTAAAAAATCTGCTCCCTTAATTAAAAAAGGAAAGCCGATAAAGAACAAAATTATTTCCTGAAGCATGCAAGAAATAGAATAAATTACTATAAATATTTAACTAAAAAATAAAACTAAATTTAATTAAATTTACAGGAAAATTATTTAGTTAAAATTAAATACTTCAAAGCTTTAATTTCTGTTATGTTTGGTTTGGCTCCTGGAAAAATTGAAATTCAATTAAATAAAACTAATTTTAAATCCGGTGAAACAATTAAAGGAAAGCTGAAACTGGATTTGAATAAACCAGTGGATGCAAGAGAGCTAAGAATTGTTTTCAGAGGAGAACAGGAAAGAACAGAATACTTTCAGGGAAGAAGGCAGACAAGAACTCAAGTAATTCATGAATTCAAGCTTTCATTAGGGGGACAGCAGACTTATTCTTCAGGAGAATATGAATTTGAAATACAGGTTCCCTCAATTCCCGCTCCCAAAGCACCAGAAGGAATTCTTGGAACAGTAATGAATGCTGCTTCTTTTCTTGGAGGCCCTTCAATGCGGGTTAAATGGTTTTTGGATTCCTCGCTTGATATTCCTGGAGGCATTGATGTAAGCAAAAAAGTCCAGGTTTCAGTAGAATAAAAAAGTGAATTGAATGGTTTATGAATATGTTTTTGGAAGCATTCTTTTAGTGAGCTTGATTTCATTAATCGGATTATTTACTTTAGGATTAAAAGAAAAATTCCTTAAACGAATTTTATTGCTTTTAGTGAGCTTTGCAGCAGGAGCATTATTCGGAGACGCATTTATTCACTTAATTCCTGAATCAATTGAATCAATTGGAGAGCCTCTGCCTGTTTCATTAATGGTTCTTTCAGGAATAATTGTTTTCTTTATTTTAGAGAACGTAATTCACTGGCATCACGCACACCACATAGAGGAAAAGCATGCTCATCCATTCACTTACCTGAACCTGATTGGAGATGCTTTTCATAACTTTATTGATGGCGCGCTGATTGCTGCAAGCTTTCTGGCATCAATTCAAGTAGGAATTGCAACAACAATTGCAGTTATATTGCATGAAATTCCTCAGGAAATAGGCGACTTCGCAGTATTAATTCAGGGAGGCTTTACAAAAAACAAGGCACTGAAATTTAATTTCCTTACAGCTTTAACTGCTTTTCTTGGAGCAGGAATAACTTTGCTTATCTCCAGCTCTTTCGAAAACCTTGAACAGATACTGCTGCCATTCACTGCTGGCGGATTCATTTACATTGCTGGCTCTGACTTAATTCCTGAACTGCACAGGGAAAGCAGGCTGAAGAAAAGATTAATTGATACTGTTGCTCAGCTTCTTGCATTCATTACAGGAATCGGATTAATGCTGGCGCTTCTTTTAATAGAAATATAGCCTGATTAAATACAGTCTGATGAGAAGACGAAAATAAAAATAAAAAAAATAGAACATTTTAAGGATTTTTTAAATCCTTAAGATTTATTAAATGCTTTTCAGAAATTATTGCTTTTTCTTCTGATAGCAATCTCTGCAAAAAACAGGCCTTGTACCGTCTGGCTGGAAAGGAACTTTTGTTTCTTCTCCGCATTCAGAGCAGGTCACGTCGAATAATTGTCTTGGACCGCTACTAAAGCCTCTGTTGTTGTATCCTATACTTGTCACCCTTTTTCTAATTATAGGCAATCAATTAATGCCTATCAAATTATCCTTGCGATAGCTTTAAATAGCTAGAGTAAAGCAAAAATAATGGATTTTAGGCATTTTAGGGGGTCATCTTAAGACAATAAGTATAAAAACCAGTTCCAACGCTATATATTATAAGTATTTAACAGCTGTTTCTAAAAAACGACTTTAAATAAATAAAAAAACAAAAAAAACTATAAAATATAGAGAGAATGATTTAATGAATGAATTTGAAAACTTTAATATCAGCCAGGGCATTAAACAGGCCTTAGCTCAATTGAACTACTCTGTTCCAACAGAGGTTCAAAAAAAATCTATTCCGGCAATTCTTGAAGAAAGAAATGTTGTATGCGAAAGCCATACAGGAAGCGGAAAAACAATTGCTTTTTCCTTGCCTTTAATTGAAAGAGTTATTCAAGGCAAGTC
>DATDZZ010000071.1:0-3613 GCA_035288565.1 archaeon
AAAAGTTGGAACAGTGTTTGGAGGAAGGAGAGGAGCAGCAGGAACCACTGGGCGTTTCGCAGTTAATTCAGGCAGGGATGAGCTTGTAAAAACATTGAATTCAGTTGCAAAAAATAGTTTAGACAAGGCAATGCAAGCTCCAAAAGTTCAAACAGCGATATTGGATTCAGCTGCATTAGTGGGAGAAGCGCCTCGTTCTTTGACTCAAGCAGAAAATAATTTAAGTAGAGCACGAAGGAATTTAGCTAATGCAGAATCAAGAGTTACCTCTGCTCGAGTGGATTTAGGCTCTGCTCCTGAAAGAGCCAGAGGCAGTGCGCAGGCTGAACTTACTGCTGCAATCAACGAAAGAAATGTAGCACAGACAGCTGTAGATACTGCCGATGATGCTGTTGAGAGTGCAATTGAATCAAGTTATTCAACTCATGTTAGTTCAGAAATAAGTGGAAATGCAACAGCAGTTGAGAAAGCAGCAGAAACAGCATCAAAAGCTAAAAGAGGCTTTTTCAGAAGGCTTTTAAATTTGAAGAATATTGCTAAAGGATTTGGATTAGGTTTAATAAGCGGAGCTGCTTCGAATGCAGCAGGCTACTTTACTTGGAATAATTTCTGGAAAAGTCATAGTGAACTTAATCCAGACATTGCTACTCTGACTTCAAACACTGTACTACAAGAAAAAACAGCAGAAGGGGAGAAAGGGAAAACTGTTTCGCAGGATTTAAGTTTAAAAAAAGGAGACATTGTAAAGATTACTGTAAGCAAGGAAAAGAATTTCAATTTGCAGACAATTGATGTTGCTCGAGCTTTAACTGTTCCTCAAAGTTCTTGGCTTGAACCTGAAAGAGCATGCAATGGAGTTTCAGTTGGAAAAAGCTGGTGCAATAAGGAGTTAGGAGAAAAGTGCCCTGGAACAGTTGAACAGATTTCTGGCAAGGATCAAGAAGCAGTTCAGCCTGCTTCTCCTTGAATGGGAAAATAAAAGAAAATCATTTAACCTATTTTTTTTTATTTGAATGAAAAGGCTTTTCAGCTAAACGAAATGTTTATATTTATGTTATTTATAATTAACATAAATCATTAGTTTATGTTAAGTGAATTTAACATGGTTTCTATTCGTGAAAGGCTTATTGATTTTAATCCTTGGTGGAAAAGAGAATTTTCATTGGAGTTCAAGCAAAGAACGATTTACAGTGAAATTCGAAAATTTCATGGCCTGCCTCAAATTATTGCTTTAACCGGCCTGCGGAGAGTGGGAAAGTCGACATTGCTTTTGAAAGTTGTTGAGGATGAAATTACGTCAGGAAGAAATCCAAAGTCAATAATGTATTTTTCTTTTGACGAATTTAGAGAAATTGAACCAAATGAAATAATTAAAGCGTTTCAGGAGTTAACAGGGAATGATGTTTCAATAGATAAAACGCTTTTGCTTTTTGATGAAGTCCAGAAGTCAGCTGACTGGGAAAATAAAATTAAAGCAATTTATGATTTGCATAAATCGAAGGCAAAAATTTATTTGTCAGGCTCTGAATCATTGCATGTTAAAAAGAAGTCAAAGGAAACGCTTGCAGGAAGAATTTTTTACTTTAAAGTCGAGACTCTGTCTTTTAGAGAATATCTTGTTTTTAAGAAAAAAAAATTAGAGCCAATTGAATTGTATCAAAAAGAGCTTTTCAGGGAATTCAAAGAATTTGTTCAGTCTCAAGGATTTCCTGAACTGGTTGAAGTACATGACAAAGAAATAATCAAAAAATACATTCAGGAGGGAATTGTTGAAAAAATAGTTTACAAAGACATTCCAACAATTTTTTTCATTAAAGAAACAGCAGTTCTTGAATCTATTCTAAAAATTATAATGGAAGGCCCAGGGCAAATAATTGACATGCATTCCTTGGCTTCTCAATTTAATACCTCTCGCCAGACAATTTCAAATTATTTCTCATTGCTGGAGCAGGCATTTTTAATAAAGAAACTTTACAATTATTCTTCGAATAAAAGAAAAGAAGAAAGAAAGCTGAAAAAATATTATCCAACAATACTTCCTGTTTCGCTTACCTTTAAAGAGGATTCTCTCTCCCAATCTAAAGTATTAGAGTCAATTGCAGTCAACAATCTTAATGCAGAGTTCTTCTGGAGAGACCAATATAAAAATGAAGTTGATATCATTGTAACAGAACCAAAATTAATTCCAATTGAAGTGAAACTCAATGAAACGAAATCAAAAAGCCTTGAATTATTCATGCAAAAATTCAAGGCCAAAAAAGGATTCATATTAACACAAAATCAGGAAAAAAGAGAAAAAAAAGAAATTGAAGTAATTCCTATTTTCAATTATTTTTTAACAGTAAACAAAAAATGAATTCTTAATTCGAATCTTTATATTAAGTGATTTTATTTGAATTAAAAGGCTTTCACTTTATTCACTGCACTGGTTTTTATTTAAGGAGTTTAATTAATTCTTTTTTTTCCATTGTGTTTCTTTTTTTCTGGCCGCTCCAGAGCTTTCTGTAGAAGTAAAAGTATTCATATAATTCTGGAGCGTTTTTTGAATAAATTATTTCATGATTTTCAATTACCTGCATTTTTAGATGCAATGGAAGCTCTTCAAATACATGAATTTCATATTTTTTTTCTTCAACATTCAGGTTAGTGAAAACTTTGCTTAAAATTTTTTCTGGAGCTGTTTTGGGAGAAACTATGCATATGTCTGTATCGCTTTTTTCATGAAAGTCTTTTCTTTTCCTTGAACCAAAAAGAAGCACTCCTAAAATGCTTTTGTCTGTTCTTAAAAAATTGAAATCTTTTTTTATTTTATCCATTTCTTGGCCTCTTTTACAAAATCAGAAAATAATGGGAGAAGCCTTTTAATTGAATTGAAAGCTGTTTTTGTTTCAAGGGAATCATATTCATGGACAAACCTGTTTCTTAATCCGTTGGCTTCCTTTAAAAAAGAAGAAGTTTTTTCGCTTAAAATTTTTAGTTCGGATAATTTTTCAATGTTTGAATAATCATCTTCAACAATTTTTCCTGAATCCTTTAAAAGCATTGAGCATGCATCAAAAGAGGCTTCAGCGATTTCCTGCATTGCCTTAAATGAAGCAAGCCTTGTTTTCTTGTCTTTCTCGAATGCATCAGATGACAGACCCTGCATCCACTCATTTAAATCAAGGGTTCGTTCCTCAATTAATTCAAATTTAGAAAGATACCTTTTCAGCCTTTCGCTTCCAAGTTTCATTATTTACTTATGAACGGATAATAATTTAAATGAAATTTTCACAGATTTTTTTCCGGCTTTGATTAGAATGTGACTGTTTTTATATTTCAATAATGTAATAGTTTATTGTGATTTTATTTGAATGAAAAGGCTTTTACTTTATTCACTGCATTGATTTCTTTTCTTTTAATTATTTTAACAACGCTTCTTGTAACCAACATGATTCAGACTACCAGGAGCACGAGTGATGTAATTAATTCAATTGAAGAGCAGACTCAATTGCAGGCAATAGCTGACTTGGCTAGAGCTGACGCAATTCAGACTTTTAACTACAATGTGAGAAACAAAATTGAGGCTTATTTTTTAACTAACACTTATACGCTTGACCCTGAACTTACTTGG
>DATDZZ010000072.1:0-3299 GCA_035288565.1 archaeon
TCATGCACTATAACAATTCTTCCTGTTTTTTGCACTGAATCAAGAATTGTTTTTTCGTCTATTGGGCTTATTGTCCTTAAATCAATTACTTCGCATTCAATTCCTTCCTTGCTTAAAGTTTCAGCTGCCTTCAGGCATTCATGAAGCATTGAGCCATAGCCAACAATTGTTGCTTTATCTCCTTCTCTTGCAATGCTTGCTTTGCCTAATTCAATTACATAATCTTTTTCAGGCACTTCCTGTTTAATTGACCTGTAAATTTTTTTTGGCTCTAAAAAAATTACTGGATCAGGGTCTCTAATTGAAGCAATCAATAATCCTTTAGTGTCATATGGAGTGCTTGGAATCACAACTTTTAATCCAGGAACATGGCAGTAAATTGCTTCCATTGACTCTGAATGATGCTCTAATGCTCTAATTCCTCCAGAATAAGGTGCTCTCACAACCATCTGGCAATTAAATTGCCCTCTTGTTCTGTTCCTGAATCTTGAAGCATGGGAAATTAATTGATCAAATCCTGCATAAAGGAATCCGGAAAACTGTATTTCTGCCACTGGCTTTAATCCAAGAAAACTCATTCCAATAGAGGTTCCAATTATTGCTGATTCGCTTAAAGGAGTATCCATTACTCTTTTTTCTCCAAATTTTTTAAGCAATCCTTCTGTTGCCCTGAACACTCCTCCGTCTACTCCAACATCTTCTCCCAGCACTATTACGTTTTCATCCAACTTCATTTCTGTTTCCAATGCATTCTGCACTGCTTCAACAATTGTTAATTTCATTTTGCTTCCTTTCCCTTTATTTCTTTTCTTCTTTTTTTATTTCTTCTGCAACTTCTTTTGCATAACTTAACTGCTCCTCTAATCTTGGAGTCATTTTTGCGTACATGAATTTAAAGATTGCATTAATTTCTTGTGCGGGAGTGTCCTCAAATTTTTTCACTGCTTTTGAAATCATTTCATCTAATTCTTTTTCCAGTTTTTTCTGTTTTTCTTGATTCCAGATTTTTTCTTTCTCCATGTATTTCCTTAATCTTTCAATTGGGTCTTTTGCTTTCCATTTCATTAATTCTTTTTCTGTTCTGTATTTTTTTGCGTCATCGCTTGTTGTATGATCCGCCATTCTGTAAGTTTCGCATTCAATTAGAGCAGGCCCTTCTCCTTTCCTTGCTTTCTGCACTGCTTCACTGCATGCTTTATACACCGCAAAAACATCATTTCCATCCACTTGAATTCCGTTGAATCCATAAGCAAATGATTTCTGTGCAAGTGTAAGTGATTTGCTTTGCTTTTCTCTTGGAGTGGAAATAGCCCATTGATTGTTCTGGCAGACAAAAACAACCGGTGCATTGAATACTCCTGCCCAGTTCATTGCTTCATGAAAATCGCCTTCACTTGTTCCCCCGTCTCCAAAGTAAACCATTGAAGCAATTTTTTTTCCCTTAATGTTTGCAGCCATTCCTATGCCAACTGCATGCAAAGTTTGAGTTCCAACAGGAACAGCTACCGGCAAATTATTTACTCCTTTTGGAGCAGTGTTTCCTCTTTCATCTCCCCCCCAGTAATAAAAAATATTCTCTAAAGGAATTCCTCTGTAGAGCATTGCTCCTTCTTCCCTGAAGGAAACAGTCATCCAGTCATCTTTCTTTAAAGAAGCAGCCGAGCCAATAACAGTTGCTTCCTGGCCGAAAGAAACAGCCAAAGTCCCAAGTCTTCCCTGCCTCTGCAATGAAAGAGCCTTTTCATCTGCTTTCCTAGTCAAAACCATTGCTTCATACATTGAAATTATCTGCTCATTGCTCAATTCAGGCATTAATTTGCTGTCTGCATTGCCATTTTCATCAAGAATTTCAAGCCGTTTAACTTCAAATTTCTGCAATACTTTCTCGCTCATGTTACCACAAAACTAAGGATTTCAAAATATTTAAACCTAATTCCCAGAAATTTAAATTAATTAAAATTATGTTGAATTAAGGAAAAAAATCAGTAAAAAAAGATTGTAAGTAAAGGAAAAAGATTTTTTTCTGAAGCCGTCCAGGTTTTGGTGCTTTTATTTATTTTCAGGGGAAATTTTGTTTGAATAGATTTATTAATTTTTTTTAATTATATGAAGTTATGGCTAAACCTATTAGAGCTACTCCTGTATTAAGAGGAAAAGAAGCAGATGAATTTATTAGGAAAATGATTGAATTTGAGAAAAGCCCCATTTCAGCTGTTGATAAAAAAATAGCTTCAAGAATTAAAAAAAATAAAAAGTCATTAAGTGCATTATTTTCTTTGAATTTGTAATTAAATGAGTTGATAAACATCTTTATACATTGAAATAGTCCCTTTTTCCCTTGATTTATAAACTTCAAATCCTAGAGTTTTATAGAAATGAACTGCATCTTTTGACTTATCTTGATTTCTTTTTGCATCCAGTACAATGAATCTGCAGCCCGCTTTTTTATTCAAGTCCTGAATCAATAAAATCAATGCATCAACCATGTGAGTGCCAATTCCTTTTCTCAAGAACTTATCATGGACGCAGAGCCTTCCAATCTTTAAGGCTGGCAGGGATTTATAGTTAACTCCTTTTTTCTTAAAAATTTCTTTCTGAGCAGGCAATAAACTAATTCTATCCGTGAGCAATGTTATATAGCCTGCTAATTCATTTGAAGGTTTATAAAACCATAAATGTGTTGTGGAAATATGCATTTCTTGATTCTTTAAAGCATCCTTTAATAAAAAATCAACTAACTCTCTTTCAAAAGAATTAAAATTTTTGACTTCTTGAAAATTATTTTCAGTCAGCTGCTCACTTCTCAAATCATTGGAGCTTATCTTATCGATCATTAAAAAAACATGTAAAAATTAAATTTAAAGAATTTGAAAGCAGATTTCCTCTGAACTCGTCAAGGTTTTTGTGTTTTTATTTTTGGTTTTTATTTTGATTTTATTGGTTTTTTTTCCTTTCAAAAACAGTTCTGCTGCTTTGTATGAGCTTCTTACAAATGGGCCTGAAGCAATGTATTTGAATCCTAATTCTTTTCCTATTTTTTTGTATTCCTTGAATTGTTCCGGCAAAACATATTCTTTTACTGGCAGGTGTTTTTTGCTTGGCCTTAAATACTGCCCTAAAGTCAAAACATCAACTTTATTTTTTCTTAAATCTTTCATGCTTTGAATTACTTCTTCTTTTGTTTCTCCTAATCCAAGCATTAAAGAGCTTTTAGTGTAAATTTCTGGATTAATTTTTTTCACATAATTTAATACTTTGAGTGATTGTTCATAACCTGCTTTCAAATCCCTGACTTTTTT
>DATDZZ010000073.1:0-2328 GCA_035288565.1 archaeon
CTTGAATTAATTCCAAGCGAAAGCTATGCGAGCTCTGCAGTCATTGCCGCACTGGGAAGCGTTTTCAACAACAAGTACAGTGAAGGCTATCCAAGGAAAAGATATTATGGAGGCAATGAATTTGTTGACCAGGTAGAGGAATTAGCTATTGAGCGTGCCAAGAAATTGTTTAACTGCGAGCACGCAAATGTCCAGCCCTACTCAGGCTCTCCAGCTAACCTGGAAGCTTATTTTGCTTTAATGAATTTTGGAGACAAGGCAATGGGAATGTCTTTAACTGAGGGAGGGCATTTAACTCACGGGCATCCAGTTAACTTTTCAGGAAAAGCCTATAAATTTGTTCAGTACGGAGTGGAGAAGGAAACTGAATTGCTTGACATGGATTCAATCAGAAGATTAGCGGAAAAAGAAAAACCTAAATTAATTGTTTCAGGAGCAACAGCTTATCCAAGAATAATTGACTTCAAGGAATTCAGTGAAATTGCAAAGGATGTTGATGCTTATGCAATGGCTGACATTGCACACATTGCAGGTTTAATAGCAGGAGGAGCTCATCCAAGCTGCTTTCCTTTCATGGATGTAGTTACAACAACAACTCATAAAACATTGAACGGGCCCAGAGGAGCAATGATTATGTGCAAGAAAGAAGACAGGCTTCAGCAGAAATATTGCCCTGACTCAAAACTAAACCTTGCGCAGAGAATTGACAAGGCTGTCTTTCCAGGAATGCAGGGAGGCCCTCACGACAATCAAATTGCTGCAAAAGCAGTTGCTTTCGGAGAAGCGTTAAAGCCTGAATTCAAGAATTACGCTCACCAGGTTGTGAAGAATGCAAGAGCTTTAGCTGAATCCTTAATGGATGGAGGAATAAGGCTTGTTACAGGAGGAACAGACAATCACTTAATTTTAGCTGACCTGACTCCAGTTAATGTAACTGGGAAACAGGCAGAAGAAGCATTAGACAAAGCATTAATTACATTGAATAAAAACACTATTCCTTTTGAAACAAGAAGCCCTTTCGATCCATCAGGAATCAGGATGGGCACTCCAGCAATTACTTCAAGAGGCTTCAAGGAAAGCGAATGCAGGGAAGTAGGAAATCTTATAGTGAAAGCAGTCAAGAAATGGAATGACGATTCAGCTTTAAAGAAAGTAAGACAAGAAGTAATTGAATTAACCAAAAACTTTCCAATGTATGATTAAAAATAATTTTGTGATTTAATGCCTCAAAGCCCGAGATTTAAAGGAAAAAAACCCGAGGCAAGCGGAAGAGCCAAGCTTAAAGGCAGCAACAAGGAAATTAAAGTTAACTTATTTGAATCCAGTGAATGGAGCTGCAGAAGCGCAATAATAAATCTCTACAATCTGGGATTAGGGGCCGGGCAGATTACTAAGCAGTTAAGTAAAGAAGGGTTTGTTTTAAATTCCGGAAGAGTTTCAAAAGTGTTAAGCGAATTAATAAAGCAAGGAGAAATTAATTCAAAAGAAAAAAAGCAAAGCGCAAAGCCTGAAAGCAAAACCTGGCTTCAATTAATGCAGGAAAATCAAGAGCTGATTAAGGAAATGTTTTTTGAAGAAAAAAGCAATCCAGAAATAGTGGAAGAGCTTAACAGAAGAGGAGTTCCAATTGAAGTGAAGATGTTTGCAAAACTTCTCTCAAAAATTCTTGGAACAGATTAATTTACCGAACAAAAACTTCTGCGGGATGCTTGGAGTTTTTAATTAATTCAATTAATTGAGAAGGCTTTAATTTTTTTTCCTGCGCTTTCTGCACAACAATCTTCCAATGATGCTCGTTGAATTTATTTACTCCTGCAAGAGTCCAGCTTTTTTTTGCCAAAGGCTTTATTTCCTCCAAATTTTTTACTTTGATTTGCGTTTCATTTGCTTTTTGTGTCATCGAGTGAAGCGAAGATGGCGCAGATCTCAGCCGAATCCTTTCGGCTCGTCCAAGTTTTTGTGCTTTTTTCTTTGCCTGCTTTTTTCCTGCTTTCCATGCCTTTCCTGCAGTTTTTTTCTCCATGAAAAAATAATGAATAATTCCTTTTTTAAACTATCATTTAATGCAAAAAGTTCGTTGATTAAAGCTAATTTAGTGTTTTTAAATGAAAGCAAATGCAACTAATTTAAAGGTTTTCACTGCAGAAATCTATTATACTTGATTTAATTTTTGGTGATTTTTTTTGAAGCATTTTGGAAAAGTTTATGAAAAAATTTTAAAGGAAATAGAGGAAAAAAAAGGACTGGCTTTTCTTGTAATTGATCCTGCGGATGCTGAATTGAAGGACATTCCTTCAATGGCTAAGCTTGCAGAGGAAACAGGCTTCA
>DATDZZ010000074.1:0-2710 GCA_035288565.1 archaeon
CTAAATTTGATTAAAAAATTTAAACATAAAGCATTAAAGTATATAACATCAGTTTTTTTTGCATTTGTTTGTTTTTTATAACATTTATCAGCAGAAATATATATCATGAAACTGGCTCATTCGCTTTCAAAGAAAGTTTACAACTCAAGTTCTGGAAACAATTTGAATGCCTATAAAATTGATAAAAGAAGAAACACAATTTTTTTCTCAGAGCTTTTAAGCGGATATTTCCAGATTCTAAGAAAGCATGAAAAAGAAAAGCTTCGCGAAATAATCTATAAATGGAACAGGGCAGTAATGCAAGCCGTTGTTCCCGAAACCCTTAAGCAGAACGTTCCCAATTTTTTCAATAAAATCACAAAGCCGATTTGGGTTCAGCTTGGAAGCATTGACGGCATGCATTCAAATGAAAAAGAAGATATTTTTGTATCAATTGAAAACGAAACAATTACCGCCTGCTTAAATGAAACTTATTTCATTGAGCCATTGCTTGAAGCAATAATTGACGGCATCAAAAAAAGAAAATCAAAACTAATAAAAAGTTTAATTGAAGGAAAGAAAGCTGAATATCATTTTTCTGTTTCGGAGAATGAAGAGCCTGAAAGCTTTGCCTTTAAATCAAAAGACGAATATTTGAAAAAAAACCAGATTAAAAAATTTGAAGGGTTTTCAACGTCAGACGCTTTAAGCAAAGGCTTTTTCAACCTAAACGAAAAAAACCAGTTATTTTTCAGGAGCAAAAGATTGGTTGCATACGAAACAACGCTTTACCAATTGCTTTCCATTTATGATCTGCATTTTGAGGATTTTTTGGAAACAGCAGAGAATTTTTATGCAAACGTTTTTGATCAAGATTCAAAAAAAGAAAAAATTGCTTTAACAGGAAAAAATCTTTTTGAAGCAATGGGGTGGGGGAAAATTTTAATTAAAGCAGATGAAAATTTCAATAAAATTAAAATCAATGTCCATCATTTGCCTTATGGAATTCAAAAAGAAAAAGATTCATGGAAATTTCTGGAGTCAAATCTCTTGGCTTTTTTAAGAGTGATTAATCCAGAGCTGGAGTTAATAAAATCAGAAAAAATTAAGGAAAAATTAATGCTAAAAATTGAAAGCTGAAAAACCCAATAAAAGATTTAAACCAAAAAACAGAATTATTGCTATGCCTGAAAAGCCATGAGCAGTTTTAAATTCCTCTTTTTCTGCTAAGTAGAACATTGGCAGGGAAAGCAATCCAAAAAATTTCAAATTGGGAAGAGGGGCAAAAAAAGTAATTGCAAAAAATATTAGAGCAAACAAATGAAGCACTTTTTTTGCCTTGAATTTTCCGAGCTTTACAACAGCTGTTAACACTCCTGCTTTTGAATCCCCTTCAATGTCCCTTAAGTCAGAAATAAAGCTTGCAATGAAAATAAAATAGCTGAATAAAATGAAATAAGCCAGTATTTCAATTGAAACTGAGTGAAATGCAGTTGCCCCAATTAAAAATAATAAGCCGGTAAGAAGCCCAGTGTAAATGTTTTTTGCTTGGCTGAATTCTTTAACTCTAATTGTTGAGTAAATTACCCCGAACGCGCCATAAAGCAGAATAAATATTACTGCGTTAGATGAAACAAGGAATGAAAGAATTAAAGCTATTGAAAATAAAAGGAATGAATAAATTCTTCCGGAAGGGTTTTGCGCAAAAAAATTAATTTTCTTCCTGTTAATGATGTCTTCTTTGGTGTCAGTGATGTTGTTAATGGAGTAAACCGAAGCTATGATAAAAAAAGATGAAAGGAAAGTCAAAGCAAGATTAAATAAATCAAACTGATTAAATAAAAGAAATCCAACTCCTGAAATGAAGGAGCCGAAAGTGCAAATATTAACTCTAATAAAGGAAAAAAACTCTGGAAAAAGCATTGAATTGCTTGAATAAAATTTTTGTAAAAACATTTACTCAACTCTCTTGTTTTTAATTAAAATTTCCTTCAGCTCTGCTTTTGTAATAGCTCTTTTTTTTATTGCTGAAAGGCTTTTTACGTCAGCCAATGCTTTGATTAAATCAGCTTGAATTTCTTGCTCTGCAGAAATTTTTTTCAATAAAGAGGTTCCGGAGTGCTTTCCAAGAACAAGCTCTTCCCTCAATCCAATTTCTTCTGCCAGGAAAGGCGAATAATTAAGCCTGTTCTTCAGCTGGCCGTCAACATGAATTCCTGATTCATGCCTGAAAACATTTTTTCCTATGATTGGCTTGTGGTTTTGAACTTTAATTCCTGAAAATTTCTGGACTTTTCTGCATATGGAGCTAATTTTTTCAATTCTGAAATCATCAGAGTAATTTTTTAAGAACTTTAAAATCAGAACCATTTCTTCAATTGGGGCATTTCCTGCTCTTTCCCCTATTCCGGTAAAAGTTCCCGAAAAAATTTCAGCTCCTGCTTCGATTCCAGCCAAAGAATTTGCAGTGGCTAAACCGAAATCGTTGTGGCAGTGAAGCCCAATTTTTGTTTTAATATTTTTTTTAATTTCAGCAATCAAGTTGAATGAATCAAATGGAGTAAGTATTCCTACCGTGTCGCAGGGGAAGAAGCATTCAATTTTGTTTTCAATTTCTTTAACAAATTCTAAAACATAGTTTAAGTCCGCTCTTGAAGTGTCTTCTCCTGCAAAAAAAATTTTCAGCCCATGAGAGGCAGCGTAATCAATTATTCCGGAAGAGCGGGCAATG
>DATDZZ010000075.1:0-3589 GCA_035288565.1 archaeon
CAGAGCAGGTCACGTCGAATAATTGTCTTGGACCGCTACTAAAGCCTCTGTTGTTGTATCCTATACTTGTCACCCTTTTTCTAATTATAGGCAATCAATTAATGCCTATCAAATTATGCGTGCAATAGTTTTAAATATCCAGAGCAAAGCAAAAATAATGGATTTAAGGCCCTTTTAGGACTGTTTTCATCCAATAAGTATAAAAACTAGTTCCAATGCTATATATTATAGACTATTTAACAGCTGTTTCTAGAAAACGACTTTAAATAATGAAAAAACAAAAATAAAATTTAGTGAGAATGATTAAATGAACGAATTTGAAAATTATGGCATCAGCCATAGCCTTAAACAGGCTTTAAACCAACTGAACTACTCTGTTCCGACAGAGGTTCAAAAAAAATCTATTCCGGCAATTCTTGAAGAAAGAAATGTTGTATGCGAAAGCCATACAGGAAGCGGAAAAACAATTGCTTTTTCCTTGCCTTTAATTGAAAGAGTTATTCAAGGCAAGTCAAAAAAGGTATTGGTTGTCTGCCCTACAAGAGAGCTTGCACTGCAGGTAAAGGACGAAATCTATAAATTAAACAAATTTACTGGATTAAGGGCTTTCGCTGTATTCGGAGGCCACGGAATAAACCTTGAAAGAACCGAATTGAAAAGAAATTACTCTTTCTTGATTGCCACTCCTGGAAGGCTTTTAGACCATTTCAGGAGCAGAACAATTGATCCACCTTCTTTTGACACAGTTGTATTGGATGAAGCAGACAGACTGCTTGACATGGGATTCATTGATGACCTGAAAAAAATTTTAACACAGGTTAACCCTGAAAAAACTCATTTGTTTTCAGCTACACTGAGAGGAAATGTGGAAAGATTAATTCATCAATACATTCCTGACTATAAAGAAATCAGGATTGAACAGCAGATAATCGGAACAAACATTATTGAAAAAGAAATCACTGTGAACAGAGAAAACAAGTTCTCAAAACTTTTAAACATTGTTAATTCCAATAAAGGAAAATTCCTGGTGTTTGTTGCAACTAAAAGAGGAGCAGATTTCCTTTCAAGGAAAATGAATAATGCGAGAATAAGGAATGCAGTAATCCACGGAGACAAATCAAATAAATACAGAATAATGTCTTTAAATGACTTCAGGCAGGGAAAACACAACATTTTGATTGCAACTGATGTGGCTTCAAGAGGACTTCAAATAAATAATGTGGATTATGTGGTTAACTACGACCAGGCAAGAGACTATCATACGCATGTACACAGAATCGGAAGAACGGGAAGAATGGGGCAGAAAGGCACTGCAATAAACTTCAGTGAATAAAATTCTGCTTCAATGCAGGAAAAAAAATTCAACTTTCAACTTTCTGAGGCACCCCCTTCTTTCGCGAAAGCCACTGCATCCATTGTTTCCTCAAAAATTAAATTTTTTTCCGAATACATTTAGAGCTGACTCATCCTTCAATTCATCTCCACTGAATCCCGGCCATTGGTTGAAATTAACACTCCAGAAGAAATTACTTTTGATTGAACCTTTTCTCCAGCATTTCTAAGAATTCTTCTCCAGCTTTTTCAGTGAGTTTCCTGAATTCTTCATCAGTCTTAGCTTTTCCCTGCCCTTTAAAAATGCCTCTTGCTGCGTAAAGAGCCTGCCAGGCTTTCTTTTTTTCTCTTTCCTCTGCAAGCTGCTTTAATTTGTCTCTAATGGAATCTCTAATGAATTCTGTTTTGGTGCTGTAATTGAATTCTTTCATGTCTTTTTCAATCTGCCTTGCAATGGCTGTATCCAGCTGAATGCTCGCTTTCTCTAAACGCTGTCCAGAATCATAAATGCCGCCAGCAGAACCACCAACTACTAACCACTCACCACTAACTCGAGTATAATCCCCCCTCCCGGACTCGCACCGGGGGTCTCTCGGTTTCTGCTGTGTTTCAAGCAGACACTGCCATTAAAACAGTGTTCAATTCTTGCTGAACGTGGGATCGAGCCAACAGAGGATCTGTTGACGATCACACCCGGATCGCTCCGGGTAGCGAAGATCGCACAGATCTCGCAAAAATCTTTTTTTGCAACTACAGCCGAGCGCTTTAGCTACTAAGCTAAGGAGGGCTCTAAATAAATTTAGAAGGTCAAATTTAAATGCTTTATTATCGGACTAAATTAGTTGAATTAATGAATTTTTTCTTTATTTTCTGTTTTTAATTAAAACAACCAACAAAAGAAGCATTGCAGGAATTAAAAGAAAGCCTAATTCAATGCTTAGTTCTGTAATTGGAACGGACTTAATTATTATTGAGGACAAAATTGTATTTGCCAGCGTTAAAGGAAGAATTGAAGCAAATAAGTTCACTGGAGAAGGCATGAACTCAATCGGGAAAATCATTCCTGACAAGAAAAGCATTGGAATCAAAATTAATAAAGAAGCAAGGATTGCAGTGCTTTGATTCTTCATTATTTCAGGAATAAACAAGCCAATGCAGATGAAAGAGAATGAAATTAAAGTTAAAGCAATAAATAAATCAATTGAATTCATTGGCAGTGAAACACTGAATAGAAATACTGCTACAAGCAATACAATTATTGATTCAATTAAAGCAAAAAACAGCTGCCCTAAAATTTTTCCTGCAATCCATGTGCTGTGCTTTGTAGGAGAACTTTTCAGCCTGAAATAAATTCCTTTTTCTCTTTCAATTATTACTGAAGAGCTTGCAAGCAATAAAGTTGTGAGCAGCAAAATTAATCCAATGCTTAAAGGAATCATTGCATTAATTTTAGAGATTCCGTAAACAGGCTCAACTTCAAGCTTAAATGGATTCACTACAAACTCTGGAGAGAAATCCTTCAATAAATTCAGTGACTTAATTAATTCATTGAAAGTTATTTTTGCGTTCTGCAGCTCTGAAACAACAATTGATTTTGATTCAAAAGTGCTTGCAACCAATTCTTTTGCCTGCTCAATTAAAACACTTACTTTGCTTAACTCAGAGGAAAATTCATTTATTTCCTGCTTCGCAAAATCAAGCCTTTCATTTGCCTGAAATAATTTTGCTTCAGCTGAAGCAAGCTTGAACTCCATTTCATTTAAATCAGAAACAACTTTATTTACTCCGATGGAGGCATTCCTTATTTCATTGAATGAATTGTTTAAATCTTCATGAAGCAAAAGCAATGCAGTTCTTTGAGGCTCATCGCTTTCCGATGCAATTGAATTCAATAAATTCAAATCGCTTTGAAAAGGATTCAGCACGTTATTTATCTGTCCCTGAACAAGCAAGGCATTTTCCTTATAGCTGGAAACGCTTTCCCTCATTCTTCCAATATCTTGAAGCGTGACATTAATGTCGGCTTTTGACTGTTCATAATAACTGTCAAACAGTGAAAGCCTTGAAGTAATCTGGTTAGTGTCAATTGAGTGAATGCTTTCATTTAAGTCAATTAACTGCTTGTTTCCTGACTCAAGCTGTAAAATCAAGGAATCGGTTTTGTTTACCTGCCCGGAAATGTTTGAAGTAATTGAATCAAGCTCGCTGATTAAGTTGTTTAAAATTTCACTTGATTTTTTGAAGCCGATTGAGTTGA
>DATDZZ010000076.1:0-10296 GCA_035288565.1 archaeon
GGAGGCTTTGTAATGGTGGGGGTAATTTTAGGAACCCAAGTGAAGATGACTTCCTCAAAGCAGACTCCAAAGCTCTTAATTGACAATGCAGGAAAAAAAGTGGCTCCTTTTGCTGAAGCCACCGGTGCAAGAGCAGGCTCCCTGCTTGGTGATGTGCGTCACGATCCGTTGCAATCGTTCATTGACGAAAGCAACTTCGCTGTATTTTTAGACAATGAGTGGAAGAAGTTTTCTTTTGAAGAGCTTTGGAATTTAATGTCTGAAAGGCACCCTGATCTCATTGAAAAACACGAAAAAGGATATGAATCAATTTATTTCCCTGATGAGGAAAAAATTTATACTTATGGCAGTGATGAAAAAGGCAATGTTGTGAGAACAAGAATCTATTTGATTAACAGGAGGCCTTACAAAGATAAAGTAATTAAGATCAAAACAAAGGATGCCTCCATAACACTTACTCCTGAGCATGAAGTTTTTACAGAATTTGAAAGCAAGAAGGTATTAGATATTTCAAATAAAGACAAAGCCCTCAGCTTGAAAATTAAGCATGGCCAAAATGATAGTGAAGAATTAAAGTTGCAAAAAAAGAAATTACCTCAAGACATTCAAACTGTTTCTTCTTCATTTTAAGTAAATTGCAGGTTACTAATTTTTTTGTTTTTACTTTGAGGGGAAATCTGCTCTTTCCAAATTGCTTTAAATTTGAAAAATCAATTTTTTAATTGATGATATTAGTAACAGATCAAGACATTGTTAATACATATTCCCATTATGACAGGCTTTCGTGTCAAAAATATTTAGAATATTTAAAACTAGTAAAAGAGAACCCTTCGTTTGGCTATAAGCGTTGTTCAAAGATTTTGGGCATTCCTATGGGGAGATGCAGGTGGTGGCATACAAAAAGATCCAAAAGAGGAAAGCCTTTGCCTTTGAAAACAGTTGACAAATTAAAGGAAGCAGGTTTTCTTCCCTTTAAATCAAATCACAGATATGCTGAAAGTATTTTTAGAATTTATGGGACATTATTAGGTGATGGGGGAATTGATTGCAGATTAAATACGATGTCGTTTATTTCTTCAGTCAAAGAAAATGTTGATTTATGGGTAGAAGATTTAGTCAAAATTTTTCCTTTTATAAAAGAAAAAATAAATTTACGAGAGGGCGGAGAATATGGCCATTCTTATTGTATGCGGACTTATGACAGGGCGGTAATAAGGTTTTTTGTGGCTTTGGGTGTCCCGGTTGGCGATAAGATGATAGTTCATTATTCTATTCCCGCTTATTTTAAAAATTTAAATAAAATAAATGTGAAAAGTTTCTTAGACGGTTTGTTTTCAAGTGAAATAGCCATTCCCAGAGCTGTTATTTCAAGAAAAACAAATTTTTTTAAAAATTTTAGTTTTAGCTTAGGGAAAACTATTGCTCTTGAGAAAGACCATTTAATATTTTTAAAAGACATTCAAAGGCTGACAGAAAATTTAGGAGTTAAATTCACCCCCAATCTTAGAAAAGACGCAAATCATAAAAGAAAAAGAAAGGATGGAAAAGAATCTAATGGATGCAGAATTTTTTTTAGGTCAGGAATTCCAAACGTGTTAGAATTTCAAAAGTTATTTCCATTAAAATATAGTGCTGAAAAGAAATTAAAATTTGATGAAGAAATTAAGAAAGCATTAAGCAATTAGTTTTTAGTTTAAGTTTTTACATACTTTTATATATTTCACATATTCATATCTAATTATGAAAATAATTAAAAGTAAGGTGGAAGAAAAAAAACAGTTAGACTATAATGGTTTTGTTTATAATGTCACAACTGAAACAGGAAATTTGTTCGTTGAAGATATTTTAGTTAGCAATTCAGGAGGGCTCGGAACTCCCGCACATCTAAGAGTTGAACCGGGTTTAATTCACAGAGTTAACGGCGGAGTTCTTTTCCTGGATGAAATTGCTACTCTTTCAATGAAGGCTCAGCAGGAACTTCTTACTGCAATGCAGGAAAAAAAATATGCAATTACCGGCCAGAGTGAAATGAGTTCAGGCGCTTTAACTAGAACTGAAGCAGTGCCATGCGATTTTGTTTTAGTGGCTGCAGGAAATTATGAGGACTTGGAGAAAGTTCATCCGGCTTTAAGAAGCAGAATAAGAGGCTACGGATATGAAATTCATATGAATGCTGACATGGATGATTCAATTGAAAACAGGGAAAAAATTGTTCAGTTCATTGCACAGGAAGTTGTAAAGGACGGAAAGATTCCTCATTTCGGCAGGGAAGCAGCTGAATTAATTGTTTTCGAGGCAAGAAGAAGAGCTCAAAGAAAAAATAAGCTGACTTTAAAGCTGAGGGATTTAGGCGGGCTAATAAGAGCAAGCGGTGACATCGCAAAAGAAAAAAGCCATGCAATTGTTGAGCCTCAGGATGTTTATGAAGCTAAAATGAATGCAAGGACTTTAGAGCAGCAAATGGTTGGAAAGATTATTGAAAATAAAAGAGACTATGATGTTTACTTGACTGAAGGTTCTGCTATTGGAAGAGTTAATGGCTTGGCTGTTTCAGGAGACGGGGACGCTGGAATGATTCTTCCGATTGAAGCAGAAATTGCGCCGGCAGCTTCTCAAAGCGAGGGAAAAATTATTGCAACAGGAAAGCTGGGAGAGATTGCAAAGGAAGCAGTTCAGAATGTTTCAGCTTTAATTAAAAAGCTTTCAGGCAAGGACATTTCAAAGCACGATCTTCACATTCAGTTTCTTCAGACTTATTCAGGAGTTGAAGGGGATTCCGCAAGCGTTTCAGTTGCAACAGCAGTAATTTCTGCGTTGGAAGGCATTCCAATAAAGCAGAGCCTTGCAATGACTGGCTCTTTAAGTGTGAGAGGAGAGGTTCTTCCTGTGGGTGGAGTGACAAGCAAAGTTCAGGCAGCAATTAAAGCAGGCTTCAAGGAAGTAATTGTGCCTAAATCAAATTTAGAGGACATTATTCTTGAAAAAAATGAGTTAAGCAAAATTAAAGTAATTCCTGCTTCTTCTTTAAGCGAAGTAATTGAAAACTCTTTTGTTAAAAGCGAAAAAAGAAACAGGCTTTTAAGGAGCTTAAAAAAATTCATTAAAATAAGGGTTCCGAAAGTACTGGAAGCAGCAGGAAAAAAAACCCTGATTTAGGAAAGCAGTAATCTTCCTTCCCTTAAAAAGAATTCAGCTCTTTTCAGTTTCCTTAATTTCCTTGTTTTAATTAACTTGAAATCAACTGTCTGCTTTTCCCTGTTAATTTTTTCAATCTTTCCAAGAAAAACTCCTTCATGGCTGTAAACAGGCATTCCGATTAAAAGCCTTGTAACTTTGTTTCTGATGTCAAGCATGTTAGAGAACTGGAACGCAGCATATAGTACTGTAAAGCTTGAAATTATTGTAACTAAAAACAAATTCAAGTCAGCTGCTCCAATGAAAACCTGTCTCCCTGAATCCAAAATAAACCAGATAAGTACTGCTGAAACAACTGACCTGAAATAATTTCTCAGCCTGAAAGCTTTCTTCAATAAAATTGCGTCCACCGATCTTCCGAAAAAGAAAATCAATGAAGAAATCACTGTAAATAAAATTATTTCATAAATTGTTTGAATTCCCCTGAACACTATTTGTTCCCTGAACAGGCTTGTATAAGTGTCGTAAGCTGAAAAAAACCCAAAAACAAATACAAGTATTGAAGCAAGGTAAAGAGGAAAGCTTGCTCTGTGAGTGGAAACAGAGCCTGAAACAAATTTAATTAATTTATTTATTCTGCCAATAATTCCGAATCCGTAAAGCATTAATAATGCTCCAGCCAGCCCTAAAACTAACTGCGATCCAAAGGTAGGGCTTGCCAAGTAAAGCAAAACAATTATTCCAGGAACTCCAAATACAAGTTTCTGAAGAGTAGGGTCGCTTAAAGCCTCTTTGATTGTAAAGATAGTTGACTCAATCTGCTTGGCCTGCTTTACAATAATCATTTCCTTTGAAATAATTCTTGCCCTGCTCTGCAGAATCGGAATCACTTGATCATCTTCAGCTCCGTCGGTAACCAAAACAAATCCGTCAGCCGGAAATTTTTCGAGAACCTGATCCAATTGCTCATTAATTTTTTTATCGGCTTCAAAACTAATTTTTCCTTTTCCCGTTAAAGTAGCGATTTCAACATTAGGGTAAAGTTTTTTCAGTTCATCTAACGCTTTCACTGCCCCAAAAATTGAGTTGGAGTCAGTGTCTCCAGGGTCTTTTGTTGCAAGCTTAACTGCTGCCTCAATATTTTTTTTTCGTCCAAAAACCGGACCGGTAACGCCTGCCTTTTTTCCTAAATCATCGTCCCTGTCAACGCACACAACAAGAACATTTTTCACTTTATCCATAACCTATATTAATACTGAAATTATATATAAATAATAAGGATTGCCTCCTTCGGTGAACAAATGAAAACAGAGCAGATGAAGCAATTGATCTTTATTGGAATAATAATTTTAATTGCTTTAGCCCTATGGATGCTTGTTTTTTATTCACAGCAGATTTTCATTAACCTTCCATGGATTGTTCTTCTTTTAGCTGTTGCGGTAATAATGTACAGCTATGAATTCCTGATTGTTTTAAAGGAATATGAAAGAGCAGTTGTTTTCAGGATTGGAAAATTCAACAAGGTAGCGGGCCCTGGATGGGTTTTCCTTCTTCCAGGAGTTGACTCCTATTCTAAAGTTGATTTAAGAATCCAGACATTGGATATTCCTCCTCAGGATGTAATAACTAAAGGAAACATTCAATTGAAAATTGATGCAGTTATTTACATGAAAGTGAAAGAAGACAAGGATTCAGTCAAGAATTCTGTAATAAAAGTTGATGACTATAAAAAAGCAGCCAGATTGTATGTCGGCTCAATCATTCGTGATGTTATCGGCGGAATGGATTTAAATGTCTTAATTTCAAATGTAGAAGACTTAAATGAAGAGCTAAAAACCCAGTTAGTGAGCATTTCAAAGGAATGGGGAGTGGAAATCCAGTCAGTTGAACTGCAGGACATTAAGATTCCCAAAGAAGTATTGGATTCAATGCACTTGCAGAAAGCAGCTGAGCAGAAAAAGCTTGCAAGAATGCATGGAGCTCTTGCGCATAAAGCAGAAATTGAGGCAGTGCAGGAATCAGCAGGAGAATTAAGCGATAAAGCGCTTGCATATTATTACATTAAGGCACTGGAAAAAATGGCTGAAGGAAAAGCAACAAAGCTTGTTTTTCCAATTGAAATTTCCAGGTTAGCTGAAACCATTTCAGGAAAAATGGCCGGAGCAGTTAAACCAAAAGAAGGCCAGTCAGCCGAGCAGTTAATTCTTGAAAACAAGGAAAAAATAGCTGAATTGTTTGGAGCAGATCTGGCAAATAATTTAATTAAAGCAGTGAAAGAAAAAAAGGAAAAAAAATCAGCAGTTAATTGAAATAAAGTAAGCCTCAATCACTGCTCCAATGAAAATCAATGCAAAAGCCATTAAGGAAATTGCAACAGCATCCTTTAAAATTAATTTTAATTCATCTTTCTCTTTCAATGATTTTTTGGTTATTGCAACTGAAAGTATTCCCCCGGCAATTGCTCCGACAAAGAATCCAGTAATTTCAAAAATTCCATGAGGAACCAATCCAATGGCATTAATCAATCCATGAATGAATGCAGGAAAAATTGAAAGAATTCCGTACTGGCTGGAGTAAAGAGGAATTGAAGCTATTGCATCCTGCCCTATTTTCACTCCAATTATTGAAGCATTCCATGCAATCAAAAATAAAGCTCCTGCTCCATAAACCAATGAGAAAATTATTGCAAGAAGCAATACAATTGAATTGTTTTCAAAAATCAAAAACAAGTAAGTGTAAAAGTCCTTGCATCCTTCAGCAAGCAGATTTCCAGTTAAATTTAATGTGGAGCTCCCATCAATTGAAGATTTTAAATCCGATATTGCCCCCAAAGTATTCTCCTGCTCTTCAAAAACACCCCCTCTTACAGGAAGGCCAAAGCAGATAGAGTCAGTTGAAAGGCAGAGAATTGTTTCCTCTTCAGGCAAAGCAAAATACCATAAAGAGTAAGCGAAAACCAATCCAAGAAAAAACCATGCATAAATTGAAATCAGGTTCCTGTGCCTTGAAAGAAATCCAGCAGCTTTTCCAGGCTTTTTTGCTTCAATTGATTCCTCTAAAACAAACAATTTGGTTATCGTGGGCATTGAAGCAATAACTGCAAATGCTATGTGGAGAAGAGATGAATTTGACGGAAAAACCCAGTTGCTCAGCCAAATTGCCGCGCTTGCAAGAACAAGGCCTTCAACAAACATTATTTGCGGAAACTTTCTGATCACTTTAATTGAAAGAAAATTCTCCAATACCATTAAATCACGCTTTTAAAATTTCTTCTCAAGGTTAATTTAAATAACTTTCTTTAATAAATTAATCTATTGCACTAGTTTTTGATTGAAATGAATAAACAGAGATTTGTTGTTCCAGGAGAATTTTTGACTGTTGCAGAAGAATTTTCTGCAGGAAAAAACACCTGGGAGGACGAAAAAGGAAATGTTTTTTCTTCTGCTTCCGGTTCATGCAATTTCAATAAAGAAGAATATGAAGTGAGTGTTGATTCAAGCAAGACAATTTCATTGATTGACAAAGGATCAATTATTACAGGCCAAGTTGTTTTAGTCAAGTCATCAATTGCAATAGTTGAAATCTTTCATGCAGAAAAGGATTCACAGCCAAGGATTCTGAATGAAGGCAGAGGAGTAATCGGGGTATCAAATGCAAGCCCTAGATATGTAAAGTCAATGGAAGACGAATTCAAAGTCGGCGACATTGTGAGAGCAGAAGTTTTGTTTGTTGAAAAAGGAAATGTAGAGCTTACAACTAAATTCAATGGATTGGGAGTAATAAAAAAAAGATCTGCTTTTGTGAAAAGCTTTTGAGGTGAATTAATGAAAATAACAGTTACGAAAAAAGAAAGCAATTTGCTTGAATTTACTTTAAAGGGAGAAAGGCACACTTTCGCCAATCTGCTGAAAACCAGGCTGGTAATGGATGCAGATGTTGATTTCGTGTCATATAAATTAAAATATCCTTTAGATGATGAAGCAGAATTTGTCTTGAAAACAAAGAAAAAGGATCCAAAAAAAGTCCTGCTTGACGCATGCACTGCAATTCAGGATGAATTAAGCGACTTTGAAAGCAAAATAAAAAAAGCAATCAAGTAAATTCATTTAATTAATTCACTTATTTTTTTCTTTTTTTTTAAAATTAATGTTTATAAAATCTTTCAATGTGATTTCTTCAATGAAGCTTCTTAATTCATTTTACGAAAAAATTGTTTCAAAAAAAATCAGAAAAACAGTTAATGAAATAAAATTCAGGCTCAGATGGCTGGATCCATTCACTTACGTTGACTTGTTCTTGATGCCCAGAATTAATCCGAATAAAAACAAAAGCATTGAATCAATTGTATACCTTATTAGTGCATTGGTTTTTGCATTCCTTTTATACAATTTGCTTGGCCTGCTTTTCAGCACTCAGACTCCTTTAGTGATTGTTGTATCAGATTCAATGGTTCCGAACATGTTTAGAGGAGATGTAATTGTTTTAATTGGGTCAACAGGGCCTGCAGTCAATGCAGATGAAATTAACTTAAATGAAAATATTGAAGGAAAGTTTTTCTCTGAATTCGCTTCAGTTCAATATTATTCTTCAGATAAATTCAATGAAGAGATTTCCAAAATTGTTTTCAGTTCAGGTGAAGAGCTTTTAATTCCAAGAGAATCAGGAAACGATGCAATTGTTTACACTGAGCAGAGAAGAGGAATTCAAATAATTCACAGAGTTATTGCAAAAATTAAAAGCAGCGGCAAGTATTATTTTTTAACTAAAGGAGACAATAACCCAACAATGGATCAGGACTGCGGGCAGGTAAAAAATGTATTTATTCCTGGAACAGATGTCAAGGCAATTGCTTCAGAAAAGCAGTGCATTTCTCTCTACCCCATTCTGGAAAATAAAGTTGACGGAAAAGCTGTTTTAAGGATTCCTTTAATCGGCTTCATTAAACTGCTTTTAATTGACGATCCCCTGCAGATATTGGGAGGGTGCCTTCAAAAAAACAACTGCAGACTACCATGATTTAAAAGTTTCTCTTTTTCTATTAATAGGTGAATTGATGGTTAAATTAATTTTAGATGACGCCCAGGAATTCAAGAAAGCTGTTGACGCTGTCTCTGTTTTAATTGATGAAGCCGAATTCATTGTTGATGAAAAAAGATTCGCTTTAAAGGCAACTGATCCAAGCCAGATCTCAATGGTTGACTTTGAATTGGATAAAAAAGCCTTCAAAAGCTATGAAGTAAAAAAGCCGACAAAAATCGGATTAGATTTAAGCTATTTAAGCCAGGTAATGGGCAGAAGCAAAGCAAAAGAATCTCTTACAATAGAATTGGATGAAAAAGACTCAAGATTAAATATTACTTTTGAAGGCAATGCCAAAAGAAAATTTTCAATTCCGTTGCTTGACTTAAGCTCAACAGAGCTTCCTAACCCGAAAATTAATTTTGATGCAGAAATTAAAATGAATGCAGGCCTTCTTCAGGATGCATTGAAAGACGCTTCACTGATTTCAAATCACTTGACTTTAGGGGTTACAAGCGATTCATTTTTTGTGAATGCAAGTTCAAGCAAAGGAGAACTAAACAATGTTTCTCAGAAAAATGATTCAGATTTAAAGAAGCTTGAAGTAAAAAACGAGTGCAGTGCAATGTATCCATTGGACTTCCTTTCAGACATGCTTAAAGCGGCTTCTTCTTCGGATGAAATAGATTTATTTCTTAAAACAGATGCTCCAATAAAAATTTCCTACAAAATAGGCAGGGCGCAGATTATCTACTTTTTGGCTCCAAGAATAGAGACAAGCTGACTCGAATTCAATTCAATTCTCAGAATCAGGATTTACTTATTATGGCCAGGTATTGAGCTTCAGCGAAGATCGTGTGTTTTCGCCAACCTTTTCTTAAAAGGTTGCAGGATCGAGCGCAAGCGAAGATCGTGCTTCGGTTCACTCGCTCGAAAGCGAGTAAGTGGACGAGGAGGGAGCCGCAAGATAAACATCTTTGAGGCCTTACCACCCTGGCTCCCCTCTGAACCGTCATTTGAAACGGTCTGATTAAATTATTGAATAAATGTTTAAATTTGTTTCTTTTACGCATTTACGTCATATTTCTTTTTTTTTAAAGGGTTTTTTTGCTTTGATTAATGAAAAAAAAGAAAAATAGCCAGTGAGCTGGTTTTAGATTCAAGAATTTCAGATAACCGGATAAAGCCAGATTTCTTTGAATTAAAAGAATAAGTTAAAAAACTTCAAAGAAATTAATTTAATGGGGATAAACTTGATTGAATTAAAGCGAGCAATGTTGTGGCAGAAAGTAATTGCATCAATTTCTTCTTTGATAAGTGAAGGAAATTTAAGGTTCTCAGATAAAGGGATTGGCTTCAAGGCAATTGATCCAAGCCAAATAGTTTTAGTTGATTTCTTTTTAGATAAAAAGAATTTCGAAAAATATGAAGTAGAGCCTTCTCTTATCGGAGTGGATTTAGCTGAATTAAATAAAATAATGCAGAGAGCTTCAACTGAAGACAGGCTTTCAATGGAGTTAAGCGAAAGCGAGCTAAACTTGAATCTGGAAGGAGACCTTTCAAGGCACTTCAAACTTCCATTAATTGACTTAAATGAAGATGAAATTAAAATCCCTGAAGCAAGCTTTGAAGCAAAAATTGAAGTGAATGCAAGAAACCTGAAAGAAGCATTAAAGGACGCAGCCTTATTCGGCTCAAGCATTATATTAAAAGTTTCAAAAGGAAAATTAATGCTTGAAGCAAGAGGAAGCCAAGGACAGTTAAAAACAATTGTTAAAGGGGCAAAAGCATCTGTTGCAGGAAAAGACGAAATAGTTTCCAAGTATTCATTGAATTACTTAATCAATATCTTGAAAGAAGCTGAAAACGAAAAAAAAGTTTTCCTTGAAATAAAATCTGATTCTCCAATAAAAGTTTCCTATAATTTAGGGGAAAGCACAATCCAGTTCCACCTTGCGCATATGATCATTTAAGCCGCCGTCCAGCCGGCGAGTCTGGGTACACGTATTTCGCTTCGCTCAATACGTGGAGTGCATAGTGCCTAACTCACGCAAAAGATTCCGCTCGCCGTCCCGTCCGCCGTCCAGCCGGCGCAACCTTTAATAAAGGTTGGCGAAAAGCACTGCATTAAGCAGTGCAAGC
>DATDZZ010000077.1:0-4333 GCA_035288565.1 archaeon
TTCTTTTTCCGTTTCCACCTGAATTTGAAGATCCAGTTGATCCTCTTCGTCTTCCCATAATAAGTTGAATGCTTTCAATGCTTTTATTTTTACCTCTTTTTTTTCACCGGAATTCTGCTTTCCCAGCTTTTATAAATTTAAACAACAATTTAATGAGTAATGAGCATTGAAAAAAAAGTTCTGGATATAGAAAAAAAAGTGCTTGAAATCAACGGCTTCAAGGAATTCAATCCAATGCAGAAGCAGGCATTAAAGGCAGATATTTTCAGCAATAATGCAGTTGTCAGCGCCCCAACAAGTTCAGGGAAAACAATTGTAGGAGAATTAGCTGCAATTAATTCAATTGTAAACAAAAAATTGAAAGTAATTTACACCTGCCCATTAAGGGCATTAGCTTCAGAGCATTTTCATGAATTCAAGAAAAAATATTCAAAGGAATTAAAAATCAAGGCAACAATTTCTACTGGCGACTTTGATTCAGGTTCAAGCTATTTAAAGAATTTTGATTTAATTTACACTACTTATGAGAAATGCGACTCTCTTCTGAGGCATAACGCTTCATGGCTGAACAGCGTAGGAGTTTTAATTGTTGATGAAATTCATGAAATTGATTCAGATAGGGGCCCGGTAATTGAATTAGTTATTACTAAACTAAAGTTAATGAATCCAAGCCTGCAGGTAATTGGATTGAGTGCAACGATTCCCAACGGAAAAGAGCTTGCTTCTTGGCTTAAAGCAGAATTAATTGAATCAGATTACAGGCCTGTCCCATTAAAGGAAGGAATTTATTTCAATGACAAAATTAAATTTGAGGACAAGGAAGAGGAAATTAAAAAGCAGAAAGATGAATTGAATTCACTGCTCTTAAATACTTTTGAGAAAGAAAAGCAGGCATTGATTTTTGCGAATTCAAGGAAGAGAGCTGAATCAATTGCAAGAAATCTTTCCTCAATTACTGTAAAGCAGTTGAATGAAAAAGAAAAAATTTTTTTGAAAAAGCATTCGCAGGAAATCCTCTACGCTTTAGAGACTCCTACTTCTCAATGCAAATCATTAAGTGAATTGGTTGAAGCAGGCGCAGCTTTTCATCACGCAGGCTTGACACAAAAGCAGAGAACTATTGTGGAAGATTTGTTCAGGGACAGGAAATTGAAGGCAATTGCATCCACCCCGACATTGGCTGCAGGAATCAATATGCCGGCGCACACAGTGATAATTCCTTCTCTTTACAGATACGGAAGATTCGGCAATGAATTAATTCCTGTAAGAGAATACAAGCAAATGAGCGGCAGAGCCGGAAGACCGAAATACGATTCTTCAGGGAGAAGCATTTTAATTGCAAGAAATGAATTTGAAGCAGAAGAATTAATGGAAAAATATGTTTTAGGAGAGATTGAAGAAATTACTTCAAAGCTTGGAATTGAGCCAGTGCTTAGAATGCATTTGCTGGCTTTAATTGCAAGCAATTTCATTTTCAATTTGAATTCAATGGAAAAGTTTTTTGAAAACACTTTTTACGGAAAACAGTTCAGGGACATGACTTCATTGTTTGCTAAATTGAATGATTTATTGAATGAATTAATGGAAATGGAGTTTGTTTTAAATGAAGGAGAAAAGTTTTATGCTACTCAATTAGGCAGGAGAGTTGCAGAGCTTTACTTGGATCCAATTACAGCTAATCATTTCATTAAAACTTTGAAGGAAAACAGCAGAAAAAAAGAACTTGCTTACCTGTTTTTGATTTGCGATTCATTTGAATTGTACCCTTATCCAACAGTTGCAGCAAAAAAAGAATCTCTTTTATGGGGAGAAATGCTTGAAGAAAAAAACAAATTCTTTTTTGATTTAAATAAAAAAATGTATGATGACCATGACTTGCTTGCAAAGTTTCAATTAGCTAAGGCATTCAATGAATGGATTAAAGAAGAATCAGATGAATCAATCATTAAGGAATTCAATCTGCTTCCAGGAATTTTCAGGGGAAAGCTTGAAAGAGCTGACTGGCTTCTTTACTGCTTAATTGAATTAGAGAAATTAATTGAATTGAAAGAGCATTTCCCTGAATTAAATAATTTAAGGCACAGAATGAAGTACGGAGTAAGAGAAGAACTTCTTTTATTAGTTCAATTAAAAAACATTGGAAGAGTGAGAGCCCGCTTATTATTCAAAAACAACGTTAAAGGATTAAATGACTTAAAGAAAATAGAATTAATTGAGTTGGCGCGAATTCTTGGACAAAAAATTGCTTTAGATTTAAAAGAACAAATTGGAATGGGAAAAGAAATTTCAGAGAAAGAAAAAGAAAAATTAAAGGAAATTGAAAGAAAAGGCCAGACAATGCTTGGCCAGTTCTAAATCCTTTTTTTATTGTCCCATGAATGGAGGCTTTTCACAGTATTTCTCCATAATGTCTCCTTGATCCGGTTTTCCCAATTCATCTTTTGGAATAGAGCACTTAATTACTGTTGCAGGCAAAGCACTTAAAGGCCCTTCAGCCACTTTAAAAGAAATTGTTGCCTCGCAGTTATTTCCTTTCAAGCCAAGGATTTCCATTGCCATTTCCATTCTAGGGCTTCCCTGTTCTGGATCTCCTTCCTGAAACTGCGACATCCTGAAAGGAGTGCATGAAAGCATTTTTGGAAGAACGCATTCCTGGTCTTCTGGATCACAAACAGGAACATTGCTTGCCGCACTCAAAGAGCCATTTCCTGTTGAAGCCTGCTCTTGAGGCTGAGGCCCGAAGCCCAAGCATCCAGACAAAAAAATCAATAAAGTTATTAAACCAATTAAACCTAAAAAAATTTTATTCATTTAATCCCTCCCATGCTTTATTTTTCTTAAATAGCTTATAAAAAAGAATCAGTTCAGTTCTTTCTCTAAAACGTTCTTGATTTTTTCTGCATCAAAGCCTAATTTAATTAATCTTGTCTGGCCTCTCTGCCCCGGCCCGGAATTAGTTGTGTGAATCAATCCATACATTTCAAGCTCTGAAATATACTGCCTATACCATCTAGTTGAAACAACGTTTTCTCCAAGGTTTTTTGCAAGTTTCTGGTATTTTTCGTAAACTTCTCCTGAAAACATTAATCCTTTCTCTTGTTCTCCTGAAAGATTAGTTATTCCTGTTTTCTTCAAGCTCAGTTCAGCAATCGATAAAAGCACTAATTGCTCTTGGCTTGGAAGAGTTGAAATCATTGAAAAAATTATTTCTTCTTCAACTGATTTTTTTGCTTCAAAAATTTCTTCTTCTGAAACAGTTTTTTTTTCTTTTTTGTCAGAAATTTCTCCTGCCCTCAATAAAAGCATTAAAGCAGTTCTTGCATCTCCTGATTCTTTTGCAGCAATAGCTGACGCCAAATTAATTGCTGAATCGCTTACTGTATTCTCTTTGAATGCAAGCTTCACTCTCTGAATTAATATTTCCTTTAATTCCTCTGCATTGTAAGGAGAGAAAACAATTTCTTTCTCGCATAAAGAGCTTTTGGTTCTTGGATCAAGCCTGTCCTTGAACATTAAATTGTTTGAAATTCCTATAACTGAAATCGAGCCTTTCTCAAATTCATCATTCGCTCTAGTCAAAGCATAAACCAAGTCATCCAACTCCTTTAATTTATCTATTTCATCCAAAACAACTGCAACAGAATTCTTGTTTTCTTTAATGTAATCAATTAATTTTTCATGAACAAAGCCGGCTGAGAACCCTAAAAAGTTTTCGTTTGGATAAAGCTCTTTCAGGCATTTAAGCAAAGCCCTGTACTTAGTTGAATGATTCCTGCAGTTAATGTAAATTGCATTAATCTTTGAATCCTTTTTATTTGCGTAATCCAGCAAATCAGAAATCACGTGCCTTACAGTGCTTGTTTTCCCTGTTCCGGTTTTTCCATACAAGAAAAGATTATTCACTTTTAATGAATTAATTAAACCCGACAAAATTTCGCTTATTTCCTTTATTTGTGCTTCCCTGAACGGAAGCTCTCTCGGAGTGTAATGAGGAGTAATTAAGTTCCTGTCCTTGAAAACTGTTTCCTTTTCAAGAATCTGTTCAAAAACATTAGCCATGAAAAAGACAAGTCTAAAAAATTTAAAAAGAAATTCGTTTAACTTTTCGAACAAACATTTAAATAATGAAAGAAAAGCAAAGAAAAAAGAAACAAAAAAAAAGAAAGTTAAAGGTTTATTTCTTCAATAAACCTAAAACAATAATCAAGGCAATCAAGCCTAAGAAAGTCATTTGGCTTTCCCCTAAAACAACGAATCCAGTTTGAGGAGCTGAAAAAAAGTTTTCATTTTCTCCTTTATCGTCATCTTTTGGTTCATCGCCATTTCCATTAGG
>DATDZZ010000078.1:0-4318 GCA_035288565.1 archaeon
TACAAACAGATTAGGGGAAACTCAGAAAACTTTCTTTAATAAAATTGATGAAACGTTGGCAAGCGCACAGTAAAAGGTATTAAAATGGATGAAAAAGGACAAGTGTCATTAGAGTATTTATTGACTGTTTTGTTTAGCGTAATTCTTGCCATGATTGCAGCTATTTTGGCTGGGGTTGTTACTGATATTGGCCAGGGTGCTGCCGGGCAGATCTCTCAGATTGCATCAGAATCAATCGCTTCTTTGCTGGCATCTTAAAAGGTTTCATCTTAAACTTTCCATTAATAATACTTTTTTTTCTTTTTACATTTGATTGAAATGTTTTTTTCAGCTTATTTTTTTATTTCAATAATTGGATTGCTTTTAGGGACTTTTACTGATTTAAGGGAAAGAATTATTCCAAATAAATTGACTTATTCTCTGATTGCTTTAGGAATTGCATTGCATGCACTGCAGTCTTTTTTATTGAATGATTTTTTTATTCTTGCTTTCAGTGTTTTCAGCGCAGCTGCTTCTTTTGCTTTCGCTTACGCTTTATGGAAGGCAGGCGTCTGGGCTGGGGGAGATGTAAAGCTTTTCACAGGAATAGCTTCGCTGAATCCAATTAATTATTTTGTTTTAGGCTCTTTTTTTGGGTTAAGCGGGCAGTTGTTCAATGCAATTAATCTTCCATTTTTCTTTTTGAGCTTGTTTGTTTTCAGCTTGTTTTCAATGCTTCCTTATGCGCTGCTTATCAGTGTTACTGGCTTGGCTTCAAGAAAAGACCTTCAAAAAAAAATTATTGAAAAGGTTTTCTCTAATTCAAAGAAAAAATTTGTTTCTGTTTTAGAGCTAAGCGTTATTGCTTTTGGAGTAAAGGCTTTGTTTGATTTCATTGGATTCAAAAATTTTGAATTCAATTTTCTTTCATTAATTGTTTCTTTTCCTTTTGATTGGTTTCTTGGAATAATTTTATTGTATTTCGTTTTAAGGCTTCAAAAAAATGTGAAGTATTCTTTTATTGCTTTGATTTCTGTTTTTGTTTTGATTTCGAATCCGTTTAATGCAGTTGACATTGCTTTAAGTGCAGTAATTCTTTTCATTGCTTTGACTTTAATTATGGCTTTTCTTTATTTGCTTTGGATTAATAAAGAGGTAATGGTCAGTGAAAAAAAGATTTCCGAGCTAGAGGAAGGAGAAATTGCAGGCGAAACCATTATTGAAAGCGAAGGGAAACTGGAAAGGGTGAAAGGTTTAAATATATTAAAGCTCATAGAATATGCAAGTAAAGGGCAGGTTCAAAGCGTTTTAAGCGCTTTAAATCCTCAGGGAAAGGTTATTGTTTCTCAGAGGAGTGCTGCCGGCGCTTCATTGAATCAGATAAAGGAATTAAAAAAGTATGTTAATAAGAATAAATTAGGGAATCACATATTGGTTAAGAGGAGTGCTCCTTTTGCTCCCGCAATATTGATTGGTTATCTTGCATTGAATTTAGTTGGGGATTTGCTATGGAATTTAATTTTTTGAATAAAAAAGGCCAGGTTTCAATTGAATTCATTTTGATTCTTGTTGTTGTGCTGCTTTATATTCAGGTTTTGGTTATTCCTGTTGTAAAGAATGCAATAATGGTTGGAGAAGATGTTACAGCTCTGGCTCAGGCTAAGTCTTCTGCTCAAAAGCTTGTTAATGCAGTTGATTTTGTTCAGTACTCTACTGGAGACAGTCAAATTACTTTGAATTTGTTTGCTCCAAAGAATACCAGATTAATTTTTGATTCAGCTGCAAGAGCAGTTAATTTTACTGCATTGATTGAAGGAGAACCCGAATTTTTAACTAATGTAAAGAACTCTCCGAATAAGGCTCCTGGAACTACTTGCACTGATGTCAGTCCAACTTCAATTACTTGTACTGGAAACCTGGAAGTAATTGACGGAGTTCCTTTAACTGGAAGCGTTGATGTCGGCGGAGAGAATTTTGGAGTGCTAAGCAAGGTAAGGGTTTCAAAGGACAGCACATCCAACACTGTCACGGTTTCAAGAGTAGAGTAATTTTTGATTTAAATGAATAATAAAGGCCAGGCTTCATTGGAAATAATTCTTGTAACTGCTTTTGTTATAGTCACTACTCTTTTAATTGTTGTAATGTGGCTTAATGGTTTGGGGGATACTTTCATTATCGGGAAAACTAAATTAAAGACAATGGAGGCATTGGATCAGGCGAGCGAGAACTACACTTTAAGAAAAATCGAGGTTGATTCTTCTTCAACTGCAACTGATTTGGTTTTAAACTTGTATATTGATCCAAGCTCTTTTTCTGCTGACAGGCCCGATTTAAAGGATTCATTGGAGTCATCGCTTGAATCAGAGCTGGCTGCCACTTCAAATTACAGCACAGTTGCAGTAAATTTTTCTTAGTGTTTTAATGCTTGAAAAAATTTTTCCTCAAATAACTGAATTGAATTCAAGGTCTTTAAGTGTTTTAAAGCTTCAAATTATTTTAATTTTGCTTTTATTGAACGGCTTTGTTTATTCATTTTTTTCAGTTCCTGCTTTTTATGCTCAAATTGTTTTTAATTTGCTGTACTTGAAAGTTTTTTTCAAGGCTTTAAATGATTTCAGGAAAGACAGAAATGTGTTCATTGCATTTTTCTTGTTTTTACTTTTAGCTGCACAGTCAGTTTTTTTAATGAATTTCTTTAAAATTCAGCTGCTTTTAGCAAGCACTTATTTGATTCCTTTTTTAGTGTTTTTATTGATTTTAATTTTCTTCTTCAAAATGTTTTATTCAAAAAAATTCATTGAAGCCAGAGTTCTTTTAAGCGATGAAAAGCTTGCAGTAATTGAAACAGAGCTTGACTTGAATTCCTTGACTGTTTCAGGAAAATTCATTGTTAAATCAAACAAGAAATTCAAGAAAGGCCGGAAAGTAAAGGTTGCAGTGAAGAAAGGCTTTTTTTCCAGCAGGCCGGACAAAATAATTAATTAAGGCATTCCAATAAAAACAATTGATTCGTCAATCAACTAATTCAATGAATTGTTTTTATTTGATTAATTTAATTCTTTTTTCATGGTTCAATATTCTGAGTTCTTTAAAGAGCTTTTAAGAGTGCTAAAGTCAATTGATGCAAGCCTGAAAACAATTGCTAAAAAGGTTTAAATGATTTCAGATGAAAGGCTTTCAAAGCTGTCAATTGCTGCAAGCGTTCTTGGCCTGCTTTTTCTTTTGTTTTTTTATTTTTTCTTTGAAGCAAAAGAGAAAAGGGTTTTTGAAATCAATGAAGCTGACTTGAATTCAAAAGTGAAAGTGCAGGGAAGAATTGAAAACGTTTCTTTGAAAAACAATGTTCTTGTATTCGATTTAATTGACTTGAAGAAAATCAAGGCAGTGATATTCAGCCCTTCAAAGAAAGAAATCTTGATTGTAGAGAATTTTGATTCAGTGAAAGTTCTTGGCAGTGTTAAAGAATACAGGGGAGAACTGGAAATTGAAGTGGAGGAAATAATCAATGATTGAATCAATTCTTTTTCTATTGCTTGGAATTTTTTCCGGGGCATTTACAGGACTGCTTCCCGGAATTCATTCTAATTCGGTTTCTTTTTATGCATTGGAGTTCCTTGATTTCAGGGACTTTAATGCAGCTTTATTTTTTGTCGGCTTGGCTGTAAGCCAGTCTTTTTTTGATTTTGTTCCAGCTGTTTTATTCGGGGCTTCAGGAACTGAAAGCTTTCTTTCAATTCTTCCCGGACAGAAATTTTTTCTTAAAGGAAAAGCTTTTCATGCAATAAAGCTTACTGCGATAGGAGGATTAATTGCAGGATTAACTTCATTTCTTTTAATTCCGGTTTATTTTTTTGCGTTAAGTGAATACAGTTTTTCATTGAATTACTTGATTCCGCTTGTATTGGTTTCCATTATTCTGCTTTCAATTTTCTCAGAAAAAAATTTTCAGAAAAAAATGATCTCTTTTTATGTTATTTTTTCGTCCGGCTTTCTCGGACTGCTTGTATTGAATGACTTTATTCTGGTTGAAAGCAATTTGTTTGTTTTAATTTCAGGTTTTTTTGTTTTTCCCCAGCTTTTTTGTTCTTTAATAAAGCCTTCTCTTTATGTTGAGCAGAAAATTTCTTCAAACAATTATTTAAGGAAAAAATTGCTTAAGTTTTCATTTATTGGCTGCTTGTCAGGCTTGTTTGTTTCAATTTTTCCGGGAATAGGGAATGCGCAGGCAGCATTTATTTCAAGCAAAATTTTCAGGAAAATTAATTCAGCCAGTTTTCTTATTATTTTAGGGGCAATCAATACAACTAACTTAATTTTTGGTTTTACAAATTTATTTGCT
>DATDZZ010000079.1:0-2150 GCA_035288565.1 archaeon
GGAATAGATAATCTTTGGAAATACAATTTGCCAAACGCTTGGCGCCTCATTTATTCAGCTGGAAAGCAAGGAGCTTATTGCAGTCAGCATAGTGCTTGAATGGCTTGACCACAAAAATTATGACAGAAAGTTTGGATATAAAATAAGCTGATCTTTTTTTAAGTTAATAATAATTTGTTCTTGTGAGTTCTTTTTCCATTGGCTTTTTTTAGGATTCTTGTTTCTTCTTTGTTTACTTTCATTGAGCATTTGTAAATGGAATGCCAATAAATAAATATTAGAAAAGCCAATTCTATACATGAAAAAAGCAGTTTTCATGTTCATTGCATTAATTATTTTGATTACTGCAAGCGGCTGCCTTCAAGGAGAAGAAACAACTGCAAGGTTTAAAGAAATAGAGTCAAGGCAGGGAGTTGAAGAGAATTCTTTTGCCCCTCCAACAAACATTCAAAGAAACAATTTATTGAATGAATTGCAGGCTTATTCAAATGAATTAAGCAGTTCAAATGCACTGAATGCAGCTGAAATAAAGCTGCTGGTTGACTCAAAAATTTCTTACCTGAAAGGAATTAATTCATTCAACGAAGGAAGGAAAGCGCTTTCAGAGCAAAGCCAAGTTCAATTAGACTGCTTTGGAGCATTAAGCGCGGCAAAAAGACAATTCAATTTAGCTTTAAATAATTTAAATGAAGCTGAAAGGAATTTGAACACTCTTTTAGGAAAGCAATTGAAAGAAGAAACACTGATTGAAGCTGACAGGCTTTCAATTGCAGTAAGTTCATTCAAAGCTCTTTTAAGCGACGGAATAAATAACATTAATGAAGCCTGCAGCTTTCAGTAAAAGATTAAAAGAAGTTCCTGAAACTATTTTTTAATGAAGCAATTAAAGCACGGAGCAGAGGCAGTAATTTTTCAGGATAATTTTTTAGGCAGAAAAGTCATAGTCAAGCAAAGGAATCCAAAAAAATACAGGGCAAGAGAATTGGATGAAAAAATTAATTCTGAAAGAATAAAGAAAGAAGCTTTAATGATCCATAAAGCAAAAAAAATCGGGGTAAGAACACCCTTCATTTTTGATTTAAATAGAAAAGAAAAAAAAATTGTAATGGAGTTCATTGAAGGCAAAACACTGAAAGAAACTTTAAATAAAAAAAATTTAATTTACTGCAAGGAATTAGGAAAAATCATTTCATTAATGCATAAAAATAATTTAATTCACGGAGACCTGACAACATCAAATGTAATCAAGGCAAAAGATAAAGGAAAAGAATTAGTTTTGATTGATTTCGGATTATCTTACGAGTCAAGCAAGCTGGAAGACAAAGCAGTTGACTTGCTGAATTTAAAAAAAACTTTTCTTGCAACTCACTTCAAATTAAAGGAAGGCTGGCAATTAATTTTAAATGAATATGAAAAAGAATCAAAAATAAAAATCAGTGAAAAAATTAAGGAAATAGAGGGAAGAGCAAGGTATTCATGAAAATAAAAGATTTGATTTGAAGGGAAAGTGATGGGAAGTTTTATTGAATTAAATGATACACTGCAGATAACTAAAGAGCAGGGGTTTCCAGTAGATATATTGGATTTAAAAACGCACAGAAAAAACCCAATTAAGTTAGAGGAAGTGAAAGACAAAATATTTGAATTTCATGATAAAGCTAAAGCAAGGATTTATCATCATTCTCCTGTGAGGTGCTTTTTAGTGCAAAACATTGAAGGGAAATGGATTTACTGGGGTACAATTTTAATTTTAGAGCAGACAATTAAAGGAGACTCAAAAGAAAACCATTCAACTTCAGGAAAATACAAAATAATTCAAATATATGAACCGGGATTTCAGGAACAGATAACCAAAATAGAATGTGGAAAAGAATTGAGTTATTTTTAGAAATTTTTTTGTTTCATTGATTTTTTTCTTTTAATTTTTTCTTTTTTTCTGGTTCAGAAATGTAGTTTTCTGAGGCAGATACTTTGTGAACACTTCTTTGTTCGAGCTCTTTTCTTGCTACTCCTGCAACTGTTCCACCTTCTTTTGCAGCTTCCTTATTTTCAATAAACCCTTGCGCATCTTTATCTTTTGCAATTCTTTTAGTGGATGCTTCGCCCAGCATTGAAAAAATTAATTCCAAGTCATTCATGTGGTCTCTTAA
>DATDZZ010000080.1:0-3241 GCA_035288565.1 archaeon
GGCCTGCTTACTGATTCTGGTGCTGCTTTCATGATTGCAAAAGACTTGAAAGTTGACTTAAAGCTGGAGGATTCGCTTACTGAATTAATTAAAATCGGCTCGCTTGAAGACGGAATGAATAACATTAATTTAGAGGTTTCAGTCAAGCAGGTTTTTGCGTCAAAGGAATTTGAAAAAAACGGAAAAAAAGGAAAACTAGTTAATCTTGTAGTGGAAGACGAAACAGGAGAAATTCGTTTAACGCTTTGGCACAAGGATGTCGCTTTGCTTGAAGAAAAAAAAATCTCTAAAGGAGACAAAATTTTATTGAGGAACTGCTATGTTTCAAGCTTTAATGAAAAACTGCAGTTGAATTTAGGCTACAACGGAGAAATCAAGTTAAAGGAAAAAGCAAAGCAGGAATTAAAGAAAATTAAGGACTTAAAGGAAAACATGGCTTCAGTTGACTTGATTGCAAGAATAATTAAAATGTACGGAAAAAAAGATTTCTCTTCAGAGAAAGCTTCAGGCTCTTTATACAATTTTGAAATAGGAGATGATTCAGGAACAATCAGAGTTACTGCATGGAATGAGCTTGCTTCCGAGTTAGAGAAATTCAGGGTCGGAGATGCAGTTAAAATTGAGGGAGCTTACACTAAAAAGGGATTGAATGCAGTTGAATTAAATCTTGGGTGGACTGCAAGAATCTTAAAGCAGGAAACTGAACTTGACTTGCCGAAAGTGAATGAATTGGTTTCCTATAATTACGAGAAAATGAAAGTCGAAGATTTAAGCGGAAAAGATTCATTCAAGGAACTGCATGGAACAATTGTTTCACTGAATAAAAACAAGTTAAGCTTTAATGTCTGCAGCAAATGCAGGAAGAGAGTGAAGGAATTTGAAAATAAATTTGTTTGCGAGGAGCACGGAGAAACTATTCCTGAAAAAAATTTTGTTTTTTCTTTTGAATTGGATGACGGCACAGGAATAATCAGATGCGTTTTGTTCGGAGAACTTGTTCCTGAATTGCTTGATTTAAGCAAAGAAAAATTATTGAAAGAAATTGAAGCAAAAGGAAGCGAAGCATTCATTGAAGGCATTGAAGATGAATTAACCGGAAAGCCCATTACCGTTAAGGGCTCAGTGAAAAAAAATTCATTGAATCATGAATCAGAGTTTTTTGTAAAAGAATTAAAATTAATAAACGAAAATAAAGTCGAAGTAAGCAAGAGCTTTATTGAATGAAGGACTCAATTTTTTCCGGCTTCCATTCAATTAAAGTGTCTTCCTTTAAAGTGTAATCGCTTATTCCTTTTTCCGCATAAAATCCGTTAACGTAAAGAGCCCAGTACTCGTTTTCCTTTGGATACTTTTTATTTATTCCTTTCACCATTTTCCCGAAAACAAAGTCCTGCGAATCCACTGCAAAGCTTTCATTTAATGCATCAAAAGCATTACTTCCCTTCAATACATTTATCCCTTTTTCTTCAATTACATAGCCATTGGAGTCAAGCACCCTGAAAGTTATTGTAACCTGCTCTTTTAATGCCTTTAAATCACTTGACGGCTGCTCCGGCTGAACTAAACACCCTGAAAACAAAATTAATGCAAGCGAAAGCAAAAAGACCAGCTTCATGCAATTAATTAGCTCCAAAAAGGTTTAAAGCGCCATTGCAAGAAAAATTTAAATACTGCAAAAATCTTATCCTTTAATGATGAACAGCCACACACTAAGAATCATTGGGCTGCTTGCAATTATTGCTGTATGGATATTCTTTTTATCTGACATGAACAGCTTCTTTAATGCAAGCATCTTGAATCAGTTAATTCCAATAATTCTTACTTTTGCAATTCTTTACTTCACTTTCTATTTTAAAGGAAAGGCTGGAAAAGGATCTTCAGGGCCTTCAATGCCTGAGCCTTCAGAGGCCTCCCTTGAATCAGGGGAATCAACAGATGAGCCATTGAATGAAGAGCCTCTTGAAGGGGAAGAAGAACCGCAAAATTAAGAAAAGCTTCAATTGAGTTAAATGAATTTTTTTAATTTATTCAAAAACCTTTCATTGTTCTTCTTGGTTTTATTTTTTTCTTTTCTTGCAACCAATTTAATTCTATTAAATGTTTTTGCTTCAAATTTTTTGAATGAAGGCCTTATTATTTCAGAATTAGAGGGATCAAATTTTTATGATTCAATGATTTCTGATGCAGCTCAAGGAATGCATTCATCCATGAGCAGAGATAAAGAAAACTATCCAATAACCGCAAAGCAATTAGAAGACCTGTTCAGGAAAAGCCTTACAAAAGAAATCTTTGACAAGCAATTAAAATCAGCTTTAACTGGATTCTTTTCATTCATTAAAGGAGAAACTGAAGAGCTTGAAATGAAAATTTCTTTCAAGGAAGTGAAGGAAAATTTCAAGGAAAGCCTTTCAAAGGAAATAATTTTTCCTTTGCTTGAGTCAAGCGAAAACCTTCCAGAAGAATTTGAAAAAGCCGAAAATGCAGGCACTCAGGAAATAGCTGAAATGATTCTTGAAAAGGCAGAGATTCCTGATGAAATTGATTTAGCTGAAAGCCTTGGAGAAGGAATAGTGTTTCAGTCAATAAGCACAATTTTAAGGTTATTTAATTCGCTTAACTTTGCTTTAATTGTCCTTTCAATAATTTTATTCACTGCAATAATCTTGATTGCAAACAAAATTTCATTGATTTTCACTTACGTTTCAAAGGCATTAATTGAAATCTCGCTTGGCTTGGGGCTTGTTTTCATTGCCATTGATTTTTTAAGGAACAAATTCATTGAATTCTCTTCAAGCTCAGCAGGAATTTACTCTATTTTACTGAACTTAATTGAAAAAATTCTATCAAACATTTCAAGCGAAATCTTCACTTACTTAATTTTCTTCATTATTTTTTCAATGATTTCTGTTTCAATAAAAATATTTATTTCAAAAAAAATAATAAAAATTGCAGGGAAAAAAATTTTCTGAGAAAATTACTTTAAGCTGATTCAACGGAAATCTGCCTGCATTTTTGTTTTTAAATCATTAATTCTTTTTTTTATTAAATGACTGTCGCTGATTTTGGAAGACTTATTTCAGATATTAAATGGATTTTAAGCAATGCAAGGCAATCATAGTTTTACTGCTGTGAATGCTGAAATGCTTAAAGCTTATTTTGAGATTGGCAGAAAAATTGTAGAAGAAGAACAGAGAGGAAAAAGCAGGGCAGGCTATGGTGAAAAACTGCTTCAAAGAATATC
>DATDZZ010000081.1:0-4695 GCA_035288565.1 archaeon
AGTGGCGCCGATAAATTTTCCTTTTTCATCAAGAATTTGTATTGAAGCAGAAAAAGAATTAACTTTAGTGCTTTCATCAAATTCTATGTCCCTAAAATAAATCCCTTCTTCTTTTGCCTTCTGCCACCATTCTTCATCTGCCTGATAATAGTCAGTTGTTTTTCCGGTAATTGCAGCATTCGCCCCGAAAGCATCTGCTACAATAACTTCTTGATACGTGCTGTCTACTTTTTCTCCGAAATGCAGATCCAGCCTGTGCCTTAAATGAATTGATGCTTCATTGTTTATTAATTCATTCATGAATGGAGTTATTTCTTCCACTGGAGTGATTCTCCATTCTTTTTCTCTTTCCAAAATTACTTGAAGAGGCTCATTTAATTCACTGAAAAATTGATTTGACTTCTTTAATTCCTGAATCAAGGTCTGAGCGGAAGCATAAACTTCCATTTCATCAATTCTGTGGCTGATTGACCTGTCAATTTTATTCATTGACTCTGAAGTCATTAAAAGCGTGTTTTTAATCGTTTCATTTCTTAATTCGTTGGTTGCCAAATCAATTGAATAATTTACTAAAATGGAACTAATAAGTACAATAATAATAAATCCAAAAAAAAGCAGATTCCACAAGCTTAAATCCAAAAAAGGAAACCTTTTCATTTATTGGCCTCCTTTTCTTTTTCCACCATTATTTCTTTTATTTTTTTTTTGAAGACTTCTAATTTGGTTTGCGACAGTATTTGTTTCGCGTAAAGTTCATCTAAGTAGCTGATTAAATTTTTTAATTCCAATTTCTTTTCTTTTTTTAGCACACTGAATTCCTGCTCTCCTAACGGGCCTAAAAATTCCTTGAACAAGTCTAAAATTTTTCTTTCAATTTCCATTTGCGGAGAAAATAATATTCTTATTGGTTTGATTTCTTTAACCGGAATTAGAGGAATCGTAAAATAAAAAGTTGATCCTTTTCCTGTTTCGCTTTCCACCCAAATTCTTCCGTTTTGGGCTTCAACAATCCCTCTGCAGATTGCAAGACCGAGCCCTGTTCCTTCATATTTTTTGCTCATTGGCTTTAATTCTTGATAGAATGGCTCAAAAATTCTTTTTTGACCTTCCTTTGAAATTCCTGCTCCCTGATCCTGAACCTTGAATTCAATCATGTCATTTTTAATTTTAGCGGAAATAAAAATCTTCGAGTTTTTTTCAGAAAATTTTTTGGCATTATTTACGAGGTTTATTAAAACCTGCATTAATCTGTCAGGATCTAATTCCATTTCAGGAATTTTATCAATGTTTGCAATTATTTGAATATTTTTTTCGGGCAGAAAATTATTCATTCCATCTACTGTTTGTTTTACAACATCTTCCACTTTCTTTAGAACAAAATTAAATTTCAGCCTTGCTGCCTCAATTCTTGAAATTTCCAAAATATCCTGAATTAATGAGTCCAGCCTTAAAGTGTTCCTGTAAATTATGTCCAGCGACTCTTCCTTTTCTTTTCCCAGCTTGCCAAAATACCCTTCTTTAAGCATCTGCATTTGAGCAATCATTGGAGTCATCGGGCTTCTAAGTTCATGGCTTGTAATGCTTAAAAATTCTGTTTTTGATTTATCCAGCTGTTTTCTTTCTTCATCCAGCTTACCTAATGCCTCTGCTGCATTATTGAAGCTCTCCCCTAATTCTTGCAATTCATCTCCTGATTTGATTTTAACTCTTACTGAATAGTCGCCTTTACCTAATGATTTGTTTGCTTGGGTTATTTTTTTAATTGGCACAAATATTTGATTAGATAAAAAGATAATCAGCAAAGCTGAAAGAACTGCAACAGCAATGAAAATAAAAAAAATGGTGCTCCTTAAATCAATTAAAGGCTTGAATGCCTCTTCTCTGTCTTTTTTTACTACAAGCCCCCAATTCACTTCAGGGATATGCCTTGTATAGGATACGACAGACACTCCTCTGTAATCAAGTATTTCTTCAAAAAAATCCTCCTGCTTTGACAAAGCATAATTCATGCTGACTCCCGGCAAGTAAGTTTTATTTCCAGAAGAATCAAAAATTTCAAATCTTCTTTGAAAAAGAAATGAAATTGTTCCGTCTCTATTTCTCCTTCCTAGAATCGTTTCTCCTGTTTCTCCAAGCATTGAATAATTTGAAATAATTTCTTTAAATTTTTCATTTGACAGCTCGATTACAGCTGCTCCAAGAATTGTGTCTTCAAAGATTAAGGGCCCGCTCAAATAAATTAATTCTTTTTCTTCATCAAAATTAAATGAATCCTTTATAATCCCTTCTTTGAAATAATTTTCCTGCGACAATATTTTTCCTTCTAACCCTTTGTCTGTTGAAGCAAGAACAACTCCACTTGTATCAAGAACATGGATGTTTCTAAAATCCTTTATTGACAATAATGCGTCACCTAATATTTTAGAAATCCTAATTTTTTCTTCTGAATCACTTAACTCTAGGTAATTTTTAAGGCTTAATCTCAACTGAGTTCTGCTTGTTATTCCTTTAAGTCTTTCAAAACTTTTTTCTATTTCATCCTGAATTCTGTTTTTTTGAAAAAATGAAATAACGTCAAGATCTTCTCTTACGTCATCTAAAACAGCTCTGTCAAAAGAAGAAAAAAGAAGAGGAAAAGCTATTGCTATCAGCGTTCCTGAAATGAACAGTATTCCTAAAATTATTTTCAGTTTCAATGAAATCTTAAATCTCTTCAGTTCTTCTTCACCCATCTATTCACGTTTTCCAGCCAACAAAATAAAATTCACAAACCACTAAGCAACTAATTTGTTTACACTGTTCACCAATTGATTTATTTCAAAAGGCTTTTGGATATAGCCAGCATAGTCCTCTGAAATCATGTTCTCTCTTTCTGCGTCATCCCTCTTTAAAATTGACAAATAAGCAATTTTTGGTCCGTGGATTTTTTCAGCAACTTCTTTCACTGGAGTGCCGGGCATCATTATGTCCATTAAAATCAAATCAGGTTTGAACTTTTTTAACTTCTCCAAACAGTCATCTCCATCTTTGGCAGTAACCACTTTATAGTTGTGTTTTTCTAAAATAAGTTTTACCGACTCCCTGATGTCTTTTTCATCGTCCACAATCATTAATAATTTCAACAAATCACCTTTTACTCTGAATAAAATTTTTCGAATTTAATGGCTTTTTTTAAACTTTGATAAAAATATTTTGCTTGTGTGTTCATGAAACCTTGCTTAACACTTCTTCAATTTTAAAAGGCTTTCTGATAATTTTTATGGTGTTGTCAACTTCACGAATTTTATTTATAATTTCAGCCTGCTCCGAAACTGCAGTAACCAAAATTACTTTGATTCCTTTTTTTTTCTTCTTTAAGTCCTTTATAAATTCAGCGCCGTCAAAAAAAGGAATTAATACATCTAAAAGAATTATTTCGGGATCAAATGAATTTATTTTTTCAATTGCTTTTTCTCCGCCCAGAACTGCTTCAACTTGAAAGCCTTTTTTTTTTAAAATAAGTTTTAAGGAATTAATAATGTCTATTTCGTCTTCCACTATGAGAATTTTTTTCATTAATTTACATAGGTTGAAGAGATATTTAATGATGTAATTTAAACATTCATCTCAAGAGTTTAAACATAGAATTAATATTGAATTACTCTAATATAAAATAAAAAAATCTTAATTTGGAAAATGATTTAAGTGAATGGAACGAAAAAAAATTTTATTGCGTATACTGTAAAGACTCCAAGCTTTTCCGATGATGAACTTGATTTGAAGGAAATCCCTGAAACTTATTTGAAAGCATATGCGGGGGAAAATTTTTCCATTATTTTCAATTCAAAAGGAAAAATTGACTTAAATATTTTCGATGCCGGTAATCAAAAAAGTATTTTAAAAGCATTGGAGGTTTTTAAGGATTACTTGAAAACATTATTCAATGACTGGGAAACTTATTTTGATTTAAAGCAAGAAAACACTTTCAATAAAAAAATGATTTTAGACTTTTTACCTTACAGGGAAAACATAGAGCTTCCTTATTTGTTTACCTTTTATTCAATTAAAACAATTTCAAATAACTATGAAATGGATCGAATCCTTTCATTTTCAGGAGAAGAACTCGGAAGGGAATTTGCAAGCGGCTTAAAAATTAAATCAAAGAAAGAGTTGTTTGAAGAGCTTAAAAAATTCTTTAAAGAAAATTCGCTTGGTTCTCTTGAATTCACTAAAGATTTTTCTAAAATTGAATTATTTGGAGGAAATTACACTGGCTTTCCCATTATCGGAATGCCTTATTCTTTTTTTGAAAAAGGAATAATTAAGGGGGCAATGCAGGAATTTTTAAAGCAGCTGAATTTTGATGTAAGAATAGAAAAATGCTGGGGAATTGGGGACACGTACTGCGAATACAAAGTAGAATTTTATTCCCTGTAATTTTTTTGGGATTTTATTAAGGAAAAAATCAGGAAAAAGAATTCAGCAGCCGAATTCTCCTTGAATCGGGCAGGCACTGCTTTTTTCCTTTAAAGGAGTTCCCGGCTCAGAGCCTGACCACAAATAATCTTCCACATTAGTTGTTGCCCATTCATGTTCATGGTTCCATAAAGTCCAGAAATTCTTCCATTCATTCCAGCCAATGCCTAAATGCTTTACATAAATATTGTTTTCTGCAAGCATTTTGCCAATCTTTCTTCCAGTCATGCACGGCATGCT
>DATDZZ010000082.1:0-4095 GCA_035288565.1 archaeon
GTAAACTTTCTTTGAAAGCGAATGAGCCAGTTTCATGATATATATTTCTGCTGATAAATGTTATAAAAAACAAACAAATGCAAAAAAAACTGATGTTATATACTTTAATGCTTTATGTTTAAATTTTTTAATCAAATTTAGCTTTAATACGTCATTTATTTAAATAGTTCTTTTATTTTAGTTTTTATGGCGAAAATTCTCAATATTTCATTGGATAATGATGACATTGTTATCAGCCTGCGCTTATCAAAGAAAGAATATCACATAGCAAAAATTGAATCGGATAACTTAATGATTGCCCCTACAAGCAATGATGTATTAAACGAAAACCTGATCTCAGGCAAACTTGGAAACGGAAACAGGATAATGCTTCCGAACAAGATTTTATCAAGGCATGAAATTCCTTTATTGCTGAAGCACCTTCCAGCAAAAATTTTTGACTTGGATGACCAAAAGATTTTGGTAATTAAGCTTATGGATAAAAATATTGGCATGCCTAATTTTACTGATGATTCAAATGAAAAGACTTACCACAGGACTAAATAATTTAGACAAATTGCTGCGGGGAGGGTTTCCAGAAAATACAGTCTGCCTGATTTCTGGTTCAGCTGGAAGCGGAAAAACTTTGTTTGCATTAAATTATCTTCTTGAAGGAGCAAAACAAGGCGAGAAAGGTTATTATCTTTCCTTTAATGAAAACAAAGAAGAACTGCTGAGAGCCGCAAACCAGATCAAGTCGCTTAATGGCTTGGCTGATTTTCTTGATAAAAAAATTATTCTGGAAAAAGTTTCTTTAGGGGGAAAATTTAATTTAAATTATTTTGAAAAAATTCTTTCAAAGTATCCGCAGATTGACAGAATGGTTATAGACAATGTCAACAAGCTCCTGATTCATTCAAGCAGCGAAAATGAATACAGAATTAAGTTTGCTTCCTTTGCAGAAAAGCTGAAAAGCAAAGTAAAATCAAGCTTAATTCTTTGCGAGACATCAGGCAATGCCATTGACACCGGCAAAGGAGAATCATTTGAAGCAGATGGAGTAATTAAGTTTTCTTTCCTTGAGCTGGAAGAAAAGCCTTCAAGAAATCTTGAAATACATAAAATGCGTTACACAAATTTTGATGCTCTTGTGAAGCACGAATATAAAATTACTGAAAAGAAAATTGAATTAACTAAAAATAAAGCCATTTAACCAAGCAGGGATTTCAGAACTTTTTCAAATGCTTCGGGCTTGTCATAAGGAATTACGTGCCCGCTTCCCTTAACCATGTAAAAATTTTCCTTTAATAAACAAACATAAACATTTGATTCTGCGGGAAGCAGCGCAATATGCTGGTCATTTTCGCCGTAAAATACAAATACTTTTTCCTTATTTTTGCTTAAAGCTCCATTAATTAATTTCTGGATTTTTCCTTCGTTTCCGTAAATAATTGAATTGTAGAATGTTTTGTTTTCTGAATCTGGAATTTCCTTAAATGATTTTATTAGTTCTTCAAAAAATTTTTCTTCAAGCTTTGAATTAAAAAATGACTGAATTAATGGGCCTGCCTGCTGTCTACTCATTTGAAGAAATCCTAAAGCAATTTCTGGGTTCTGAAAAACCATTTTCAGCTGTTCGCTAAGCTGATCCAAGTCCACTGCTGTATTTGACATAATTAAACCTTTAACTTTTTCTGAGTTTTTTTTAAAGTATTCTGAAACAACGTATCCTCCAAGCGAGTTTCCAATTAATACATCTGCAGTGCCTTCAACTGAAGAAACAAATTCAATGATTTTTGCAGAATCAAGAATTGTATGCCCTTCAGGAAAGCCTTTTGATTTTCCTTGATTGAAATCATCAAAAGCAATAACTGAATAATTATAGTGTTCCAGCAACGGAAGAAAGTAAAGAGAATTCGTTAAAATTCCTGGAAAGCAGTAAATTTTTTTATTTGAACCAGAATCATTTTTCAGATAACTTATTTTTATTTCATTTTTGTTGACTTTAAATTCTAAAAAATACCTGTAAACCTTTCCGGAAAAATCAATTCTTTCTTTACTTAAAGTGTATTCGCCGAGGAGATCATTTTTGCTTTTTAAATTCATTTTTCACAAACCTCTGATATTTTATCAGTTTATAGACAATGAATGTGCCTTTTAATAAATAAAAACACAAGTTTGGCTCAAAATTCAATATAAACATTACAGCTCTTTGTATAAATTTCTTTGCCGAACTATAAACGCTTTAGGATGATATTTATGTCTTTTGTTTTAATACAATTTCATGGTGCAAGAGAATTCGATTGATTTATTTTTGATTCAATCTTCTTTTATTTTATTTATTCTTATTTTCTGGACAATTATTAAAATTAATATTAATAAAATTTCTAAAAACATTTCAAAGAAATCAAATCAGACGGAGATTGTTAAGTTTTCTGAGGAATTTCCCTCTGTTTACAATCATTTAAGGAAACTAAAAATCTTGGATTTTCCTTTATGGCATTTGGCAGTTTTTTCTTTCATTTTGGCTCCTGAATTTTTTTACTCGTTTTTTTTTATTGAATCGCTTCAATTACCTTTCTTTCAAGCCATTGGGATTCTAATTCTTGGATTCTTTCTCTTGATTTACATTAATTTGCTTGGCGAAATGAAGGAGAGCTGGAGAATCGGCACAAAGCCGCAGAAAGCAGGACAGCTTGTTAATTCAGGTTTATTCAAATACGTCAGGCATCCAATTTATGCAAGCATGCTGTTCATTTATGTTGCTTCTTTCTTAATTGTTCCAAACCTTGTTTTTGCAGCACTTCTTTTTATCGGGGTTATTGCAGCTTATGCTCAGGCAAAATCAGAGGAATACTTTCTCTTGAATGAATTCGGAAAGCAGTACAGTGATTACATGAAAAAAACTTCAATGTTTTTTCCTAAAATTTTCTGATATTATTTTTTTCTGTTTCTTCTTTTCCTTTCCTGTTTTCTTGCTTTGTTCGCGCAATTGCAAGCTTCATGCTTACAAGAATTCTTTCAAAAGAATTAATCAGGTTATTGAATTCTTTTATTTTGCTTTTCTTCAGCTCTATTTTTAAGTTTCCTCTGCTTATTTCTTGGAGCTCCTTGTCAAGCCTGTTTATTGACATGCTTATGTAAGTGGCAATAAAAAAACTCACAAAAATACCCAGAACCAGTATAAAAACTGAAATCAAAAACAATTTGTTTCTTAATTCATTTACTGATTGATAAGCAGCTGACAAAGAAAATCTTTCAACAAGCACCCAGCCTAACCCATAAAAATTTTCAAAGCCTTCTGATTGCGAAAAAGAATAAAATATTTCTTTTCCTTCTTCTTGATTTAAAAAAAAGCCTTTATTTCCTTGAAGTAAGTCTCTGAAAACAATTTCAATAAGCTTTTCAGAATCCTGAGTCTTATAAGTGGAATAAATTATTTTCCCTTCAGAATTCAGTAAAATAAAGTCGTTGCCTGAAGTTTTTTTGAAATCCTCAAGCGCTTCAATTACCTGCAGCAAGTTCAGCACTGCTTTAGTGGCGCCGATAAATTTTCCTTTTTCATCAAGAATTTGTATTGAAGCAGAAAAAGAATTAACTTTGGTGCTTTCATCAAATTCTATGTCCCCAAAATAAATCCCTTCTTCTTTTGCCTGCCGCCACCATTCTTCATCTGCCTGATAATAGTCAGTTGTTTTTCCGGTAATTGCGGCATTCGCCCCGAAAGCATCTGCTACAATAACTTCTTGATACGTGCTGTCCACTTTTTCTCCGAAATGCAGATCCAGTCTGTGCCTTAAATGCGTTGATGCTTCATTGTTTATTAATTCATTCATGAATGGAGTTATTTCTCCCACTGGAGCGGTTCTCCATTCTTTTTCTCTTTCCAAAATTAATTGAAGAGGTTCATCCATTTCACTGAAAAATTGATTCGACTTCTTTAATTCCTGAATCAAGGTCTGAGCGGAAGCATAAACTTCCATTTCATCAATTCTGTGGCTGATTGACCTGTCAATTTTATTCATTGATTCTGAAGTCATTAAAAGCGTGCTTTTAATTGCTTCATTTCTTAATTCATTGGTTGTTAAATCAATTGAATAATTTACTAAAATGGAA
>DATDZZ010000083.1:0-4068 GCA_035288565.1 archaeon
TATTCATGAATAAAAGTGTTTTTTTAGTGAAAATCTTGTTTTTTTTGCAAGTTTTTTTAAAGATAGTGCTGGAAAGCAATATTAGTTAACTTCAATTAACGTAAAATGAGTTTTTTTTGTTTGAGTGACTGCATGGAAGAACTGAAAAGAATAAAGGAAGAGGAAAAAAATTCAAGGGAATTGCTTGAAAAAGCCAAAAAGGATGGCTTGGATCAGCTAGAGGAAGCAAGGAAAGAGGCTTCAGAAATAATTGAGAAAGCCAGAAAAGAAGCTTTGCACAAAAATGAAAAAGTTTTAATGAAGGCGAGAATGGAGGCATTGGATGAAGCCAAGAATATTGAAAAAAAATCCAAGAAAGAGCTTTCAAAGATTGTCCAGGATTCTTCTGCAAAAATTGCTTCTGCATCAAAAAGGTTGCTGAAAGGTTTGCTGGATGTTTAAGCCGATTGATTTTGAAAAAGTGAAAGTTTTTCTGCTTGAAAAAGACCTGCAGAAAACTCTTGACGCTCTGCAGAGCAGAAAGCTGATAGAATTCTCTGCCTTAAAGGAAAATGAAGAAAACAATTTTCTTGAAAAATTCAAGGCAACTGAGCGGGGAAAGTTTGCCTCACTTCAGTTAACTAAAGTTAAAAAAATTAATTCTTTTTTTGAGCAGTATAAAAAAAAGCTTTCCTTAATTGAAAAGGCCAATGGTTTTCTTTTTTTGGAAAAAATCGAGGCAAAACTTCACTCGCAGAAAATTGAAAACCTTCACAGAATTTCAGGGCAATTTCTTGATCCGTTATATGAACAGGTTTTGTCATTAGAGGAGAGAAGAAAATTAATGGAAGAAAATATTTTAAAAATAAGGGAAGAAATTGCAATTTTAAAAATTTTAATGGAACTGGATATTGATATTGATCTTCTTTACGGTTATGAGAAGATTGAAATTGTTGCGGGAAGGGTTCCGAAAGAATTAGAGGAAGCTTTGATTGAGTTAGTTAAAAAAATGAGTAAAGTAAAGCTGATTAAATCAGTTGGAGTGAAGGAAAAGTTAATGCTTTTTTCTCTGCCTAAAACAGGGGAGCAGAGTTACTTAAAGGAATTCAAGAATAAAGGGTTTGAAAGAATTATTGTTCCGAGGCATTTAGGGAAAGCAAAAGAAATTATTAAGTATCTTGAAGCAAAACTCAATGAATTGAATGCAAAGGAAAAAGAGTTTTCGGCTGAAGCAAACACTTTAAGAATCCAGAGTGAAGAGAAGTTGAATCATTTTCAGGAAGTTCTTGAATTTGAAAAAAATAAAAACAATTCCTTCAATTTATTTGGAAAAACAGAGAAAGCGGCTTCATTTGAAGGTTTTGTTCCAAGAAAAGGCTTTAAGCAGTTTAAAGAGACTGTTTTAAGCAAAACTAGAGGAAAATCTTTGGTTAAAGAAATAGAGTTTTCAAATGAAGAAGCTCCAATTGAGTTAAGCAATTTTCCTTACATTAAGAATTATGAAATGATTCTTGAAATGTTCGGCTTGCCGGGCTATAAAAGGTTTGACCCCACAATAATTCTGTCTTTATTTTTTCCTGTTTTTTTTGGAATAGCTTTCGGGGATGTCGGCTATGGCGCAATGCTTTTAGTTTTATCAATTTTTTTAAGGTTCACTTGGGGCAGAAAGTCTGAATCAATTGCAAGGCTTTTCAATATTTTAATTGTTGGAGCTGTTTTCACAATTTTTTTTGGGTTATTGTTCGGCAGCCTTTTCGGAAACCTTTTTGGCACGACTCCTGGAGCAGGATCAATTTACGGCAATGAATTTGAAGCGATTTTTGGATCAAAAATGGTTCCTTTATGGATTGATCCTTTATCTTCAAAGGCGGTTGTATTCCTTGTAATGGTTTTAATTATTGGGGTAATTCATGTAAATCTTGCATTAATTATTGGCTTAATTGAAAATATCAGAAAAAGGGATTTCAAAGGAATTGTTTTCCAGAACCTTAACTGGTTTATTTTGGAGGCAGGAATTGTTTTAATGGTTTTAAATCAAATGATGGCTTATCCTGATTACTTTTTATGGGCTGGCCAGGGAGCGGTTCTTTTAGCGGTTGCATTGCTTGTAAAATCTTCCGGTCCGATAGGAATTCTCGGATTAAGCGGATTTGGAGGAAACTTGTTAAGTTATTCAAGGCTTTTAGCTTTGGGTTTAGCGACTACGGCTGTTGCAATGGCAATAAATATTTTAGTTCAATTAGCTGCATCGATTCCTGGCATAGGGCCTTACCTTGCACTGTCTATTTTAATTGTGGGGCATATTGCAAATTTTTTGTTTAATTTGCTTGGCTCTTTTGTGCACAGTGTAAGGCTTCATTTCGTTGAATTTTTTGGTTATTTTTTTGAAGGATCCGGAAAAAAGTTTGATCCTTTTTATTTTAAAAGAAAATTTACATCTTTAAAGGAGGAATAAAAAATGGTTTTAGCAGAATACGCCGTAATTGGTTTGGGTTTAGCTATCATTGGAGCAGGGTTGGCTGTTGGGCACGCAGCAGGCGGTTCAGGAATGGGCCAGGGAATTACTGCAAGTGCAGCAGTCGGAGCAGTTGCTGAAAAGGAATACAGTTTTGGTAAAATGCTGACATTAATTGCTTTGCCCGAAACTCAAGCAATTTATGGATTAGTAATTGCAATCATAATCCTGTTTGTAATAGCTAACACATTCATTGCCTTGATTTAAAGCCAATGCTGTTGCAATAAGGTGAGCAGATGCAGAAAATGATAGATGACATTAGACAGGAAGCTTTAGAAGAAGCAAGGAAAATAAGAAAGGATTTCTCTAAGCATAAAAAGAAAATTTTAAGCGAGGCTGAAGCAAAAGTAGAGGCTCTTAAAAAAGAACTGACTGAGAAAGGAAAAAAGCTTGCAGATTTAGAGAAAGTAAAAATTATTTCGCAGGCAAATCTTCAAGCGAAAAGGGAAAGGCTTAAATCATTGGAAGAGCTTTGCAGTCAGGTTTTAGAGAAATCATTAAAAGATCTTGATTCAATTGCAGAGGAAAAAAAATACAAAGAGTTTCTGAACAAAACAGTGAATGAAGCACTGAAAGAAATTCCCGGAAAGGCAGTTGTAAAAGTTTCTTCTAAAGACAAAGATTTGCTTAATGTCCCTAACTCAGTTTCAGTTGAATCGGGTGCAAAAATTAAAGGAGGGGCAGTAATTGAATCAAAGGACGGCAATGTAAGAATTGACAGTACATTGGATTCAAGGTTAATGCAGTTATGGCCTGAAAAGAAAGGAGAAGTAATTCAATTTTTATTGAGTGATTAAATGTTTGAAGCATTGCTTGGAAATGAAATTATTTTATTGAGTGTGGGGGCAGCTATTGCATTGAGCGGCGGAACTTACTTAAGCTATATGGGGAAGGCATATCCTTTAGGGGTTTATGCATATGTTGTTTCAAGAATAAGGGTAATGAATTCCAGGCTTTTAAAAGAACCTAAACTTAATGCATTAATTGAATCATATACAGCTGAAGATGTTATTGCAAGCTTTGAAGGAACAATTTATGAGCAGTACATGCCTTCAGGAAATTCATTGCTGGAAGTTGAGCTTGCGTTGAATAAAAGCCTGGCAGAGACCTACAATAAAATAGTGAAAATGAGTCCTTCAACCGCAAAAAACTTTTTTTCATGGGTGCAGGCAAGATACGACATTGAGAACTTGAAAGCAATTCTTGCAGCAAAGATTGCAGAAAAAGAAACAGGAGAATTATTTCCGGGAACTTTCTCTGAAACATTGAATCAGAGACTGATTGATGCAGCTTCTTTAAGCGAAGCAATCGAACTTTTAAAGAATACAAAGTTTGAAAAAATTATTGAAAGCATTTCAAGCAATCCGAGTTTGATTGAGGTTGAACGAGCTTTAGACAAATACTTGTACGAGGAATTGCTTTCAAAGGGAAGGATAATTATTCTTGCAACTAATGCAGGAGTAATTAATGACGACAAATTTTTAACTGAGATTTATGCACGGCAGGCTGACTTGATCAACATTAAATTGGTTTTAAGGGCAAAGCTTGACAATATTCCTTCAGAGGAAATAAAA
>DATDZZ010000084.1:0-2979 GCA_035288565.1 archaeon
ATACGGCTTTACTATTAATTCATTGTATTTTTTTTCTAATTCCTTTTCCTTTAATCCGAATACATAGCTCCAGTGCTGTTTTGAATTAATTTTTCCCACTTGGTGCTGGTAATGAATTAAGAAAAAGCGAATTACTGTCAAGAGAAAGGATTTCTTTAATTTTTTTGCTCCTTCTTTAAGCAAGTTTTTTTCTTTGTTCCAAATAACAACGTCATTGAAGTCAAAAACTAAATTTTTAATCATTGAATTAGTCAATTAAATCAGTTCATTCAATTTTTTTTATTTCCATTTAATGTTGCAGCCTGCGCTTGGCAGGGTTTCAACTGTTATTTTTTTTCCTTCAAGCAGTTGCTTTACTGCTTCCTCTAATTCATTTGTTTTAGCTTTTTCATGAGGCTCTCCGTGCGCGTCATCAATTCTTCCATGATAAACTAATTCAAGTTTTTCGTTGAATAAGAATGGATCGGGAGTGCATGCAGCTCCATAGTTTTTTGCTGTTTCCTGTGTTTCATCAATTAAGTAAGGAAAATTAATTTTTTTTTCTTCTGCAAACTCTTTCATTTTTTCAAATGAATCATCAGGGTACTTTTCTGTGTCGTTTGAATTAATTCCAATTATTTGCAGTCCCTTGCTTGAATATTTTTTCTGCAGTTCATTTAATTTGCTTACTTTTGGCTTAACGTAGGGGCAGTGATTGCACATGAACACTGCAAGCAGTGTTTTTTTTCCTTTAAATTCTTTTAATGAATGTTTTTTTTCATCTATTCCTTTTAATGAAAATTCAGGAGCCTTGCTTCCTTTCTGCAGTACTTTGTAGCTTGAATAAGTGTAAACCATGCTTTTATTTGGAATTATCTTTATTTAAGGCTTTTTCCGGTTTTTCATGAAAAACAAAAACTTTTTAAAGAATGAGCGCACAAAATATTTTAATTAAAAAATTTTGTTAAGCTTTTTATAGCATTTTTTTTTGAGAGGTGATTTCTATGGTCGGTGATGCCGATGACGATAATGGGCACACATGTTGTAGCCGAATTTTATGGCTTGAAGAAGGAAAAGATTTCCATAGTGGAGCAGGTAAAGCCTCTAATGCTGGAAGCAGTTAAATTAGCTGATTTAAATAAGTTAAGTGAAACCTTTCACCAGTTTTCTCCTTTTGGCGTTACAGGAGTTGTATTGCTTTCAGAGTCTCATTTATCTATTCATACTTGGCCTGAATATAATTTTGCTGCAATTGATGTTTTTACCTGCGGAAAGGAAGGAAATGCTGATCATGCATTAAAGGTTTTGATTGAATTATTTCAGCCAACTCATATTAAGAAGAAGAAACTCAGGAGATCTTTGTATGGAGAGCAGAGAATTGCAGCTTCTCTCAATGCTGTTAGGCAAAAAAAGAACTTTTTTTGAATTGCTTGAATTAAGCGATTCATTTACTTTGTCTTTAGCTGAAGCTCTTCAATCATTGAAGAAAAAAAAATTAATTGAATACAAAAATTTTTTGTTTTCTTTAACTAAAAAAGCAAAAGTTTTTGCAGAAAAAAATAATTTGACTCCTTTCAATTCAATTTTCATTAAAAAAGGTTTCAGGAAAGGAATTGATTTTTCTTCTTATAAAGATTTGATTAAAAAATTTAAAAAATTTCATTTAAAAAAACCTGAAAGCGATTCATCATTCCTTCAGGGAGCGATGCGTGCAGAAGACGTAATTGCAAGAATTGCTTTAGCAAATGAATATTTTGATTTAAAAAATAAATCAATTTTAGTAATTGGAGATGATGACTTGCTTTCAATTGCTCTTGCTTTAACTAAGCTTCCAAAAAAAATCATTGTTTTGGAAATAGATGAAAGGATTGTTGATTTCTTAAATAATGAAGCTGTAAAGCAGGGCTTTCCAATTAAGGCAGAAAAATTTAATGTAGAGTTTCCTTTGCCTGAAAAGTATTTGAATAATTTTGACTGCTTTTTTTCTGATCCGGTTGAATCTCTTGAAGGAATTACTTTGTTTTTGTCGAGGGGCGCTTCTGCTTTAAAGAAAAATTCTTCAATGTATTTTGGTTTAACTAGAATGGATGCTTCTCTTAAAAAGTGGTTTGAAATCCAGAAAAGGCTTTTGAAAATGAATTTTGTTTTAACTGATATTTTTCCGGGTTTTTCATTTTATCCTGAAGAAAATAATAAATTAACTGCTAAGGAAATGAACAAGTATTTGAGAAATTTCTTTAAAGTTTCTCAGCCGAACGTTGATTACTATAAATCTGTTTTTATTAGAGCTCAAGCTGTTTCTTTGCCTAAACCATTAATTAAAGGAAAAAAGTTCCTTAAAGAAAAATTTTATTTCGATAAGGAAACTGTTTTCGTTTAATGGTAGTAATAAGGAATGTTTTCACTGTATGGAAGCTTTACTTCATTTAATTCTTTCAAGTCATTCAATGAATTCATTTTAATGAATTTTCCTGAAACAGTGTACAGCACATTATCTATGTAAAGGCTTCTGAGCACAGAGCTTCCGCTTAACCAATAATAATATTCCTCCAATGCATTTGAGTGCTGCACTGTTCCTTTTTTTGTAAATCCTTTTTCGCTTAAATTGAATACGTAAGCTCCTCTACATACTCTGTTTCCATATTCTGGGAAGAAAGCTGATTCTTTTGATTCTTTTTCTTCTCTTTCATTTATTGGAATGACCAATAAATTGTTTCTTTTATCAAAGAGGAATTCTTTATGGTCATTCAGTATTTCTGAATTAGTTTCTCTTCCTCCTATTTCCACTTTATCTACTTGCTTTGGGTTGCTTACATCGCTTACATCAAACAAAGCAATTTTTACTCCAAGAGTTGTTACTCCCCCGAATTCGCTTTCCTTTGTTTCTTTTCCCACTCCAATAATGTGATTTTCGTCAAATGGATGCAGGTAATTTGAAAATCCGGGAATCTTCAAATATCCTAATACTTTTGGATTCGTTGGATCCTCTAATCCAATTAC
>DATDZZ010000085.1:0-11304 GCA_035288565.1 archaeon
AATCACTTTTATTTATTTGTTTTAAGTTTGATTTAAGCTTTCCTATTTCACCATTTTTCTGTTTTAATTTGTTCTTTTCGCAATACTAACTTTGCTGCCTTTTTCTTAAACTATTTAATTTTGAAGTAATTCTTTAACATATGCTGGAATGTTATATTTATCGTGATTTAATGTCGGAAATGGAATTGAAGCAAATTTTTAGAAAACTTAATGAAATTGATTCAAAGGTTTCAGCACTGCTTGTGAAGGAAATAAAACCCAGTGAGGAAGAGAAAGCTGCAATTAAGCGTGGAGAAAAAGAATTCAAGGAAGGGAAATTCTTGTCTTGGCACGAATTAAAGGCAAAAATGAAGTGACTTTAATGTCATTTACAGTTTTTCTTTCAAAAAGTGCAGAAAAAGGGTTAGCAAGAGCTGATCAAAAGATTAAACTTAGATTGGGGTTGGCAATTGATGAACTTGAATCAAATTCGGTTCCAAGCTCAAGATTTGATGTGGCAAAAATAAAGGGAAGCAAATAAGATTACAGGATTAAAATAATTCCTTATAGAATCCTTTACGAAGTTAATTGGAAAACAAAAGAAATTAAAGTTTATGACGTTGACAAAAGAAAAAGCAGAACATATAAGTAAACATAATTTGAAACTTTCCTATTTCACCATTTCTCTGTTTTAACCTGTTCTTTTGGAACTCCGTGCTCTAAAAGCATTTTTTCTAATTGAGAAACCATTTCTTTTGCTCCGCATAAATAAGCTATTTTGTTTTCAAATGTTTTTACATGCTTTTCAATCATTTTTTCGTTAATCCTTTCACAGTAACCTTCCCATTTTGCTTTGTCTTTTTCTTCTATTCTTGTGCATGTGTAAATTACTTCAATGTTTTTTTCTTTGTTTAATTCATCTAATTCTTCTTTGTATAAAATTGTTTCAGGTGTTCTGTTGCTGTAAAATAAATGCACTTTATTCTTTAATTTTTTGTCTTTAATGTATCTCATCATGCATAGCAGGGGAGTGATTCCTGTTCCTCCTGCAATTAAAATCAAGTCATGCTTGTCTGTTTCTTTGAATGTGAAGTGCCCGAATGGCCCCCGAACATTTATTTTGTCTCCTTCTTTTTTTTCAAACAATTTTGAAGTGAATTTTGCTACTTTTTTAATTGTTAATTCTATTTCTTTTTTCTTTAAAGGGCTTGAAGCAATTGAGTAAGCTCTCTTTAAGTTAGGTTCTTCGTCAAACCAAGTCATTACGAACTGCCCTGGAATGAATTCAATTTCTTCCGGCAAAGAAATAGTGTAAGTATTAATTTCATCCGCTTCTTCTTTTACTTTGCTTATCACTGCTTTCATTGTTTTCATTTTACCATCCATAGTATTTTGCCCTGCTGTAGCCGAATGCTTTTAATGCTGAAATTACTCCTCTTGGAATTAATGCGAAGTCATTAATTGTTATGTTTACCCCTACTTTTATTCTGTCCATTAATGGCACTTGGCTTAAATTTTTTGGAAGATAGGAAGCAATTCTGTTTAATTCTTCATTATTGAAAGCATATAATGCATTTTTTCCTTTCAATATTTTTCCGTAATCAGGGAATTCTTTGCTCCATAAATCTTTATATTTTGCTAAAAATTCTTTTGAGTAATTATTCTGTGTTACTGCTTCTTTTGCAACTTCTGCTGCAAACTTTCCTGAAGTTAAACCTAAATGGCTTCCTCCTTCAAATAAAGGGCTGGTGAATCCTGCCGCGTCTCCTGCAAGCATTATTCCTTCTCCGAAAGTGTTAGGTAAAGGCCCTGAAACAGGAATCATTCCTCCAAAGCTTTTCACTTTTTCTCTGTCAGCATAGCCAACTCTTTTCAGGAATTCATCTAAGTAAACTTTTGCTTTGCCTTTCTCGTGAGTAACTAATCCAACATTTGCTCTTCCATTGTTTTTTGGAATCATCCATAAATATCCTTGAGGGGCAAGCTCAGGCCATAAATAGAAATCCAAATAGCCTTCATTCTTTATATCCAGTAACTCGTACTGCATTCCTACAACTGATTCAAATCTTTTTTCATTTAATCCTGTCAACCTTGAAGAAACTGTTGCAACTCCTGATGCATCAATCACTATTTTGCTTTGATAATTTTCATTGTTTTGAGTTTTTAAGTTCCATATTCCATTGCTTCTCTGCATTTCTGTTACTTTTGAATTTAATTTTAATTCTGCTCCTTCTTTCACTGCTTCTTTTGCAATCCATTGCTCCCATTTATGTTTCTCCAATACGTATCCTGGTTCATTAACTAAAACAAATTCATTGTTTGGAAAAATTACTTTTATTCCTTTAACTTTGCATGCAATTACTTCTTCAGGAAGATTTTGGTTGTGCCTCTTAACAGCTAGTTCGCTTAAGCATTCCCCGCAATGCACTGGCTCCCCTATTTTTGGATGCTCTTCAAGAATTAGTGTTTTCAGATTTTGTTTAGCTGAATTTATTGCAGCTGCCCCTCCAGTTGGCCCTGCTCCAATAATTATTACATCATACATTCAAATCACTTTAATTCGCTTATATTGTATGAAGGTTCTTTTTATAAATAATTAATTATTTATTTTCGGATTTTACAAGTCTATTTGGTCTTGCTTATAGCCTTCTCTTAAAAGCAGTTCTTTTGCTTTCTTTGCATGGCTTCCCTGCAGCTCAACTTGAGTTCCATCCACTGATCCGCCGCAAGCTAAATATTTTTTCAGTTCTTTCCCCATTCTTTTGGCTTCTTTCTCTGATTCAAATCCAGTTAAAGTTGTTACAAATTTTCTGAATTTTCTTTGCCTTACGCTTATTTTTATTTTTTGTTTTTCTTTGGAAATTTGTCCAAAATCAGTTATTTCTTTAGGCAAACCAGTTATCTTGTCAATTTCAAAATCAGCCATTTTTTTTTAGTCCCTCTAAAAGTTTTCCTCTAAACTAATATTGCATTGTTTCCATTTAAAAAGCTTTACTTAATTTTCTTCGTAAACCACTTTCAATGGCTTTATGTTTACTTTTTTTTCTCCTTTCATTACTTTTCCCAGAGTAAATGCCTTTATTCCGTGTTTTTCAGCAATTGAAATTATTTTTTCCTCGCTTTCTTTTGGAGCTATAACAGTGTATCCGATTCCCATATTCCATGTATAGTATGCTTCTCTGTCATTTATTCCTGTGATTTCCTGCAAATAAGAAAACAATTCACTTTTCTCTGGCACAAAATCAATTTCATATGAAAAGGTTTTTTTTGCTCTCATTATTTTCATCCATCCATGGCCTGTAATTCCGCTTAAATAATTTATTTGGGTTTCATTCAGCATTTCAATTACTGCCCTGGTGTAAAGAGTGGTTGGAGTTAAAATTTCTTCTCCTAAAATTTTTCCTGATGGAAGTTCAGTGAAATATCCTTTAGGCAATGATTCAACTGTTTTTCTGATTAAAGAAATTCCGTTTGCATGCACTCCACTGCTTTCCAATCCAATAATTGCATCTCCTTCTTTTAAATTCTGCCCGAAAGTTAAATTTTTTTTAGGCTTAATTATTCCCACACTTGCTCCGGCCAAGTCAATTGTTTGCTCATTAATTATTCCTTTCAATGTAGGTGTTTCTCCGCAGGGAATGGCCATTCCAATTTCTTCTGCTGCTCTCTTAAAGCCTTCCAATAAGTATTTGTTTCTTTCCTTGTTTTCAAACCAGTCGCTGTTCCCTGAACTGATTATGTCTCCGAAAGCAATTGCATCCGCTCCAATTGAAAGCAAGTCATTTGTGCTCATTGCAACTGTATCTATTCCAGCTGACTCATAGTATTTGAATCCTTTTCCTCTTTCATCTTTGCTCATTGCATCTGCAATCAAGTTCTTTGTTCCAAGGCCTTCTACATTGAATGCTAAATAGAAATCTTGTTCAGGGAAATCAATTGCAATTGCGCTTTCTCCAAGTGTTTCTGGAACAATTCTTAATCCGAGCCTTGAAGGAAACTCAATTGAATCAGAAAATTTTTCAATAGCTGTTCTCTTAAAAGGATCAAGTTTTTCATAGTTAACTATTTCGTGATACTTCATGCAATAATTTAAATAGTAAAATTATTTAAAGCTCTTCAATCTATTTATTTTTATGTATCAAGCATCGGGCACAGGTGTTGTGAAGCTTAATCTTCTTCCTCCTGATTTTTTTAGGCAGTTATTTTTAGTAAAAAACATTGATGGCTTAAGGGAATTAATTGTTGGAAATTCTTCATTATTTTTGTCTTTGATTGAAAGTGAAGGTGTTCCCCAGTCTTCAAGGAGATTTATTTTTGAGTTTTTAAAGAAAGCGAGAACAGGTAAAGACTTTAACAGGAATTTGGCTTTAAGGGTTATTCCTTTGCTCTACAGCATGTGTACTAGGGCTGGAGGCAATTCACAAATTAAATGGAGTGTTTTCAGGAAAGTTGCTGAAAGAGAACTTGCTTTTTCTGAGCCAAGGGAACTTAGTAAATATGCTGATTATTCTTTGGATTCAAGGCATTTGCTTTTAGGTGAAGCCTTATTTAATTTGTTGAATGAAAGTGGTTCAAAAGTTTTACAGGAATTAAGTGGAGTTCTTCTGCAAGGGGAAAGAATTCCTTGGGCTAGAGTTGATTACAGGCTTGCAGAGCCAATTGATGGAAAGCATGTTTTTGCAATTGTTGATGTTGGAATGGGGAGTGTTGGAGCTTTTGAAAAAGATGTGATTGCTGGCATGCATGGAGTTGAATCCAATATTGCTGGAAGATTAACTGAAGCTGTTTTGCATTATCATTATCAAAGAACAAAAGCTCTACCTGAAAAAGTGGTTATTGCGTTGGATAAAAGTTATTTTGATGAGCATGGAACTCTTATGAGAAGTGGCGAAGATTTATTTGGTTTAAGGGAGATTATCAGAAAAGAAGTAGGCCATGAAAATGTTTTTTTTGTTTCCTATGAAAGCATTAAAGCAAATGATTCAGAGGTTTTTTTTGTTTCAAAGGACAACAAAAAAGTTTCTTTGGGCAATAAAGATTTAATGTTTGTTTATAATCCTAACAAGCTATTGTCTCCTGGCTTGGATGAAAAACTTGAAAGGCATTTAACTGTTGTTGGAGGAAAACGTTTTGCCGCTATTTCAGATAAAAGCAGAAATAGTCCTTTGCTTTTAGCTTCAAAAACTGAATCTGGAGGAGGAAGAGTTATTGTTCCTGAAAGAGGTCCAATAATTGAGATTGGTGGAACTGATGAATTGCAGATTGCAAAACAATTAAGTGGAGTTAGTGAAAGAATTCCTGGAAGAGGAGTTGTTGTAAAGCTTCCTCTTCCAATTGAAAGAGAGCAAGGAATGTCTTTTCCAAGCGCTTTATTTTTTAATCCTGAAAGTGAAATCCAATTAGGGGCAGTAGCTAAAACAATCAAAAAATATATTGGAGGTGGAGCTGGTTTATTTTCAACTGAGGAATTAATTAAGCCCGGCAATCCTCCAATTGAAATAAGGCTTTATTTTGGCGGAAAAGAGTTAAAGGATTTGCCTGAAATTAAAAGAAGAAAGCCAATGCCTAGAAGGAAAGAACCTCCAAGAAATAAAAGGGAGAGGCGTGGAAGATGAAGTTAAAGGAAGTTAAAGTAATTGTTTTTGATTTTAACAGAACTTTGTTTGACCCAGATTCAAGCAAATTAATTGAAGGCGCTTTAATTGTTTTAGATTTTTTTTTCAAGAAATTTGATTTAGTGCTTTACAGCAAGAAAGGAGAAGGCAGAGAATCCTTAATTTTTGATTTAGGTTTAAATAAATTTTTTAAAAAAATTATTTCTGTTGAAAGCAAGTCTGCTGATGATTTAATCCAATTAACAAATGAATGGAATTTAAAGCCTGAAAATTTTTTGATTATTGGTGATAGAATTAAAAGCGAAATCACTGCTGGAAAGAAAGCTGGCTTTAAAACTGTTTGGTTTAAGCAGGGAAAATTTGCTTTTGAAGAGCCTTCTTCTCCTGAAGAATTCCCTGACTTTATTTTAAGTGATTTAAGAAATTTAATCAATTTATTTGATTGAATTGTTTTTTCTTTTTTTTGAACCGATTAATTTAAATTTCGTTTTTTATTACTTAGAGTGTGAAATACAGGTTTGAAAATGATTCTTTGGGCCCGAAAAAAGTGCCTTCAGATGCATACAGAGGAATTTTTACTGAAAGGGCTTTAGAGAATTTTCAAATATCTCGGCACAAGGGAATAAAAGAAATTTTCAGGGCTTACATTAAGCTGAAAATTGCGTGCGCGAAAGCAAATTCTGATTTAAATTTATTAAGCAAGCCTGAATGCAATGCAATAATTAAAGCCTGCGATGAAGCTTTGTATGGAAAATTTGATTCCGAGTTCTCTTTAGATGTTTTTCAGGCTGGGGCAGGCACAGCCTATAACATGAATGTGAATGAAGTTATTGCAAACAGAGCAAATGAATTGCTTAAAAAACCTAAAGGAAAGTATTTTCCTGTTCATCCAAACAATCATGTAAATCTTGGGCAGAGCTCCAATGACTTGGGGCCAAGCGCAATTAAGTTAATGGTTTTAGAAAAGCTTCCTTTTCTTTTAAGGGAATTAATTTCTTTGCAGAAATCTTTTGAAAAAAAATCAAAGCAGTTCAATAAAATAAAGAAATCTGGAAGAACTCATTTGCAGGACGCTGTTCCAGTTACTCTTGGGCAGGAATTCAAAGCTTACTCTGAAAACCTGAAAAAGCATTTTTCTCGAATTAGGGATTCTGAAAAATTTTTGAAAAAAATTCCTTTAGGAGGCACTGCAACTGGAACTGGATTGAATTCGCATCCAAAATTCAGGCAGAAATCATTGCAGCATTTAAGAAGAATCACTAAAATAAATTTTGAATCAGCTCATTTAATGGAAAACCAAATGTTTTCTTCAGATTTTTATGTTTTTTCTTCTTTGCTTTCAGTTCTTTGCGTGGATTTAAATAAAATCTGCAATGATTTAAACTTATTGTCTTCAGGACCTAATACTGGATTGAATGAAATTTCTTTTCCTGAAGCAGAGCCCGGCTCAAGCATAATGCCTGGAAAAGTCAATCCATCAATTTGCGAAGCAACTCAAATGGCCTGCTTTTATGTAATTGGATTAAATCATTCAATTGAGTTAAGTTCTCAGGCAGGTCAGCTTGAATTAAATGTTTTCACTCCATTGATTGCCTACTGCTTGTCTGATTCATTGGAAGTTTTAAGCAATGCATTAAGAATGTTCAATAATAAAGTAGTTTCAGGAATCAAAGCAAACAAAGAAATATGCGAACAATATTTTTTGAATTCGCTTGGACTGGCAACAATCTTGAATCCATTAATTGGTTACAGTAAAGCAGCAGAAATTTTTAAGGAAGCAAAAAAAAGAAATCTTTCAGTAATTGAAATAATTCTTGAAAAAAAATTGATTCCTGAAAAAGATTTAGAAATATTGTTGAATTACAGGAATTCAACTTCCCCTAACTTGGATTTAATAAACAAATTAAAAAAATGAGTTAATTTTTTAGGGTCTTATTCTGCGTTTTGTTGTTGGCCTGCGCTTTATTGGCTCAATTATTTTTTCATTTTCTTGCTTTAGAATATCTCCGGCATTTTGAGCGCCAAGAAAGCTGAAAGGATCGTACCATATCTTCGTTTTTTTATCCCTTGTCAAATAGAAGGCGGTATATTCCTTATTTTTAGGTTCCTCGTCTGCGCCAGTTACTTCTACCATGGAATTAATATGAGTTTCAGCTATAAAATAATTCTTGTTTGGTTTTTGTGTTTTTTTAGAGCCAAAATAAAAATAGCTGTCCAAGTTTTTGTGCTTGCGCGCTTCGATCGCTTGCCTTCACGCGAGGCGGGCGCGAGAAGGGTGCGTTGCACCCTTTATTTTTTTGGTCAAGCTTTTTGCTTGCAAAAAGGTTGCGCGCGTTCCAGCATACATCAAGCCTTCTTTGAAGGCTTATTAATATAAAAATATTTTACTCAGGAACTCCACGTATTGAGCGAAGCGAAATACGTGTACCCAGACCCGCCGGCTGGACGGCGTATTTAAATTATTTTTCTTCTTTTCTTAAGCTATGCATGACTTTGTTTCAAAGAAAATTCCTAATGGAAAGCTCTTAAAGTTAAGGGTTGATTTTGGCAAAAAGATAAATAGCATTACTATTTCCGGTGATTTTTTTATTCATCCAGAAGAAGGAATTGATTTAATTGAAGAAGCTTTGAAAGGCACTCCTGTAACCTTTGACACTGAGGAATTCATTCAATTAATTAATGCTGTTGTAAAAGAAAATAATTTAGAGTTGATTGGCTTTTCTGTTAGAGATTTAGCTGAATTTGTTAAAGAGGTTGTTTCTAAATGAAGTGGCGTGTTATTAAGGTTCAGGAATTTTCTGCTGCAATGAATATGGCTTTAGATGAAGCAATTGCAAATGAAATTTCTGCAGGTAATGCACTTCCAACAATCAGGTTTTATTCATGGAATCCAAGCGCAGTTTCAATTGGTTATTTTCAGAGCTTAAATGAAGAAGTGAATCTCGATAAATGCAAAGAATTAGGCTTTGATGTTGTGAGGAGAAGAACTGGTGCAGGCGCTGTTTACCATGACAGGGAAGGAGAAATTACTTACTCTGTTATTGGAAAAGAAGAATTGTTTCCAAAAGGAATCACTGAATCTTATGTAGAAATCTGTTCCTGGATTGTTAATTCTTTGAAGGAAATTGGAATTGAATCAAACTTCCATCCAATTAATGACATTATTGCTGGAGGAAAAAAGATTTCAGGCAATGCGCAGACTAGAAGGAATGGAGTGCTTCAAATGCATGGAACAATTCTTTATGACTTGGATGTTGAAACAATGTTTTCTGTTTTAAAGGTTTCAAAGGAAAAAATTTCTGATAAATTAATTCAATCAGTGAAGGACAGGGTTACAAGAGTATTGGACTTCAAAAACATTTCAAGAAAAGAATTAGAGGAAGCCTTGATTAAGGGCTTCACTAAAGGCAAAGAATTTGAATTCGGAAATTATTCTGAAACTGAACTTAAAAATGCAGAAAAATTAGTTGAAGAAAAATACGGCAATCATGAATGGAATTTTAAAAGATAATTAATTCAATTTTAATTTTTTTTTCTTTGTTATTTTCCTTTAGCCCATTCCTTTAATTCTTCGTATGAAACTGCTCCGCAAATGAATTTTTTTGTTTTTCTGTTATAAAAGTATGGAACTCCTCCGCAGTTTCCTGAATCAAACTCTTCTCTTAATTCATTGTTTTCTTCATTATGCCATGTCTCAATTTTTTGCACTTTTATTTTCAATTCTTTTTCAAGCTTTTCTACTGATGGTTCCATTTCGTTGCAGAAATGGCATTCCTCTCCGTAGAATTCAATTAAATTTTCTTTGAGTCTGTCTGCAGGCATTAATTCACCCGGATTCAATTAACAGTAATTCCGGATCCTCTAAATGCGAAACAATTTCTTTTAAGAACCTTGAAGCTATTGCTCCGTCCATTACTCTGTGGTCAAAAGTTAAAGATAATGGAAGAATTTTTCTAATAACTATTTTTCCGTTTCTTACAACTGCTTTGTCTTCAATTCTTCCCACTCCAAGAATTGCTGCTTCAGGGTAATTAATTATTGGCACTCCATAGCTTCCTGCAATTGAACCATAATTTGTTATAGTGAAAGTTCCTCCTTTCAATTCCTCTAATTTTATTTTTCTTTCCCTTGCAAGAATTGCCAGTCTTTGAATTTCTTTTGCAATGCTTAAAATGCTTTTATTGTTTGCTTCTTTTACTACTGGCACCATTAATCCTGCTGGAGTGTCAACAGCAACTCCAATATTGTAGTATTGCTTCAAAATTACTGTTTCAGTTTCTTCATTTAAAGAAGAATTAACGTAAGGATATTTTTCCAATGCAATAACGCTTGCTTTAGCAATAAATGGCAAATAAGTTAAATCAAATCCTTTATTCATTGCAATTTTTTTTTCTTTTTCCCTTACTTTGCTTAATCTTGAAACATCTACTTCAATCATTGCAACTGCAAAAGGAATATGCATTTGCGATTCCTTCATTTTTTTTGCGATTATTTTTCTTGTAGGGCTTAAAGGAACTGTTAAAATTCTTCCATGAGAGTCAAAACTTATTTTTGTTTCAGGAACAGGCTGCTGTGCTGGCACTGGCTCTGCATGAACTCCTGCTTTAATTACTGACTGCAAATCCTCTTCAGTTACTTCATTGTTTTTTCCTGTTCCCTGCACTTTGCTTAAATCAATTCCTTTTTCTTCAGCTAATTTTTTTATTTTAGGGGAAGCCAAAATTTTTCCTGCCTTGAATGCAGTTCTTTGGGTTTCAATTGGCGAAGGAATCTCTTTTTCTTCAGTTGAAATTTCTCCTACAACTGAAGCTCCTTTTTTCTTTTCTTCTTTTTTTATTTCCTTTCCTTTCATTGCCTCTTTTTTTTCTTCTTTTTCTTTTAATGGAGTTTTTTCTCCTTCTTCTGCAATTGAAATAATTATTTCTCCCACTTTAATTGTGTCTCCTGCTTTAAAGTGAAGTTTTGCAATTGTTCCTTTTCTTGGAGAGGGAATTTCCACTACTGCTTTGTCTGTTTCAATTTCAGCTAAAGGCTGGTCTTCTTTTACTTTGTCTCCTTCTTTTACAAGCCATTTAATTAAATGCCCTTCATGTATTCCTTCTCCTACATCCGGAAACCTGAATTCAAACATTTACATCAACTCTTTCACTGCTTTAATTATTCTAAACTCATTTGGATAATAATGCTGTTCTAATCTAAATAATGGAACAATTGTATCAAAGCCAGTAACTCTTTTAATCGGCTTATCCAAATAATACATTCCTTTTTCTGCAATAATTGCGGCTATTTCTGCTCCTACTCCGCAGTTTCTTGGTGCTTCATGCACTATAACAATTCTTCCTGTTTTTTGCACTGAATCAAGAATTGTTTTTTCGTCTATTGGGCTTATTGTCCTTAAATCAATTACTTCGCATTCAATTCCTTCTTTGCTTAAAGTTTCAGCTGCTTTCAGGCATTCGTGAAGCATTGAGCCATAGCCAACAATTGTAACTTTATCTCCCTGCCTTACAACACTTGCTTTTCCTAATTCAATTGCATAATCTTTTTCAGGCACTTCCTGTTTAATTGACCTGTAAATTTTTTTTGGTTCTAAAAAAATTACTGGATCAGGGTCTCTAATTGAAGCAATCAATAATCCTTTAGTGTCATATGGAGTGCTTGGAATCACAACTTTTAATCCAGGAGTGTGGCAGTAAATTGCTTCCATTGA
>DATDZZ010000086.1:0-23425 GCA_035288565.1 archaeon
TCAATTAAAAGAATGTCTCCGTTGGACAAATACTCAATCAAGAGATTATTGTTTGGGTCAAATAACTCCATTTCCGAAGGGCTTGCTCCCAAAACATTTCTTGGAATATTTATTTGAGTTGGAGGATTAAGAGGAAGCGGAGATAAATCAATAATTGAAATTGAGTTGTTTGATAATCTCGTTTTAATTTTCTTGTTTTGATTGTCAAAAATCATTTGAATTATTGAGAAAGGGAACTCTAATTCGAAAAGAATGTTGGCGTCATGATTAAAGACAAGTATTTGGTTGCCGCTGACTTTCTGGAAAAAAATTCCATTCAATTCATCCGGAATCGGATAGCTTGGAGGGGCATTGAAATCCGGAGGCTGAGTTATCGGCGGCATGCCTGGAGGATTAGCTGTTGGAGGAACTGTAATTGGAGGAACTGTTTGAGGAGGCCTTCTTGAATTAAACCTTCTTCCTGAATCATCAGCGTATTCAACTAATTCATCTGCATTTAATGCAATGTCTTCATCAAAAGAATTTCTTGACTGCAGTGAATTGTTCACTAAATCAGAGCCCCATAAAGTGGGCTGAGTTAAAGCAAAGGACTGAATTAATTTCTTTTCATTTAAATCAAAGACATCAATTGATTTTTCTTTCGCTAAAAGCAGTGAATTTTCCGGAATGTTTTTAATTAAAACAATTGATTTGAATGTTGAGAGAACTGCTGTTCTTGAAGCAGTAGAATGAATTAAATCGGAATCAATTCTAAGAGCATTAAGGCTTGAAATGCTTCCAGTAATTTTTTCGTTTTCAACATCTATTTCGTAAAGCCTTCCAAGCAATGGAAGGAAAGCCGTTTTATTGTCTTCGCTTAAAAGCAAATCAACTCCTTCCATTAAGTCTTCTTTAAAGGAAAGAATATTGCTTATAGAGCCTGTTTTCAAGTCAATGAAGTGAAGGTATTTGTTTGAAGGCATTAAAGCTTTTGAATCAATTAAAAGCAAGTCAATGTTCTGCCTTATTTTTCCTGTTAAAGGAATTGTTGAAAGCAATTGCTTTGACTCTAAATCAAATAACTGCAGTCCTTCATAAGTTGGAAGCAATGCAAGCGATTCATCCTGAGTTAACTGCAAATCCACTCCAGTAATTAAATTTCCTTTAAAAGGAATTGAAGTCATTGTTTGAGTTAAAGCATCAATTGCATTCAATGAATTTCTTGAAGGAATTAAAACAGTTTTTGAATCGCTTAAAAATACTGCATCGACATCCGGCTTGGCAAGCGAATTAAATTCAAATTCTTTGATTAAGGAATTATTTTCAAGATCAATTAATGATGCTCCTCTTAATGTAGGCTGAACTGCAAGTTTTCCATCCTTGCTTAAAACCAAATCGTTTCCATGCTGAAGCTTTCCATTTATTTCCAGTTCCTTTAATTTCTTTTTTCCAATTAAATCAATGAAAGTTACTGCAGATGAATTCACTGAATTAGTTGAAACAAAAGCAGTTGAATTGTTTTTTGAAACAATTACATCAACATCATCCACAATGACTCCTTTTAAAGGGAAAACGGAGTCAATTGAAAAATCGTTTACGTTAATCAATAAAAGCTCATCCATTGCGGGAACAAGCAGCAATGATTCATCTGAAGTCAGAACAGCGTCTGTTCCGGAAAAAATTGGCTTGTCTAATTTAATTGATTTAATTATTGCTTCTGCTTCCAAGTCAACTAAATAAATTTCTTTATTGAATAAAGTGATTGCTTTTTTTCCGTTTGAAAGAATTAAAGGGTCAATGTTTGCCCTCAAAAAATCATTTACCGGAATTTCCTTTAAAGAAATTTTTGCTTCTTTTTCAGGCTCAATTAGTTTCTGCTCTTCTTGAGGAGGAAATAAAATGCAGCCAGATAAAAAAAGCGTTGAAGCAAGCAGCAAAAACAAAAAAATTTTTTTCATTGAATCCCTTGAATTAATTACCTTGAATTAATTATATTCATTTCTATGTTAATATAGTTAATTAAGGGAAAGAAATCATTTAAAACGTTTTTAATCGCTTTTCTCGGTCTTGCTTTTTTTCTTGAATTCAAGGTTTTCAATGAAGTGAGCCATTAGCCTTAAGCCGACTCCTGTTGCTCCCTTCGGCTTATAGTATTTCGGCGCATCAATCCAGTCAACTCCTGCTATGTCCAAGTGAATCCAAGGAGTTTTAGGGCAGAAGCTTTTCAGGAATAGAGCGGCAGTGATTGAGCTCGCAAAACCTTTAGGGAAGCCGGTATTTTTCAAGTCAGCGAATTCAGATTTAATTCCTTCCTTGAATTCTTCATATATTGGAAGCTCCCAAACCCTTTCAAAAGTAATTAATCCTGATTCATACATTTGATTGACATAAAATTCTTCATCTGAAAACAACCCTATTACTTCACTGCCTAAAGAAATCATTATTGCCCCCGTTAAAGTAGCTAAATCCACAATTAAATCCGGCTTATAATTTTTTTCAGTGAAAGAAAGTGCGTCAGCTAAAACAAGCCTTCCTTCAGCGTCAGTGTTTCCTATTTCAACTGTCAAGCCTGAATAAGAAGTGAAAACGTCTCCCGGCTTGTAAGCCCTGTCGCTTAAAGCGTTTTCCGCGCAAGCCATCACTCCAACAACATTTTTCTTTACCTTTAATTCTGCTAAAACATTCATTATTCCTAAAACATTTGCTGCTCCGCTCATATCCATTTTCATTGTTTCAATCATTCCGGTAGGCTTCAAGTTATAGCCGCCTGTATCAAAAGTAATTCCTTTTCCAATAACGGCAATTCTTTCCTTTGAACGAGGGTCTCCATTGTATTCAATGAAAACCATTCTGGGAGGATTAACTGAACCAATTCCAACAGCTGAAATCAATTCCATTTTTAATTCCCTTAATTTTTTTTCGTCAAAAACAGTGACCTTCATTTTATGCTTTCTGCCTAAATCCAATGCAAGGTCTGCAAGCTTTTTAGGGGTAATGATACTGGAATTCTCATTCCCTAAATCCCTTACCAAATTTGTTCCCCTGCATAAAGTGACTGCCTTGGCAATTCCTTCTTCGGCTTTCTTTGCAGCCTCTTTTTCATGAACCAAAAGAGTCGCTGAAATTAATGGCTTTGAATCCTTTTTTGCCTCGGTTTTGTATTTATCGAAATCGTAATCAGATAAAAAGATTCCTTCAGTTAACGCAAAGCATGCATCCATTTCATTGAATTCCTGGCCTTCATGGCATGCAACAGCAAAATCCTGCACCTTCAATTTCTTTGCAAAAGAAACTGCAGTGGAAGCAAACCTCCTCAACTCCTCAGAATTCAATGATTTCTGCTTTCCAACTCCCACTAAGAGAAGCCTTTTTGCTTCAATTAAATTCATTGAATGAATGTAAAGAACTTTTCCTGTTTCTCCCTTAAAGCCCTCTAATAAAATTAATTCATGGAGTTTTTTTTCTGTTGAATTAGTTCCTTTCATTAATTCCTTAACCTTTTCTTCTGTAACTGGAACAGCAATTAATTCAGATTTAAAAGAAGAATATTTTCCTGCTTCAACAGAAATTTTCATGCACTCAACTCCTAGAAATAAACACATATTTCTAATTTAATTAAATATAGAGAAATAAACAATTTATTAAAGGCATTTGGTTTTATTAAATGTATTTGGTTTCATTAAAAGTATTTGATTTAATTTGTTTTTTCCATGAAATACGAATTCAGAAAGACCTTGCTGCCCTGCGGCTCAACATGAATAACTTCCTTTACTTCAAGAACCTTGAAATGTTTTTTGAAAAATTCTTTTACTTCTTTTTCACTTAAAGCTTTTTCAAACCCTGTATTTTTACTGGAAAAGGCAATCAATTGATATTTTCCGTTCTTTTTTAAAAAGAAAACCAATTTCTCCAAGTAATGCTTTTTTTCCTTTGAATTCAGGTGATGAAATAACCCTCTGTCAAAAACAAAATCAAACTCATTTTCCTTGAAATTAACATTATTTACATCCTGCACAAAAAAATCGACTTTAACTTTTTCTTTTTCCGCTCTTTCTCTGGCAATTTCAATTGCTTTTTCTGATAAATCAAAAGCTTTTACATTCATTTCCTGCTTTGCCAAAAAAATTGCATGAGTTCCAAGACCGCAGCCCATATCAAGAGCTTTTCCTTTAGGGATTTTATTTTTTTTAAACAAATCAGCTAAATGCTTTTCAGGCTTAAAAGTCTCCCAAGGCCATTCGCCTTCCTTGTACATGTCCTCCCATTCATTCATGGAAATAAAAAGAATTTTCGAATTAATATTTTTATCTAAACTATTAAGCCTGTTACAACAAGCCTCTGCGAAGGCTTTTCTGAATCAAATTTCTTCAAAGCCTCTCTTAAAATCCTTAATCCAAGAGCAGCGCACTTAATTCTTGTCTGAATAACCCCTCCAAGGCTTTCAAGCAAATCTTTTTCAGTTAAATTAATTGCCTCACTAACTTTTTTTCCTTTCACTAATTCAGTTAAAATTGATTCAGATGCAATTGAAATTGCGCACCCGAATCCAGAAAATTTTATGCCATCAATTTTCGAGTTATTGATTGATAATTCGAATACTGCTTGGTCGCCGCAGGAAGGATTGCCTCCCTGAACAACTAAATTCGGATTAATTAAATGCCCTTTATTTAAAGGGTTTTTGTATAGGTCAAGAATTATTTCTGAATAAATTTCATTCATTAAAGCCACTCTCATTTAAAAATTTTTTCTGCTTTCATTAAACCCTTTGCAAGCAAATCAATTTCTTCCTTTGAATTGTAAATGTAGAAGCTTGCCCTTGCAATTCCTTCAAGGCCGAGTTCAGCCATTAAAGGCTGAGCGCAGTGATTTCCTGCTCTGATTGCAATGCCTTCAGAGTCAAGAACCTGAGCAATGTCATGAGAATGAATTCCTGCGAAAGTGAAAGGAACTACTGCAGCTCTTTTCTCTTTTTCTGGGCCAAAAATCTTCATTTCATTTAATTCACTTAATTTTTCCAATGCATATGAAAGCAGTTCTTTTTCGTGCCTGAAAACTTTTTCCATTCCGGTTTTATTCAAATAATCAATTGCAGCGCTCAAGCCAATTGCTCCAGCAATATTCGGAGTTCCTGCTTCAAATTTTTCGGGAACCTTATTCCAAGAAGAATCCATTAAAGTTACTTTTTCCACCATGTCTCCGCCGAAAAGAAACGGATTCATTTCTTCAAGCAATTCCTGTTTACCGTAAAGCACTCCAATTCCTGCCGGGCCAAGCATTTTATGCCCTGAAAAAGCCATGAAATCAGGATTAAGTTTTTTCACTGAAACAGGAAAATGAGGAACGCTCTGGCTTGCATCAATAATGAAATAAGAATTATTGTCATGAACTAATTTCTCAACTTCCCTTAATTCATTTATTGTTCCTAAAACATTCGAGCAATGAGTCAGGGAAACAATTTTTGTTTTATTTGAAATCAATTCAGGAATCTGCTCATAATCTAAAGTGAAATCTTTTTTCACATCAATGAATTTTAGCTTTAATTTTCTTTCTTTGCTTAACTGCTGCCATGGAACAAGGTTGGCATGGTGCTCCATTTTTGAAATTAATATTTCGTCTCCTTCCTTGAGCTCTCTTGTCAAAGTGTATGCAGCAAGATTAAGCGATTCAGTTGCGTTTCTGGTGAAAACAATTTCGTTTTCTTCTGCTTCAATGAATGAAGCAGTGTTTTTTCTTGCATTCTCGTACATTGAAGAGGCTTCCTGGCTTAAAGTGTAAGTTCCTCTGTGAATGTTTGCATTATTGTTTGAATAAAAATCCGTTATTGCATTTATTACCTGCAAAGGCTTCTGGGAAGTTGCAGCGTTGTCTAAGTAAACCAATTTTTTTCCGTTAATTTTTCTTTTAAGGATTGGGAAGTCTTGCCTTATTTTTTCTATGTTCATTTAAATCATTTTTTTAGTTGAATTTCTGCTCAAGAATTTCATTTATTTTTTTCTTTGCTGAATCAATGGAGCTTTCATTTAATATTTCCTCAAATGCCGCCATTACAAGCATTCTCTCTGCATGCTTTCTTGGAATGCCTCTTGAAGCTAAATAAAATAAATGTTCTTCGTCTATCTGGCTTACTGTTGCTGCATGCCTTGCCTGCACGTCATTGTTGTCAATTTCCAGTGCAGGCATTGAATGAGCTATTGCTTTTTCCCCTAAAACAATTGCGTTTCCAGTCAAATCAGTGTTTGTCTGAAAAGCATTTGCATGAATTTTTACTCTGCCTCTGAAAACGCTTTTACTGTTGTCTTTAATTACTCCGTTGAATAAAACCTTTCCAGTAGTTCTAGGAGCCTTATGGATTAAGTTTGCTTCCACATCAATGTGCTGGCTTTTGCTTCCTGAAAATGCCCCGAAATTTTTTGCCTGCGCTCCATCTCCTTGAAGGATTGCTTCAGTTTTTGCTTTAACTAATTTTGCTCCAAAATTGCATGAAATTAAGTTAAGAGAAGAATTTTTTTCAAGCAAAGCTCTTTTATGGGAAAAAGAAACTGCTTCACTTGAAAGATTCTGGATTGAATTCAATTCAAGCTTTGAATTTGCGTTGAGGAAAACTTCTGTCATGCTGCTGTGGAATGCACTGCCATTTGAATAAAATTCCTCCAATATTTTTGCTTCAGAGTTTTCCTCTAAAATAATTAAATTGTGGAATAACACTCCTTTCTCTGAAGAAGAATTGCATTGAACTGAAATTGGCTCTTTAACTGAAAGGTTTTTTGGAACAATAATTACTGCTCCGCTGCCTGCAAGAGATTCATGCACTGCATGGAACTTTGATTCATTTGAATTAATTATTGAAAATAAATGCCTTTGAATCAATGAAGGGTTTTCTTCAAGCATTGACTTTAAATCTGAAATAATTAATCCTTTCTCAATGTATTTTTGTTTTTTTTCAAGAGAAACTGAAAAATCAACTTGCGGCTGGAATTCGGTTTTTTCCAAATTCAATTCTTTAAAGTCAGTGTAAAATTTTTCTGTGGGCGAATCAATTGAAGTATTCAAAGAAAGCTCTGGGATTAAGCTCTGCGCGTGAATTCTTTTTTTTTGAAGCCATTCAGGCTCTTCTTTGTTTAGCATCAGCTGCATTACCCTACACTTCCAAGCTTTTCCATTTCCATGCTGACTAGCCTTGAGAACTCTACTGCAAACTCCATTGGAATTTCTTTGTACACGTCGTGCAGGAATCCAAGCACAATCATTGCTCTTGCTTCTGCTTCACTTAAACCGCGGGACATTAAGTAAAAAACCTGTTCATCGGAAATCCTGTTAACTGTTGCTTCATGCGCTAAAGTAGCTGTGGGCTCCAAAACTTCATTATGAGGAAAGGCATCAGAGCCGGATTTTTCATCCAAAATTAATGCATCGCATTGAATGTGGCTTTTTGCATGCATTGCTCCTTTATTTATTCTCACTAAGCCTCTGTAAACTCCTCTTCCTTCATTCATTGAAATTGACTTGGCAATAATGTTGCTTGAAGTATTCTTTGCAAGATGAATTACTTTTGCTCCTCCATCCTTCCATGTTTTTCCTGAGCCGAAAGCAATATTCAGGTGCTGTGCAGAAGCTCCTTCCCCTCTTAAAATTGAGCAGGGATAAAGCATTGTAATGAAACTTCCCATGGAGCCGCCGACCCATTCCATTCTTGCATTCTTGTCAACAATCGCTCTTTTAGTGTTTAAATTGTAAACGCTTTTGCTCCAGTTCTGAACAGTAGTGTATCTCATAGAAGAATTTTCCTTAACATAAATTTCCACTACAGCTGAATGCAGGGAATAGCTTGGATGCTTTGGGGCTGTGCAGCCCTCTATATACGCAGCTTTAGAGTTTTTTTCTGCAACAATTAATGTGTGCTCAAACTGGCCTTCGCTTTCTGCATTCATTCTGAAATAAGTCTGAAAAGGCAGATCAATTTGAATATTTTCAGGAACATACAAGAAAGAGCCTCCGCTCCAGAAAGCCGCATGCAAAGCAGAGAACTTGTTGTCTGTTACTGGAACGGCTTTCATGAAATACTGCTTAATTAATTCTTCGTGTTCTTTCAGTGCAGTATCCATGTCAGTGAAGATTACTCCTTTTTCTTCCCATTCTTTTTTAATGTTGTGATAAATTGATTCTCCTTCATACTGCGCTACAGAGCCTGCTAAATATTTTTTTTCTGCTTCAGGAATTCCAAGCCTGTCAAAAGTTTCCTTGATTTCCTTTGGAACTTCCTGCCAGTTTCTTGTTTTTTCAGCCTTGGGCTTCAAGTAATAGTTTAATTCATTGTAATTTAATCCGCTTAAATCAGGGCCCCAGGCAGGCAGAGGTTTTTCATTGAAAACCTTTAAAGCCTTTAACCTTAATTCAGTCATCCATTCAGGTTCATTCTTTAATGCAGAAATTTCTTTTACAATGCTTTCAGAAATTCCTTTCCCTGATTTAAAGGAAAGCTCTTCCTTGTTTGTGAAATTGTATTTATCGAAATTTAATTCCTTTATTTCCTGCCTTGACTTGATTTTATTTTTTGCGTGCAAGAGAACCAGCTCCGATGAAATTATTTCCTGCAAGCCAGCCATAGCCTTTTTCCTCTAACTCAAGGGCAAGAGATTTGTTTCCTGATTTCACTATTTTTCCTTCATGCATTACATGCACGTGGCTTGGCTTAATGAAATCAAGGATTCTGTTGTAGTGAGTGATGATTAAAATCCCTAAATCAGGGTTGCTCTGCTTCTGCTCCTTGATTGCTTCAGCAGCAATCTTTATTGCATCAATGTCCAGGCCTGAATCAATTTCATCCAGAATCAACAGCTTTGGGTTAAGCATTTTCATTTGAAGAATTTCACTTCTCTTTTTTTCTCCTCCAGAGAAACCTGCATTAAGAAATCTTGAAGTTAAGTCATTGCTTAATTTTAGTTTCACTGCCTGCTCGTTCAATGATTTCTGAAACTGCAATACAGAGGTTTTTTCTCCTGAAACTGAATTCATTGCTTCCCTTAAAAAATTGCCTAGCCTTACTCCCGGAACCTCAATTGGATGCTGAAAGCTTAAAAAAATTCCTTTCTTTGCGCGTTCATTTGCAGCTAATTGAGAAATGTTTTCTCCAAGAAAATTAATTGAACCAGAAACAGAATATTTAGGGCTGCCCATAATGCAGAAAGAAAGAGTGCTCTTTCCAGAACCGTTAGGGCCCATTATTGCATGGATTTCTCCTTTCTTAATGGCAAGATTAATTCCTTTAAGGATCTCCTTCTCCTGAATCCTTGCTTTAACATTAACCAGTTCCAATAAAGCCACTTAAAAACACCTGATATAATTGCTCTAGATTACATATATAACGCACAACAAAAATATAAAAAGCTAACTGAATATAAGTAAATGGACTATATTTAATAGTCCCTTTAATCTAAAGCTCTATATTTTATAGTTAATATTTTAATTGTTTTGCATTAATTATTCATTGAACTTCATGATTAGGGACAAACTTGATGCGGACACAAAGGATTTGAAAATAATTTCAATGTTCATGAAAAATCCTTTTTCTTCTCAGAGCATTATTGCAAAAGAGCTGAAGCTTACCCAGCCTTCAATTAATTTAAGAATCCAGAAACTGAAAAAAAATGGACTGCTTAACTTTCATGCAGGGCTTGATTATTCTAAATTAAAGTTATTTCTTTCAAGAGTTGATTTCACTGCAAAGGACCCCAACAAAGTTTTAAACAGATTAAGAAACTGTTCTTTTTTTGTCAATGGATTTATTATGAGCGGAAAAAACAATGTTTCAATTTTTGTTGTCACGGATGAATTGAGGAAATCGGATGACATAGTGAATGAAAATTTGAGGAATGACTCTGAAATTTCCGACATTAATGTTAATTTGGTTGTTTCAACTGCAAATGAGTTTTTGTTTAAAATTAATTTGCTGAATGAAATTCATCCTGAAATCTGCTATGAAAAAGATTCATGCGAGAAATGCAAATTAACTAAGGAAGCAAAGCCTTCCCTGAAAGTTTTAAGTGATTGAATGAAAGGAAAACTAATTAAAGAAAAAAATGAAACATTCACTCCAATTGAAAAAATAAGGGAAGCGTATGAGGAATTTAAAAAAAAAGTGGAATCAAACAATGAAGAAAAAAAAGATGAAGAGGACCCTCTTGACATTGCAATAAAAGAAGTCAGGAAATCAATGAATAAATTTCCCGGCAGAACAGCAAAAGACTTTGAAGATTAAGATTTTATGAAAAAAGAAAACGAATACTATTTTGCCGGAATGTTTCTGGCTATTGCTGCTCTTGGAAGAATTGCCATGGAGCCGCTGCCAAGCGTTGAGCCGATAATTCCTATTGCTGTTTATGTTGCTTTAAAGAAAGGCTCGGAAGCAGGGATGATTGTTGGAGGCTTTGCATACATTGTTTCAAATATTTTCATGAATGGCGGACTGGGTTTCTGGACCTGGATGCAGGCTCTTGGAGGAGCTGGAGCAGCTTTGTTTGCTGCAAGCTACGGAAAAGAAAAGATTTCAATGCCTGCTCTTTTAGGACTGACTTTCATTGGAACAATTATTTTTGAAACAGTAATGAATGCAGGCTACGGAGAATTGCTTGTATGGCCTTTTTCATATGTGCATATTGCATCAAACTTAATTTTCGCGGCAGTAATCGGAAGCTCAATTACCTCAAAAGAAAAAAAAGAATAAAAAGATTTAAATCAAGTTAAGGCTATAAAATATAGGAGGAAAGACTATGGAATCTAAAACCCGTGAAATGAATTCTGAAACAGTTTCAAAGGACATGACTATTGGAGAGGTTGTCGGGAAATGGCCTCACTTAGCGGAAATAATGACAAGCTATGGACTGCACTGCGTTGGCTGCCACGTGAACCCTTATGAATCAATTGAGCAGGGAGCGTTAGGGCATGGAATGGAAACAGAAACATTTAATCAAATGATGAAGGATTTAAAGAAAGCTGCAGCTCAGGGGACAGCAAATGAACAAGAACACAGGCATTTCAGCGAAGTTAATTTTGATGAAGCTAAAATTAATTTAACTGATGCGGCTGCAAAAAAAGTTCTTGAAATAATGAAGGAAGAAAACAAGCAGGGGCACGGACTAAGATTCGGAGTAATGGCTGGAGGCTGTTCAGGCTTCAAATATGTACTGGATTTTGAGGAAAAAGAAGCTCCAAATGACTTAGTTTTAAAGGAAAAAGGAGTAAAAATTTTTGTGGACAAAGAAGCTGTTGCAATGATTAATGGAGCAAGAATTGACTTCACTTCAGGACTGCAGGGAACAGGATTCAAAATAGAAAATCCAAACACGGAAAAAAGCTGCGGATGCGGAAGCTCTTTTTCCTAAATTACTTTTTTTTAATTTCTTCCAAAAACTCTCCGAGCTGGCCTTCTTCAAACTTATTCAGTCTCTGCCTCTTACCTGAAGGCTTTTTCTTTGCTTTAATTATTTTTTCTTTAGGTTTTACTTTAATTTTTTCTTTTGCTTTCTTTATTGAAGCCGCTTTTGCTGCAGGTTTTTCTTTTGAAGCTGATTCCTTTTTTGCAAACTCCATCTTTAATTTTTTCATTTCCTCAATTTCTTTTAATAAGGCTTCCTCGGAAGGCTCGCCGCTCACTGCTTCGCTTTCTTCTTGTTCAGCTTCCTGCTCTGCTGCTTCACCTGCTTTCTCTTCAGCCTTTAAAGGTTTTCCCGGCCTTGGAAGATTTAACTTAAAAGAAATATTCCTGAAAGGATGCTCTGTGAAGTAAAATAAAGCCGCGGCAAAAAATACTGCCAGCAATAAAAAATAATAATTTTGCTTTTCAAAAACTTCCTGCTCCTTAAATGCCCTTGGATTAATTGTTCTCTCTATTTCAAGAAATCTCAGTGGATTGTCTGAAACCAAGCTGAACTCCTTTGATTTTCCGTCAACTAATTTCCCGTCCTGAAAAACTTCAATGATTAAAAAAAAATTGTTCAGCTCTGCGTTGAAGTCTTCCAATTCAATTGAATCCAAGTACTTTTGCTGGGGAAGAATAGTGAAATCAAGCTCTTCAAAAAAAATTTCTTCATTGTTTTCAAGAAAAGTAACTGCTATCTTTAAATCAGTTTTATTGTCCGTTAAATTAAATAAAGCGTAATCCACTGCAACAGTTTTTTCTTCTGAAACAATTAATTCATTGCTTAAGATTTCAACTCTTGCCTGAGATAAAGCAAGAGAGGAAAACAAAACCAAAAAGAAAAACAAAGCCAAAAAATTCTTCATAAGTCAATTAGCTCAATCTAGTATATAATGTTTATTTTATTTGCCTTTCTTCCATTTTTCTTTGTTGTGTTCAATGAATTGATATGCAGAGAAAGCAGCAGTAACCCCTTCAGCTACTCCGGTAATTGCCTGCTTGAATATATGGTCTCCGCAGTCCCCTGCAGCAAACACTCCTGGAACATTTGTGGTTGATTCCCTGTTCATAATTATTTCGCCTTTCTTGTTTAAATTGACTCCAAGCTTTTTCGGAAGCTCGGTTAAAGTGATGTGCCCTATCTCAACAAACAAGGCGTCAAGGGCAAGCTCCTTGGAGCCGTTGAACTCCCTGTCCAAAACAACTTTGTTCATGAACTTTTCTCCCTTAATTTCAACTACATTTGCTTGATTAATTATTTTTATTTTCGGATTGCTTTGAATTCTCTTGTAATTTATTGGCTCTGGATGGATGTCATCGCCTCTCACAATAATGAAAACTTCCCTGCCGAATTGAGTTAAAAGCAATGCCTCTTTTGCAGCTGAATCACCTGCACCAGCAACTGCAATTCTCTTATCTTTGTAAAGAGCTCCGTCGCATAAACCGCAATAGTGGACTCCTTTGCTGGCGTAAGCGTCTTCTCCTGGGACATTAAGCTTTCTCCACTTGCTTCCGGTAGCAAAAATAACTGTCTTTGATTCAATTGATTTTTTTCCGTCAACAGTTAAAGTGAAAGTGCTTTTATCCTTGTTCTGAATTACATCAGTAACTCTGCCGTTTAAAGTTTTTGTTCCGAATTTCTCTGAATGCTTCTGCACTCTCTTCATTAAATCCATTCCGGAAATCAATTCAAATCCGGGATAGTTTTCAACAATGTCAGTCAAAATCAAGGTTCCTCCAATTGAGTCACCTATAACCACTGTCTTTAAATTAAATCTTGCAGCGTAAACTCCTGCAGCAAAGCCGGCTATTCCCGCTCCAACAATTACAATGTCATGCAACTCATTTGATTTATTTTCAGCCATAAGAATTAATGGAAAGGACAAATTTATAATTAAATATTATTAATTTTACTAATTTGCTCCAGCTGCGCCCTTTAAATTGCTGAGAAAATTTTTCCAGATTTCTTTCATTCTCCTGAAAAAATATGGCTTCCAATTTTCTCCGAAAGGAATGTATTCAGTGGCATTGAATCCTTCTTTAACCAGCCTGAATTCTAATTCCTCATTCAATCCTTTAAGAAACTGGAATTCAAATTTCTTGAACTGGTTTTTACTGGAAAGCTTTTTTGCTTCTTTAATTAAAGTTAAATCATGGGTTGCAATCGCAAAATTATTGCATTCAGAAAACAAATACTTCATTATTTTAATGAAATTATCTTTAATGTCCTGCGGGTTTTGAAAAGCAACTGCTGAGTCTTCTTTATAAGCTCCTTTTACGAGCCTGATTACTGCCTTGTTTTTGCATAAATCTTTTGCATCATTGAATGAATCCCTTAACTGAGCTGAAACCGCTATTCCTGTTTTATTGTATTTTTTGAAAACTTCTTTATAGAGCTTAATTGTTTTTTCCGCAAGAGAGCCGCTCTCCATGTCAATCCACAAAAAAATATTGCTTTCATCAGCTTTCCCTGCAATCCTTAAAAGATTTTTTTTGCAGAAACCTTCATTCACTTCAATTCCAATAGAACTTAATTTAACTGAAACCGCGTTTTTAATTCCGTATTTCTTCATTAAAGCAATTAGTTTGAGGTACTGGCTTGTGTTTTTTAAAGCAGTTTTTTTGCTTGAAACATGCTCTCCGAGAAAATCAATCTCCGCATTTACTCCAAACTGATTCAAATGCTGGGCTCTGTCAATTGCATCCCCAATGCTAGTTCCTGCAACATATTTTTTTGCAAACAAAAACAATAAATCGTCAAGCAAAGCTGAAGCCATGAAAAGTAAAAGAAGTTCAGGTTAATATTTGTTGCTGCCGTAAAACTGCAAAGCAAAGCATTTCCTGCTTCAATAAAAAAATAAAATTAAAAGATTTAAAAAAAGCAATTCAAAAAAAAATAATTCAATTCAGAAAAATTTAATGAAAGCCTTTTAATTTGAGTGACTTATTTTTAAGTAATGGTTAAGGCTGTTGAAATAAAAAATTTAAGCAAAAGCTTCAGGAAAGTAAAGGCCTTGAATAATGTTTCTTTCAGCATTGAAGAAGGAGATTTCTTCGGGTACTTGGGCCCAAACGGAGCAGGGAAGACAACAACTATTGGATGCATTACCGGCTTGGTTAACTTTGATAAAGGAAAAATAAATGTTTTCGGAAAAGATGTAGTGCGAGATTACAAGGAAACAAGGCAATTAATTGGCTTAAGCCAGCAGGAATTTGTTTTTGACCCATTTCTTTCAACCATTGATGCACTGACTTATCATGGAGGATACTTTGGATTGAATAGAAGAGATGCAATAAGCAAAGCAGAAGAACTGCTTAAATTTTTTGATTTAAGTTCCAGGGCAGGAGATTCATTCAGAAAGCTTTCAGGAGGAATGAAGAGAAGAGTGCAGATAGCGAAAGCATTAGTGCATGACCCCCCAATCCTGATTTTAGATGAACCTACTTCAGGAACAGATTTAGAGCTGAGGCACAGCATATGGAAATGGCTTTCAAAATTAAACAGGGAAGGAAAAACAATTATTTTAACAACGCATTACATTGAGGAAGCTGAAAAGCTTTGCGGAAAAATCGGGATAATAAATAAAGGAGAAATAGCTGTGCTTGACAAAAAAGAAAAACTTTTAGCTGATTTAAGCAGGCAGAAAATATTGTTTACATTAAAATCCGAGGCAAAAAGAATTCCAAAAATAAATCATTCAGTGTACAGAAAAGAAAAAAAGGAATTGGAAGTTACCTGCAGGAATGCACAGGCTGAACTGCCAAAAATAATGAATTTGCTGAACAACGCAAAAATTAAAGTGGATGACATTAATATTGTTTCAGATAAATTAGAAGATGTTTACTTGAAAGTGGTGGGGGAAAAAAATGCTTTCAATGGGATTTAAAACACTTTTACTGAGAGAAGTATTCAGGTTTTTAAGAATAATTAAGCAGACAATTCTTCCCCCAATAATTAACGCTGCATTATTTATAGTTATTTTTGGATTCTTAATTGGAAAGGAAATTGAAACCTCTTACGATGTTTCATTCATTGAATTCTTTATTCCTGGATTAATAATGCTTGCATTAATTACAGGAAGCTACAGCAATGCTGCTTTCTCATTATTTATCAGCAGATTCTTGGGGCAGATACAGGACTTGCTTGTAGCGCCGATTTCATACATTGAATTGGTTTCAGCTATCACCCTCGGAGGAGTCATTAGAGGAATAACTACAGCTCTGCTGATTTACTTGACTGCATTAATTTTTGTTCCAATAATGATTCATGATTTCATTTATTTAATTTTGATTACTTCCGCTGTTTCATTTCTTTTCGCTTCACTTGGATTATTGGTTGGATTAATTGCTGACGAATTTGAGCACATTGAAATTCCAACAGTGTTTGTTTTAACTCCTCTAACTTACTTGGGAGGAGTGTTTCATTCAATTACTTTTCTTCCTCCATTAATTCAGCAGATTTCAATGCTTAATCCAGTGTTTTACATGATTAACGGATTCAGATACTCGCTGATCGGAATTCAGGAAGCAGATTTGATGCTGAGCTTGCTTATCCCAGTTATTTTAGCAGCAATAGTTTTTGCGGTAAATGTGAAGTTGTTCAGTTCAGGATACAAGCTGAGGATTTAATTAAATTCATTTATTTTATTCTTCCTTTAATTCTTTTTTCATTAAATTTTCTTTTTCTTCTTTTCTTTTTTTTCCTTCAGTGAATCTTCTTTTTTCTTCAGCGGAAACAGGATTCAATGGAAAAACTTTTTTCGGCTTTAGTTTTTCGTTGACTGCAACCATTGAAACATATGAAGATGCAACGTGCATTCTTTTCTTTGAAATTAAATCCTCTGACTCGATTCTGATTCCTACTTCCATTGAAGTATGGCCGACAAAATTAATTGAAGCCATTAAATGAACCAGCTCTCCCACTTTAATTGGATTCAAAAAATTGACTCTGTCAAGGGAAGCAGTAATGCAGTGGCTTTCACTGTGCCTTGCAGCGCAGACATAAGCTACACGGTCAATTAATTGAAGAATTACTCCGCCGTGCACAAAGCCGTAAAAGTTTGCATCGTTGGGCACCATGAGCTGAGAAATAACTGTAGCTGAATCTGAAACTTTTTTTGATTTCATGAAATAACCAAGAAGAAACTTAATTTAAATTTTTTCACTGAAAAATTTCTTTAACTCTTTTCTTTTTTGGATTCAACCTGTAAACGCCTACTTCAATCCCATATTGCTCGTCTTCATAGGTTGCCTGCAATTCAAGAAACCTGTCAATTAAGGGGGCATAGTTCCTGAAAACCTTTTCATCAGACACGTTAATGTGGAATTCAAAATTTGTTTCAGAACTGAATTTGCTTTCAGACTGCTCTTCAATGCCTTTCAAGCTTAATTTCTTTTTCTCCTTTAATTGCCTTAAAAATTCAATGAAAATCAATTCCTGGGGATGCATTCCAAGCTCTTCCCTGACATAATGAGGAATTTTTGCGTCTTCTTGAATGAAGTCAACTGCAATCCTTTGGTCTCTTGGGCTTTCATCAAAGCCTAAAACAAACACTGCTTTCCCTCTTTTATCGTATAAAGCAAAGCAAGGCAAATGAATTCTGAATCCGTCTGGAAAAACCCAGCTGCTGTGAAGCCTTATTTCAAAATTTTCTTTCTTAACTTTATGGAAAACAGGGTGAAGCATTTCATTAGGGACATCCCTTACCATAATAAAATTCGGATGAAAATAAAAATCCTTAAAATTTGATGGTTGAATCTTTCTCAATTGATTTAAGTGCAAGGCAACTTCATCTAAAGCCTGCTTGAAGCTCATTGCATTTAAAGTGCTTTCCCTTGCAAAAAACTCAATGAAGCTGTTAATGAAATGCTCGTCAAAGCCTTTTCTCTTCAAGGAAGCTGAAGCATATCTGAGCTTCATTAAAAAAGATTTTTTTTGATTTGCGTTCCAGCGCTCTAACTTTTTTACTCTTTCCCTTGTTCTCTTGACGCTTTGCTTTCTTTCAGGGCTTTGCGTTCTTTGAATGCTTTGCTTTCCGGGAATCATTTAACCATCTTATTAATTAATTTTTTTCAATCAATAAATAGATTCCTGTAAGCAGGGAAACTCCTTGAACATTAATCAAGACTTCTTTTCCTGAAACAATTGAATTCAAAAAAGATTTTTCTCTGAGAATTTTTTGCAGAAACTTAATGTCTTCTGCAGTAATTTCTCCTGAAAACTTTGGATCGGAATCAATTAAATCAATTAATCTTATTGAAAGAACAGCTTTTCCATGCAATGCAAGAGAAGAAATTATTTTTTCAATTAATTTTTTCATTGAATCCATTTCATGCATTGCCCTGAAAGAGAAAAGCAAGTCAACTTCTTTAGGAAAATCTTTTTCCAATGCACTGCCTTCAATGAATTCATCCAGCGCAGCTTTAGCGGGAAGCAAATCCAACCCCATTACTTTTATTTTGTCTTTATAAATTTCTTTTAATTCCTTTAATGCCTGTCCTTCTCCGCACCCTAAATCAAAAACAGTTATTTTGTTTTTCTCACTTAAAGCAGAATCAATTAAGGATTCAAGTGAAAGAATCGGGGAAAACTTTTCCAAAAAAGAATTATATAATTTAATTGAATTGCTTCTGTCAACTACATTCAATGAATATTTTTTTCTGTATTTTTCAGATGAATTCATGGAAATTTTTTCTTTGCTTCAGGGTCAAGGTAAATTTTTGAACCTGTAACTGCCTGCTGGCCTTTATATTTTCCTTCGTATCCTTTCTTTAAAGGCTTATCCAATTGAAGAAAAACAATGTTGGAGACTCTTGTTCCTGCCTTTAATTTAACTGGAATAGAATTAGCATTAAATAACTCTAAAGTAATTGTTCCTTCAAAGCCCGGGTCAATCCATCCAGCGTTTTCAATAAACAATCCAAGCCTTCCAATGGATGATCTTCCTTCCAGAAACGCGGCGTAATCCAATGGAATTTTAATGAACTCCTTTGTTTTAGCCAAAACAAAAGATTTTGGGGGAAGAACAAATTCATGCGTTTTAATTGTTGTATAGCTTACCTCTGAATCAAAGGAAATAACTGAATGAATGTGGTCATCCAATTTAAGAAATTCATCGCTTAAAGTCAAGTCAACCGAAGCAGGCTGAATCTGAGTTGCTTCATCGCATGGCTCAATAACAATTTGCCTGCTTCGAATTTTTTCCCTTAAAGAATCTCCGCTTAAAATCATTCAAATCCAATAGAATAGAATTAAAGAAAAAATAAAAAGCTACCGTCCGACCTTTTCCAAAACGTCGACAAAAATGTTCAGCGTAAAGCCGAACAACCTTCTGAAAAAAGTTAGGCACCAGGCGCCGTTCAGGCGCCGTTCAGCCGGCGGGTCTGAGCACAGCGTGAAGCTGTGCATGCTCCGCTTTACGCGGAGCAGATTGCCAACTGATCTTTCAGTTGAGCGAGGCTGAGTGCACGGCTTAAAGCCGTGCGGATTGCCAGCGAATCCTTTCGCTGCACGGAAACAGAGTCCATTTTTCATTTAGGCTACCCCGCTTTTTATGGGGACATTGGAGGAGGAGACGCAATATTTTTCATTTTTTATTTTGACGTATTAATTGCGAACCTTACATTGTATTACATTGTTTCCTGTTTAATCTTGTTTGCCAGACAAAAATTAAGAAAAAAATAAATGCAGCAGTAAAAAAAATTCACTTTTTTCTCTTTATATCAGGAAAAATAAATGAATCTTTTTCTTTTTCATTTAAAGAAATTTTTTCAAGTTCATTAAGGCATCTGCTTATTTCATTCAAAAAATCATTCAAGTCAATGTTAAAGTAATTTAATTCAATTCCCTTAAATTTTTCTCTTCCGTGAAGCAATAAGCTCTTTGCTCCCTTTAAGTAATTTCTCTGAAAATGCACAAATGCAGAAGCTGTCTGAATTATTCCTTGCAGAAAAAGCTTTTCCTCTCCATGCTTTTTCAGCCAGACTTTTTCCAGTTCCTCATGGCATTCAAAAAAGAAATGAGAATTAAACAAATTAATTCCTTTTTCAATTAACTCTGCTTCCATAGAAAACTTATTAATGAAATAGAATTAAAAGATTATTAATGCAGAAAACAGTTATTCCAAGGCAGTTCAAGGAAAGGTACAGCAGGCTTCTTGGACAAGAAAACAAATTGTTTCTTAAATTCTGTGAAAAAAAATTAAAGAAAACATTAAGGGTTAATACACTGAAAATTTCTCCGCAAAAATTAAAAGAAATACTTGAATTAAAAGGATTAAAGCTCAAAAAACTTGGATTCTGCGATTACGCTTTTTCAGTAGAGGAAGGCCCTGAAAGGCTTGGATTAATGCTTGAACATGAACTTGGATTATTTTATTTGCAGGAGGCATCTTCATTGATTCCTTCAATTGCATTAAACCCGAAAGAAAATGAAACTGTTCTTGATTTGGCCGCAGCTCCAGGATCAAAAACAACTCATTTAGCTCAATTAATGAAAAACAAAGGACTGCTTTACGCTGCAGATATCAGCTCGGACAGAATACCTTCATTAAAATACAATGTTGAGAGAATGGGAATAATAAATACTGTAATAATTAACGCAGATGCAACAAAATTCAATCCAGGAATTCAATTCGATAAAATTCTTTTGGATGCCCCCTGCTCAAGCGAAGGCCTTGTAAGAAAGGAATGGAATGCTTTAAGCACTTGGAGCGAGAAACTGATTTTCGAAAAATCGGGTTTGCAGAAAAAACTTATTCTGAATGCATTCAGCTTGCTGAAAAAAGGCGGAGAGCTTGTGTACTCTACATGCACTCTTGCTCCTGAAGAAAATGAGGAAGTAATTGATTTTCTTTTAAAGAAAAAAAATAATGCAAGAATTGAAAAAATTGAATTGAAAGGCTTTAAGACAAGGAAAGGAATAACTGAATGGAAGGAAAAAAAATTCTCAGCAGAAGCGGAAAAAGCACTTAGAATTTACCCGCAGGACAATGACACTGAAGCATTTTTTATTGCAAAAATAGGGAAGGAATAAAAATGTTTGAATTAATTGAAGGAAAGCACAGAGAAAGAATTGAAAACTACTTTTACTCCAGGTTCAGTGTTGGAAAAGATTTTTTCATTGATAAAATTTTTTTAAAAAAAGGCAATTACTGCTGGATGGCATTCAAAGACTTAATAAAAGCTCTTTCAGAAAAAAATTCATTAAATGCGGGAATTTTATTATTCCTTGATATCAATAATTTCAGGCTCACTTCTTTGGGAATAAGGTTATTTGAAAAAGAAATAAAAGAAAACATTGTTTCATTAAATGAAATTCAGGTGAAAGAATTCTTAAATAATAAAAAATTTGAATTAACGGAAAAGCAGTTAACTCAAATAAAATCTGACGGAGAAATTGCATTGAAATTTGAGGAATTTGTTATTGGCGTGGGAGAAAAAAAAGGAAATGAATTAATTCCGAGCATTGCCAGAAAAAATTAATTACTCTGAGCCGAAAACGCTTCCCTGTTTTGCTGCTTCCTCTCCAAAAATATCTCCTGTCTGCTCAACAGTTTCATCAAATAATTCTCCTGCTGATCCCTGCTCTTCATTAAAAATTTCTATTTTTTTGGGGGGAGCTGAAGGCTGAACAGTTCCTGCTGCTCCGTTAATTAATTCGGAGCCAGGTGCTTCTTTTGAATCAGTAATTTTATCCGCTGCTTCTTCAGTGCTTTCTGGCTGCTGAGTGCAGCCTGAAATTAAAACAAAAATTAAAGTCAATGCAAAAATTATTTTCTTCATTCAATCGCCATCAAAGCAGGTCTTCCGAAATTTTTTCTAATTTTTTTGACAGCCTGAAAACCTGCTTTAACTCTTCTGAAGCCGTTTCCAAATCATCTTTATCTAATGCTTTTTTTGATTCTTCAACTCTTTTCTTTATTTCGTTAAGCAGTTCCTGCATTTCTTCAGTGTCTTTTCCGCCTGCTTTAAAATCGTCAACTGTTTTTTGGGCTTTAAAAATTTCGTTGTCTGCTTTGCTTAAAGTGCTTTCAATTTTTTCTTTAGTTAACTCAAATTTCTTGAATTCTTTCTGAAGCCTGCCTCCCTTTAAAAAAGCTTTCTGCAATGCCTTCCATGCATCTCTTGGACTGCTTCCTTCAGCTAAATTTTTTGCTTCCGTCATTAAATCATCAATTTCCTTAAGCAATTCCTCTGCTCTTCTTACATCTTTTCCCTGGGATTTCAATGCATCAAGGTATGTTTTTATTTGCAGCCTGTTTGATTCAAAATCTGAAATTATTTTGCTTACTTCTTTTCTCTGCTCTTCGGGGTCATTTAATTTCTCCAGCAGTTTGCTGAACTCATTCCTGAACTGAACTCCAAGCTTGAACAGCTTCATAATTTCTTTCCATGCTGGCTCAAAATCTTCTTTATCTGCAAGACTGCTTACTGCTCCCATTCCGCTTTTAATTGAGTTAAATAAATTTTCAGCAGCTGAAACATCTTTTCCTTTCTTTTTTGCTTCTTTTAAGACATGCTCAATTGAAACTTTGTTTAATTTCCATTCCCTTAAAGAATCCTCAACCTTTTCTTTATTTGTTCTTGAATCATCAATGCTTGGATTTATTTTTCTTAACTCATCTTGAAGTTTTACTGCAACAATAAAAATTTTTAAAAGCTTTTTATGGGATTCACTGATATTTCCTTTATCGTATTCCTGCTCCATTTCCCTGAAAATTTCCTTAATTTCATTTAAAAAAGATTCAGCTGCACTTGCATCAATGCCTTGGCTTTTTGCGTCATCCAAAATTAATTCAATTAATTCAATGCTGTAGCTGAAGTCCTTTAAAGTTCCTTCAACTCTTTCTTTCTCGCTTTTCCCGTCATCCTGAAGCACTCCAAGCCTGTCAGTTTCTTTTTTTAATTCATCGCTTTTCTGCTTAATTTCATTCAAAACAGAGACTGCCCCGGCTAAATCTTCTTTGTCAAGCTCTGCCTTAAACTTTTCTCTCAGCTCCTTCACTTCATTTAAAATAATTTGAGCTTCGCTGATGTCCTTTCCCTTATTTTCTGCATCATCTAGGCCTGCCTGAAATACATCGAAAGATATTTCCATGTCCCCGTAAAGCTTTTCGAATTCCTTTAACTGCCGTTCTTTGTTTGATTCATTTATTCTGTCAATTTCGTCTCCAATTAAAGGAGCCACTTCATAAATTCCCGCCAGTGCAGAAGCCTGCAATTCAACGTCATTGCTTTCCAATGCTGTTTCAAAGTCATTCACTGCTTTCCTGAAATCAGAAATCATTTCACTTAATTTGCTTGAATCAATTGGCTCGATGGAGTCATTTAATTGCTCTAAATAAGATTCGTAGACCTCAAGAGTTTCTTTAAAGCCCTCTAACTGCTCCTGCGCGCTCTGGGCAGAGGCAAGGGAATTAAAGAAAAGCATTAATAAAAAAAACAGAAATATTTTCTTTCTCACAATTAATTTCATTTAAAAAAAGCTTTTAAAAGGCTCTATTGAATCTCAGTAGCCCCTGAATTTCATTGTTTTAAGCATTTTTTTCAAAGCTAAAATGTATGCTGCTGTCCTCAAATGCACTTTATACTCTTCTTTTATTTTAAGAATTTCTTCAGTTGCGTCATCTAATTTCCTGTGAAGCAAATCGGAAATTTCTTTTGACTGCCAGTAAAAGCCCGTGTTATTTTGAACCCATTCAAAGTAGCTTACAATTACTCCCCCTGCATTTGCCAGAATGTCGGGGATTACGTGAATTCCTTTTTTGTGCAGGATTAAGTCGGCTTCAGGGGTTACTGGGCCGTTAGCCATTTCAAGAATGATTTTTGCTTTAATTTTATTTGCGTTCTGCTCAGTGACTGCATTTTCTAATGCTGCGGGAATCAATGTTCCCGCATTTAATTCAAGCAACTCATTGTTTGTGATTGCTTTTGCTTTCTTGAAGCCTTGGACTTTCCCTGTTTTGTCTTTGTGCTTTATTAATTCAAGCACATCTAATCCTTTAGGGTCAAAAACAGCCCCTTGGCTGTCCC
>DATDZZ010000087.1:0-2052 GCA_035288565.1 archaeon
ATTCATATATTAAAGAATAAAAGAAATAAAGGAAAAAGAAGACAAAGGAAAAGCAAGTAAAAGAAATATAAAAAAAAGCAATTAAAGAAATGTAAAAAAAAGAAAATTAAAGAAAAGCAAACAAAAAAGAAATAAATGAAAAAGAGTTTAAAAAAAGAAAAAAAGTGAAAAAATGAGTTCAGCTGGAATTATTGGCTTTGGTTCTTACATTCCTAAGTGGAGAATTAAAGCGGAAGCAATTGCCTCTGTATGGAACCAGGACGCGAAATCAATTACTTCAGGGTTAATGATTACGGAAAAAAGTGTTCCCGGAAAGGATGAAGACACTGCAACAATTTCAGTTCAGGCTGCAAGAAACGCTTTAGCCAGAGCAAAAATTAATCCGGAAAAAATAGGCGCAATTTACGTCGGCTCTGAATCCCATCCTTATGCAGTAAAGCCAACTTCAACCATTGTAGGGGAAGCAATTGGAGTGGGAAACAATTACACTGCTGCTGACACGCAGTTTGCATGCAAAGCAGGAACAGCGTCAATGCAGATGGCTGCAGGCTTAGTTAAAAGTGAAATGATTGAATACGGCTTGGCAATTGGAGCTGACACAGCTCAAAGCTCGCAAGGCAATGCATTAGAGTACACTGCAGCAGCCGGAGGAGCAGCATTCATTTTAGGCTCAAAGAAAAAAGAAATGGCTGCAGAATTAGAGGAAACACTTTCATATTCTTCTGATACACCTGATTTCTGGAGAAGAGGCCTGCAGGAAACTCCTGAGCATGCAGGAAGATTTACCGGCCAGCCGGCTTACTTTAAGCACATTGAAACTTCAACTGAATTAATTTTAAAAAAAACTGGCTACAAGCCAAGTGATTTTGATTTTGTTGTTTTCCACCAGCCTAACGGAAAGTTTCCAACAATTTCCTTAAAGAAATTAGGCTTCACTAAAGAGCAGTATGAAGCAGGCTTGCTTGTTTCAAAAATCGGAAACACTTATTCAGGCGCAAGCATGCTGGGCTTGTGCGCAGTGCTTGAATCAGCAAAAGCAAATCAAAAAATTTTAGTTACAAGCTATGGTTCAGGCTCTGGATCGGATTCATTCATTTTCAATTCAACTGACCTGCTTCCAGAAAAGCAGGAGCTTGCAAGAAAAACAGAAGACTACATTAAAAGAAAAGCATACATTGATTACAATAAATACAGAGAGCACATGAAGAATTTGCATTAGGAGTTTTTTTATGGGAAGAATTCTGAAATTTGTTGAAAGAATTTTTAAAAGAAAGCCAGCAGCAGAGTTAATAAGGATAAAACGTAGGGGATGGCACATTGAAGCAGAAATTTATGAAGGGCTTGATAAGCAGGAACCAGAGAAAAACAAGAAAGTGAAAGAAGAAATAAGGAAAAGAATCAGCAATCTTTCAAAGGACATTAAAGCAGGGAAGAAGCCTAGCAGTCAAGAAAATAAAAATGAATTAGCGGCATTAAAGCATGCGCTCAAAATAACATATGAGAGATTATCTTGAAAGCGGCAATAGTCTTTCAGCTGGCTGGTTTGGGCAAAAGTATTTGCCGCTGCTCATACCGGGATGACACAAAAGAATATGAAAAAAGTTATTTGGTGAATAAATGAAAGTAGCAATTGTCGGAACAGGCTTAACTAAATTCGGGGAAATCTGGAATAAAGGATTAAGAGATTTGCTAGCTGAAGCTCAAATTAAGTCCCTGGAGGACGCTAGTATGAGTGAGAAAGACATTGACATGATTTTCACCGGCTCAATGGTTCCAGGAGAATTAACTGGGCAGGAGCATTTAGGCGGAATGGCTGCAGAAAATTTAAACATTAATGTTCCTTCAACAAGAGTGGAGGGAGCATGCGCTTCAGGAGCCCTTGCAATCAGGGCAGGCCTGCATGCAATTGAATCAGGCCAAGCAGAAATAGTGCAGGTTAATGGAGTGGAAAAAATGACTGATGTCTCCGTTGAACAGGTTACAACTGCTTTAATGGGGGCAGGAGACGAGGAATGGGAGGAATTTCAAGGAGCAACTTTTCCAGGCTTGTAT
>DATDZZ010000088.1:0-11899 GCA_035288565.1 archaeon
TTTCATAGCTTTTCAATGATTTCTTTATTTGAGTTAAAATAACTAAATCTTTTTTTGGAACTTTTCCTGACTTCAATTCTTTGATTTTCTGCCTCACAAATTCCACTGCTTCTTCTTTTTTTCCTTCTTTTAAAATTAATTCTAAAACTGTTCTTTGAGTCTGCTTCGCTATCTGGCTCCAGTCTCTTCTAACATATTCAAAGCCAACTATTTTCATTTGATTTTTGAAGTCAATTAATGCGTATCTTTTTTTTGCTGCTCCTCCTGATTTCTTTGTTACAAAGATTCCTCTTTTATAAAAGCCTTCCAGCTCTAATTCCATGTTTCCCGGCAATTCTGAATTAATTTTTTTCATGTACTCTAAAATGTCTTCCTGTTTTTTGTTTTTTGGAATTATTAAAAAAGCAGAGTCAGTGTCGGTATAAAGCAATTGAAATCCTGCCTGCTCTGCTTTTTTTCCTGTTTCCTGAATGTAGTAGCGGGCCCATGAAGTGATTGCTGCCGCTGATTCCCTTGAATACCACCTGAATCTAGGAGAGCCTACATTTCCGTAAAAGGAATTCAGAATTATTTTCAATGCATACTGCTTCGCGTAAAGCACATCGTATTCATCTGTTTCTTTCACTGCTTTCTTTAATTCTTTTTTCAGCTGAACTCTTTCATTGAATACTTCTTCGACAACGCTTGAAATGAATCCTTTTCTTTTGCTGCAAAACCAGTGCTTATTGGGAGAGAGATTTTTTCCTGCTTCGCATGTTTTGTGCTCGCAGTCAAGCACTTCAGGCGAAACATTGTGGGAAACCATTATGCTTGGATACAGGCTTCTGAAGTCAAGTACTGCAATGTTTTCATGCAGTCCTGGCAATGGCTCTTTTACGTAGCCTCCTTTGTTTATTTCCTGAAGCATTCTTTCCTTTACAGCTGATTCTTCAGGCTTATTCGGAATCACTATATTTCTTTTTCTTGCTTCAAGTAAAAGCAGGTTTTCGTTCAGCACTGAAGCGCTTGTTCTGTTCACTTCATACAGTGTCTGCCTTGTAAGTTTTCCTATTTCAATGAATACTGTAAAGTATTTCATTGCAAGCTTGTATGTTGCTTCTGAGTCCTCTAAATTGTAGTCAACCAGTCTCTGGAACTCTCTTCCTGAATCCCATATTTCGTTTATTTTTTTGCTTTGAAGCTTTTCTTTTTCTTTGCCGAAAATTTGCTGGGCAACAGACTCTAAATCGTATTTCAGTAAATTAATTACCTGGAATCTTGTAAGCAATTGCATTAATTTATAGCAGTCAATGTGCTGCAATCCGTTGAGTTTCACTGCGTTCTCTAATCCTTTTCTCTGCTTTCTCGGAGGCTTTTCATTGAAATCAATGTTGAATTTTATTCCAAGCGTTTTTGTTCTGTCAATTAAGTAGGGGAAGTCAAATAAGTCTCCGTTGTAAGTTATTACTCCATCAAGGTCGGATTTTTTAATTAATTCAATGAATGCTTCAATCATTTGTTTTTCTGTTTCATAGACTTCTGTTTTGCTTGCTTTTGTTTTCTTCCATGTCAGGACTTTTTTTTCTTTTTCTGAGTAAAAAGAAATCATTAATATTGGGTCCTGAAATGGATCTGAGAATCTTCCAGGAGAATAAGTTTCCAAGTCAAAGGCAGCTAACCTGTATTTCGGCTTTTTTTTTGATTCAATTTTTTTCACTGATTTAATGAATTTTTCTTTTGCTTCGTTTTCTTTTTTTTCTTCAATTTCTTTTTCTGACTCTAATTCGATTTCTATTTCTCCGTTTGGTTCAAGGTCTTTGTCTATTAAGTATTTTTTTGTGAATGGAATGTCGTATTCTCTTTTTTCTTTGACAAAATCCAACTCAAGAACATGATGCCTTGCTTCGCTTAAATCCGCGGTTGACTTGAATGAAAGCTTTACTGCGTTATCTAAATTTTCTTTTTTTATTTCCTCTGCGTTTAATATTTTTATTTTGTTTGCCCCGAATTCTTTTTCCTTTAATTCACTTAATTTTTTTTCTGTAACAGAGTCAAGCTTTATGTAGAAATATGGGTGGAATTTTTTGTCGTGAAACTTTTCAATTCCTTTTTTTGTTTTTACAAACAGTTCAATTACTGATTTTTCTTCTATTGAAATGTATTCAATGTCAAGCAGAATTCCTTGAATTTTTTCATGAATAATTGCTTGAGCTCCTGCAGCCATACAATATATTTTTAAGCATCAACTCCTTTTATATGTTGGTTCTGATGTCGCAAAAGGTTATTAAAAAACCCGTCAAGCAAAGCTTTCAAAGTATTTTGGAGGGCTTGAACAGAGACATTAGAGCGCTTAATTCAAGCGTCTTAATTATCAGCCAGAAAATGAAGCATCTTGCAAGGAATGAAAAAATTCTTGGAAGAAATTTAATTGTTTTAAACAAAAAAATGTCTGATTTGAGGAGCAGTGCAGGAGTGAAGCCTTCTCTTGAAGAAAATGAAATTGAAACTGAATCAGTTTCGGAATTAAGAACTGATCTTGAAGCTTTAACTAATCAATTGCATGAGCTTTCAATTAAGGTTGAGGAAATAGAGGATTCTTTTGTGAAAACTGAAGAGCTTTCTGGATTAAAATACGTTGTTGATTCTCTTGATCCTTTGAAGTATGTTACTCTTGATCAGGTTGAGGAATTAATTGAAAAAAGATTGAAGAAAAAATAAATCACTGATTTTTTTAATTTTTTTTTTAAAAAGCGAATTAGTTTTTTTAAATTAAATAATTAATTTTTTTTTAAAATTAATTGCGGTAATTCTTTTTTTTACTGCCTTAAAACAAATTGAAGATTGCAGGATCGAGCGAAAGCGAAGATCGTGTGTTTTCGCCAACCTTTTCCTAAAAGGTTGATTGCCAGCGAATCTGTTCGCTGAGTTAGGCACCATGCAAGGCATCGAGGCAAAAGCCGAAGATGGCTTAGATTGCCAGCGAATCTGTTCGCTGAAGTGGTGTCGAGCCTGAAAGGCGAAGACAGCACAGATTGCCAACTGATCTGTCAGTTGAGGCCGAATAATCTTAGAATGAATTGAATTATTTGAGTTAAAAAATCCGGGGCAGGTTTTTCTGCTTCAATTATTTTTTCTTTTACTTCAATTACTTTTAGTTCTTCTGTTTTAACTTTAAAGCCTTGCTTTGCTGTTCTCAAAGAATATGTTCCTGCTTTTTCAGCTTGAAAGCATGCTTTTCCTGCTTCGTTTGTTTTTAAGTTGAATGAATTTAAATTTGCTTCAATTGAGGGAATTACTAAAATTGCTTCATCAGCAAGAGAATTGCCTTCAAGGTCTTTTAATGAAACGCACACAGTTTCTCCTGTTCTTGCAACTGCATTGCTTAAAATTAAAATTAATTCCCTTAGCTGAATATTGACTGTAATTAGTTCTCTGTTATTGAATTCAAGTGATTCCTTTAATTCATTGTCTTTATCTATTTCTAAGTAAATTAGTGCCATTCCTTCTCCTAACTCTGAAGTCGCTAAATTAAATTCAATTTCTGTTTCTTCTCCTGGAAGCAAAACAGGCAATTCTTTTTCTTGAAGCGGAGCAGTTAACGGAGACTCTTTATGCAGTGAAACACTCACTTGAGGAGAAGCCTGCTCTCCAATGTTTTTTATTTTTGCTTTAATTGTTAATTCTTCGCTGAACAACTTGCTTTTATCGAATTCTGTTTCAGTGAAAGCCAGGTCAGCTAATTCAGGAATTTTTTTTTCTTCAAAGTCCCTGATTAACACTGCTGTAATCAAGTCATTGTTTGTTTCTCCTTTTTCTTCCCTGATTAGATTGAATGGGTCTACTCTTACTGCAAGTCTTTTTAATCCCGGCTGGCTGAATGATGTGACTAAATCCAAGTCAAATTCTTTGCTGTACTTGTCTTCGTTCACTATTTCTTTTGGAAGAAAGTTTGATGCCAGCACCTTGCCCGTTTCAAGGTCAATTACTGCTACCTCTAATTGGTTTTCCAGATTTTGAATGAGGCTTCTTCTAATTTTTGTTTTAATTAAAATTTCTTCATTCAAGTTGAATGTCTGAGTTTTTTTTCCTTCTTTGCTGAAGATTTCTGCTTGCAATACAGTTAAGTCCTGTTCGGGAACAGCTCCTCCTGTTGCTGCTCTTAAAGCCCATTTATAGATTGTGAATGAAGTGGCTGTCGCGACATCTCCCACTGCTTTGTAGATGCTTCCAGGAGAAAAGCTTCCGAAATCTGAGTTGAATTCACTGTCTTCTGTTATTGTTTCAATTGAATTTGCTGTTATTTCTTTTACTGCTACTTTAATCTGAACTGATGGAGACAAGCTTCCGTAAGCATAAGCCATTACTACTTTGTTGTCTGTGGCATCATAAAATAATAAGTCTGAAATTATTCCCAGCCAGCCGTATTCAAAGATTGTTGCATTGCTGTCAAAGACATTCCATGAACTTCCATTCCAGTAAGTGAAATCAAGGAACCTGTAATCGTCGGCATCATTTCTTGCTTCCCATGCAATGTAGACGTTGTCGTTTCTTGGGTCTGCAAGGATTCCTGCACTGCTTGCATTGAAATCTGAGTTGAATGGAATGTGGGAATTTCCGTCAACGTTGTTCCACGAGCTTCCATTCCAGTACATGTAAAATGCATCATAGTTTTGCGTATAGTTTTTGTCAGCCCAAGTCAAATGCACTGTTGAATCCTCTACATTGATTCTCGGAAAAGATGATTCAATTGAATTGGTTCCTTGAAATGTTTTTGATACATTTAGGTCGCCGTAAACGCTCCACGCTGAGCCGTCCCAGTACTTGCAGAAAATGTCGTCAATGATATCTTCATCCCAGCAGATTACTGGAAGGCTTTCATTTAAGTCAAGCCATGCTTCCTGCGAGTCATTTACTGTCATTGAAACGTTTATGTCTCCGTAAGCATTCCAGTCAGTGCCCGTCCACCTCACATAATAAATTTCTCTGTCTGCTCCTGAAATTGCTTGCTCCCATGCAATGTGGGCTTTGTCATTTGAATCTAATTTGAATCTTGGCCTGTATGATGCACTGTCCGGCGTTCTTGAAACATTGTAGTTGCTGTCAAGCGCCTGCCAGGAGCTTCCATTCCAGAAAGAGTAATAAACGTCTTTTTCAGCTGAATCTGACTGCTTTTGAAGCCACACTAAGTGAGGAAATCCTTGAGAGTCAATTCTTAGAATTGATTCTGCGTCCGCCATGGAAAATCCTTCCGCTGGAGGAGTGAAAGGAGAGAAGACTTCCTGCCATTCAAATGTTTCTGCTGAAGCAGTTGAAGCAAAAAAAACAGTGATTGAAAAAATCATTGAAATCAAAAATTTTTGTTTCATTTTACCACTGTTTTTTTTTAATCGATTATTTTTCTTTTTTATTCGCCTTCCACTTGAGTTGAGAGAGTGGGCCTGATTGTTGCCCTGTACTGGTTTTTTCCTTCAAATTTTATTCCTACATCTGTTCCTGAAACAATTGAAAAGTTTCCGTTAACTGTTTTCTTTAATTCATCGTTTAAGTCGTTTGCGTGGTCTAATTCAATTATTATTCCTACTCCGTACTGGCTTAGATTGCCTGCAACTTCATTTAATTCCCTGCTTATTAGATTTATCTGGCTTTTTCCGAAAAGCAGATTTGCTTTGGGAATTGCTATAACTGTTTTTACATTTGAACTTGTTCCTTGTTTCCTGTAATGCTCGTAAATTCCTTTCAGTAAAGTGTAAATTAAAAGTATTTTTGATTTGCCGTCAATTAAGGAGCTTACATTCAGTATTCCGATTCTTCCCAGTGCTTTAACCCATGCCTTTGATATTTCTTCAATTTGGTTTTTTCCTCCGAAATAATTTGGATAGAATTCTTTTTGTATCTGAATTATTCTGATTAATTTGTTTATCTGATACTGGTTTATTTCGCTTGAAGGAGTGGTTTTTTTTATTTCTTGAATTAATTCATCCAAGTTATTGAATTGCTTTCCGCTTAAATTGCTTTGAAGCAGGTTAATTAAGTTCTTGTCTTTGACTCCAATTAAATCCATTAAGCTTTCTGCTTTCAGTAAATTAATGTCAATTTTAATTTCTGCTGGGGCATTGAATACTTTTACTGGAAAGCCTACCGGCTCTATTTCCAGTCCGTGTTTTTTTAATTCATCTAATTTTTTTGTCGGAGTGCTCATTCCCTGAAAATCTGAGCCGAATTCGAATGCGCTTACTCCTATGTTGCTTAAAAGAATTCCTTCAACCAGCACATGATTTAAGTGCTTTCTAGTCAATTCGTTTCCTTCTGAAACAACTATTTTTTTGAATAAGTTTACGGGTTCTTCAACTTTTTTTCCGTCTTTCAATTCACCTATTAATACTTTTCCTGCCTGCTGCGAAGCTGTCGCGGCTGCTAAATGGAACGGCTGCTGGTCTTCTTTTTCTTGTTTTGATTCTTCTTGAGCTTCTGCTTTTTTAGCTGAAGTGCTGAGCGCTGAAATCATTAACGGATTTGAAAAAAATGATTCTTTTATTTCATTTGGAAGATCCTTTACCGCAGTTAATTTTATTGGAGAGCCTGAAGCCATGCTTGAAGTTGTTTTTGAATTTGCTTTCAGTTCTTCCAGCATTGCTTTTGTTGCTTTAAGGAATTCGTTTTCGTTCCAGTTAACGTACTGGGCTTGAGTTGAAGCAAGCAAAAATTTTGATGATTCTTGTTCATGCTGGATTAACGCTGTTGCGGGAAAATTCATGGAATCAATGAAAGCTGAAACGTTTCCTTCGACTTTAAATGGAGCGTGCATCTGCACTACTGCTCCGATTGTTTTTCCTTCTTTTCTTTCATAAATTAAGTTAAGAATTATTTTTTCTTCATTTGAATACATTTCTACCATGTATCCGCTCATGCTTCCGTGAAATACTTTGCTCCATGGAGCTCCGCTCATTTTATCAAAAACAGCCATTTCAATTCCTTCAATCCTTTTTTTTTCAGGGCTTAAAGCTTAGAAGTAATGGAATTAATTATTTATATATGTTTCTTCTTTATATTCATTCATTTATGGCTGACACTAAAATTATTCTGGAAACAATTAAGCGGATGTATGACGCTGGCCTGGATGACAGATCTGTTTCAAGTGCTTTAGATGACTTGGGTTTGTCTGAAGATGAGAAAAGCCATTTAATGTCTTTGGCTAAAGGAAAGGTTCCAGCTCAAAAACCTGCCGGAACAGAGCCTGAAATTCCCAGGCAGGCAAGGGAAGCAGAAGAAGAATTCACTGTGGAAATCGAGCCTGAAGAAGTTCATGAAAAGATTGCTGAAAAAACAGCTAAAAAGATCAGGGAAGAATTAAGGCAGAGAGAGGCTTCAGAGCAGTTCAGGGAAGCCACTGCACAGATTTCTTTGGATAAGCAGAGAGAAGAGCTTGAAAGGCAGAGTGAAAAGATTTCTGACATTCATAAAAAGGTTTCAAGCCTTGAAAGGATTCCTGGCAGCGACCAGCAGAGAATCTTTGACAGGCTGAGCAAAATAGAAAAAGATGTAGCTGAAATTAAGGGGCAGAACACCGCTTTACAGGACTTGCTGAAAAAAGTCATTGATGTTACCAGAAAACTGCTGACCAAAAGCAAGTAATTATTTCAGGAGCTTCTTCAGGTATTCAAAGAATCTTTCTGCTCCGCTGAAGAAATGCTCTGAATGCACTACCGTTCTTCCTATTCCTTCTTTGTCTTTAGTGAACGCAGTGCCGCCTAATTCCTTTGAAGCTGTTTTTCCTATTTCAGTGAACATCCCTGCTGGATACTGTCCTGGAGCTGCTTCCAATGCTTTCCATTCTTCTTCAGCTAATCCCTTCAATTTATTTTTTCCTTTCTTCAGTCCTTTAACTGTTTTTCTGCTCATGCTGAACAATAAAAGTAAAACAAAAATTATTCCTGCAATTATTGCTTCCAAAACTAAATTGAACTGCATTAAGATGATTGCAGTGAACAGGAACAAAATTGAATAAGCAAAATTCATTTCATCCCATTAATCCTTCTAATCCGCCGCCTTCAGGGCCATAGTAATCCGGAAGCCCTTTTGACTGCTTTTGTCCAAGCAAAAAGAACACAATAAGTATTCCTATCAGGACAGCGGGCCATAAACTGCTTATTTCAGTGCTTTGAAGCGCCCATAACACTAGTGTTAAAATTATTACTGAAATAATTTCCCCGAATGATTTCTGGTTTAATATCAGCAGGCCTACAATGCCGAATAAAATCCATTTCTCGTTTAACTGGAATGCAAGCAGAATCAGAATTGATGCCATTAATGTTGTGAGCAGATCCATTTTTTCACGGCCTGTCTAATTTTAAATCCAGTTTTGAGAAAAAATCTTTTCCGAATACCGCGAAGACAAATAATATTACTCCCAGCCATACAAGTTCAGGGTACTGAAATACTGTTAAAAAAATTATTATTATTGCAAAAATTATTGCAAGCTTTGCTGATCCAAGGGCTCCTTTAGCCCATGAAAAAATCCAAATGAATAAGAACATCACTATTGCAATCCAGATATTGTCTGTTAAAGCGCTTATGTATGGGTCAGCCATGCAAATCAATTAATTTTGTTTTCTTATATTTTTAATTTTATCCTTTCATTCTCGTTCCAATTCCCCAAATCACCATTGAAAAAAATGAAAACCCTAATAATGTCTGGAATACCCATATAACTGAAGTTAATTCTACGTATTTGAATACAAGGAAATAAATCAGTACTCCTGAAAGAATCATTGTTAAAGGGCTTGAACCTAAATATCCTTTAACCATTGAATAAATCATGAAAATCATTGCCACTTGAAACAACAGCCTTATCGGAGGAAAAATACTCAACAAAATTGGAGGAACTAAAAGCACAACCACAAACCCAATCAAAATAAATATTAGAAGATTTCCTTTTTGGTTCATCTCATCATTCGCCTTCTTGCATTCATTTGAGCCATCTTCATTCCTGTAAGGCCCGCCATATAGCTTCCTGGATTTCCTTTAACGTCATGCGATGCCGGACCGCCCTGGCTTACAAAGAAGAAGTCAATAATTATTGAAGCAAATCCAAGAAAAAATAAAGAGTAAAGCAAGTAAATTGTTCCAAAAAAAGCCCACATCACAAACAATGCATACCACGCAAAAACAACTGTAACCATTAATGCTATAATGCTGTTAGAGATATTCGTCTGCACAAAAGAAACAATTGTCATGAAAACAAAAATCCTTAAAACAAAATTAAAGTCAGTGAAAAGCTCTCCAAGGCCTAAAAGCATTACCTGATCCATGCAAATCAATTGTTTTTTCTTCTATAAATATTTATTGCAGGCAAAAAATTAGCTTGAACTTATTCATTTAATGCATTTGCTTCCTGCATCAATTTCCTGAAGTTATGCAGAAACTAAACCAAATTTCTGCTGACTTTCCTAACTTCATTTTTTTGACTCAACTTTTGCTTTCTGAAAAAGATTTTTTTTAGTCTAAACAACATATTTCAGATAAGATGAAAAAAAATTTCGAAAAGTGTTTTTGTATTTTTTTAAAAAAAATCTTTCAAGATTCCCTGTGTAACCCCTGTGGAAGTCTTCCAATGACTTTATGTATGAATCTCTCTGAGTTTTTCTTATAATTAAAGGAGGGTAGCCTTTATTTACGAGCATTGCCGCAGCTATAAATCTTCCAACTCTTCCATTGCCATCCGCAAAGGGATGGATTCGCTCAAATTTTCCATGAAATAATGAACACAATTGCAGCGGGTGCATATTAAGTTTATTTTGTTCAACCCATTTAATAATGCTGTTCATTTCCTTTTTGACATTTTCAGGAGATGCAAGCTTAACACTAAAGCCTAATATTTCGTTCGGAAATTTTTTATAGCCAATTCTTTTGTCAATATTCTGCATTAACATTTTATGGATTTTAATTATATCTTTCTCTGTAATCTTAATCTTGCCTTTAAGGATTTTCTCCATCACTTCCCTTGAATTTTTCGTTTCCCAGATTTCCCTTAAATCCTTGCCTTCAATAGAACGGTTTTCAAACATAATAATTGAAACATCTTTTAGAGTAAGAGAGCTGCCTTCGATTGCATTGGATTCATAAGTAAAGTTTGCAACAAATCTATCAAATACATCTTTGTACTGCTCTTTTGAAAAGTTTTTCAGCAGATAGTTGTATTCAACTTTCATGTGCTCTATTATCCTAATTTCGTCTTCATTAAAAATGCTGTTTATTTTAAAATGTTTTAAAGCAAAATTAGCATGTGCTTCTTTTTCTTTTTGAAAAAATAACTTAGCATATTTTTGTTCAAGTTTTTTTAAGCTCTCTTTTTTTTCTATTTTTTTTTGCAGGGAAACTACTCTGCCGTCAGGCAGCCTTATTGATTTCATTAAATAAAGGTATTTCCTGCCTTTAATTGTTTTCTCGGATAAATAAACCATAAATAAACAGTTAACACTACAATATTTAAATATATGTAGAATTTGTAACGTTAACTAGCTTCACGATGCTTTCATGGAATCCATAAAATCTGCTCAGCAAAAAAAGCCCAAAGTAAATTCATTTAATGCATTTGCTTCCTGCATCTATTTCCTGAATTCTTTCATTGATTGATAATCCTTGAGAAGGAGCCTGCTTGTATATTGCCTGCGAGTTCCAGTAAAAGCTTGCTTCATTTCCAGTGCTTGCAATGCATGCCTTTCCTTGCTCCACTAAATTTAATACACCCTGCAGTGAATCAATTGAATTTAATTCTCTTGAATTTAAATTCATTCCCTGCAATCCGTTTAAAGCAATTGAAGCTGATTCATTGCTTGGAGTAATGAAATTAAATCCTTCACTTGGAGCAATTGTTTTCAATGAATAGCTTTTATTTATTGGAGTGAAAAAAATTGTTCTTAAGTAAATGTTTCCTTCTAAAACTGATTTTTTCCAGTCAACTGCATATCCCTGCAGGCCTTCCTGGAGTTCATCTCCTGAAACAATTTTTCTGTCTCCCTTGAAATTAAATTCCCTTGTAACTGGCTTTCCTGTAAAGTCAAAGCAGTTTCCTGCCCCGCTCCAATAAGTTAACGTGTTTCCAGTTGTTACTGGATTGCTTGATTCAAACAAGGAATAATAAACTGAGAACGGATTATCGTCTTTCACGTAGCTGTATTTTATCATCACTGGAGTGGCTAGATTTGGAGTGAAACTTAATTCTTTTTCATTTGCTTCAATTGTTTTAATTCTGAATAAATTTCCATTTGTTTTTGGATCTGAATTTAATTTTTCTATATTTGCTTCATTCAAAATTTTTGCTTTAACTGCCCCTGAACCTGCTCCTTCCAATGTTCTTGCTGCCTGCAGAGATTCATTTAAATTGAATGCAATTCCTTCAAACACTGTTCCATAGCCTTCCCTGTTCAATTTGCTTCCCTCTAAGCCAATTAATCCATTTAAAGGCATTGAATAGAAAGGGCTTTCAATTTCCGGCTCTCTAACAAACCTGAATTCAATTTTTATTTCAGCTGAAGGCTCTCCATTATCAGTGAAAAGTTTCCATTCATCTGAAAAATTTACGTTAATAAATACTTCATATAATCCTGGAGAATTTAATTTGAAATCGTTTCTGTCTCTTTTAGTGAACTTCATTTTTTCTTCGCTTAAAAAGAATTTCTTTAATTCTTTTCCTGATTCGTTTTCATAAAACCAAGGCCTTGCATCCAAGAAACTTTCTTTTTCAAAGAAATTAACGAAATCGTTTCTGAAGTCTTTTGAAAAAGAATCTTTCATTAAAAGAGTGTTGAAGTTCAAAAGCTTCCTTATGTCTTCCGGTTTCTTTATTTCTTTTGTTGCAAGGAATTCGTTTTCTTTTAAGTATTCTTCTAAAAAGTTTATTCCTCCAATTGTGTCAGTGCTT
>DATDZZ010000089.1:0-3205 GCA_035288565.1 archaeon
AAGGTTTTTTTGAAACACAAGAAGGCCGCCGAAAACGCTTGCAGTGTTGTCAATGCCTGAAGGGTTTCCAGCAGAAGCCTTTTCTCCTTCATAAGCAACTTCATTAATCTGCTCTTCATTTAATCCGAGATTGAAATCCTGGTTTAAAGCGCGTGCAACTGATGCAGCCAGTGCTGCGCTTGCTCCGATTCCTGAAGCGCATTCAAGGTTTCCGCTTAAAGTAATTTTCACTGGGTTTTTCTTTAAATCAATTTTAAGAAACTTAAAAATCAAGTCAAGAGAGTCATTGATTTCTCTTTGCTTTTTTACTTTATATCCTTCAACTGCAGGCCTGTTGTCAACCAGCTCAATGCCTTTGCCTTTGCTTCCTTTCTCAGTTTTTGCTTTAGTGCAATCCCCTATAGCAGAAGCAATTGCTTTAAAGCCGTAAACAACGAAATGCTCTCCAAATAAAATTGTTTTACCATAGCCTTTGCCTTGCCCCATAAATGCACCTCAGTAAAGAAATATGAAAAAAAGCTTATTTAGGCTTAACTGAAGCAAAAAAATTAAAAATGCAATAAAAGCAAAAAAACAGGTTCAGGAAATTATTTATTCAAAAACAATGCATAATTAATTATGCCAGCAGAAAGAGAACCTCCAAAGAGGAAAAAAACTGGGCCAGCTCAGAAGCCCAGAGAAGAAGAAAAAACAACTAGGAAAATGAGCGAAGCCGAAGAATGCATCAGACAAAATAAAATTGCAATGGCTAAAGCTTTAAAGGCAACTTTTGAAAAAAGATTTCAAGATTTCTTGTGCTGGAAACTTAATTTCCATCGATGCATTTAAATTATTTGCCTGCACATAATGATTATGTGAAAATATGCCTAATATTACTATAGCCGTTACCGAGGAAATTAGAAAAAAAATGAATGAGCATCCGGAAATAAAATGGTCTAATGCAGTAAGGGCAATAATCGAGAGAAAGCTTGCTGATTTTAAAGAAGCTGAAAGGCTTGCAAAAAAAAGCATTTTAACTGAAGAAGATGTAGAAAAGCTTTCGGCTAAAGCTGCAAGTAACGCGGCAAGAAAAGCCAAGAGGCTTTTAAATGAAAGTAATTATTGATGCCAATATTCTTTTTTCTGCTCTATTAAAGAAGGGATTAACCAGAAGAGTATTATTCATTCCTGAAATTGAATTGTATTCGCCGGAGTTTCTTTTTGAAGAACTAGCAAAATATAGGAATTATTTGCTGAAAAAATTCCTAGGTAAACCAGAAGAATTTGAGTTGCTGCTTGAATTATTGACTTCACAAATAAAGTTCATTGCAGACAAGGAATTGAAACCTTTTTTGCCTGCTTCAGCTTCATTAATAGAAGATTCAAAAGACTGGCTTTACCTTGCCTGTGCATTAAAAGAGGATGCAATAATCTGGAGTAATGATAAATCCTTCAAAAAGCAGAAAAGAATTAAAACATTCACTACAATTGAAATGAAAAAAGAATTCGGCATTCTATAAATAATTGCAATGATTCTGATTAAAAGCTTGGAACAAATTTTGTGCCGTAGTGAATTGCTCCTTTTTTTCCTGATTCATAGAATTTCTTGAAAGAAGCCTCCATCTGCATTCCAATCTTTAAATCCTTTAAAGTGCAGTCAGACAACTGCGAAGTGATGGAAGGGCCTTCCTCCAATTTAATTATGCCAATGCAGTAAGGGGCTTTTTCAATGAAAATGTCCGGAGGAGTAATGATTTCAGTGAAGGAAAGCAGTTTTCCTTTTCCCTTCAAGACTAATGGATTCAGCTTCCTTGAACTGCATTTGCTGCAGACAAATTTCTTTGGATAAAACTTTTCTTTGCATTCACTGCATTGATTGCCTTCAAGCAGGTACCTGTCCCTGAATCTCCTCCATCGAATTATCGGACTGCTTCTGTACATTCATTCACCTTTTCTTGCTTTTTGATTTGGCATTGGGTTTTTTCGCTTTTGCTAGTCCAAGTTTTTGTGTTTTTTGCTTTAATGGCTTTTTTGATTTTGATTTAATTGTTGCTGTTTTAAATAAATCTAAATTCAGGTCTTTTAATCTTGAAGCCATTTCCTTTGATACAAGGATTTCCGCTGTTTTTCTTTTCGGCTTCATTTCTTTTTCAACTTTTTCTGCCCTGAACATTTTGTCTAATACAACTCTTTTGTATCTTTCTTCCAGCTTGGCGGCCAGTTCCTTGTCTTTTTTTTCCAGTTCAAGAAGCGCAGCGTAAAACTTTTTCTGCATTTCCGGATTAAAGCTGTTTTTCAGCGAGACAAGCATTTCATTAAACATTTCAGCACTCATAAAAATTACCCCTCAATATCTCTTTCATTCAAATTATCTCTTAAATACATTCACAACAACTGTTGCTCCTGTTCCCCCAACATTCTGCGTTACTCCTATTTCTGCTCCCTTTACCTGTCTTCCATGCGCCCTGCTCTGCAGTTGATGGGCAACTTCAATTGCCTGCTTTACTCCTGTTGCCCCTATTGGGTGGCCGCATGCTTTTAATCCTCCGCATGTATTTATTGGAGTGCTTCCATCAAAGTAAGTCTGGTCTTCTTCAATTAATTTTCCTGCTTCTCCGTGCCTTGCATAGCCCAAGCCCTCCATTGCAATAATTTCAGCAATCGAAAAACAGTCATGCACTTCAGTAATATGAATGTCTTTTCTTTCAACTTTTGCCTGCTTAAAAGCGTGCTCTGCCGCAATTCTTGTGGCCTTCATTTCAGTTAAAGAGCTTCTTGCACTTAAAGCTAAAGTGTCAGAGCCCTGCCCTGAACCAATAATGTAGACAGGAGTGTCTGAAAATTCTCTTGCTTTTTTTTCTGAAGTTAAAATGATTGAAGCCGCTCCATCGCTTATTGGAGAGCAGTCAAGCAAAGTCAATGGATCTGAAACCATTAATGAATTCATTACATCGTCAACAGAAATTTCTTTTTGGAACTGCGCTATCGGATTCTTTGAGCCATGCAAATGATTTTTCACTGAAACCTTTGCAAGAGTTTCTCTTGATAATTTGAATTCATTCATGTAAGCTCTAGCCATTAAAGCATACAAGCCTGGAAAAGTTGCTCCTTGAAATTCCTCCCATTCCTCGTCTCCTGCCCCCATTAAAGCAGTTGTAACCTGTTCAACGGAGACATCAGTCATTTTTTCCACTCCATTAACCTGCACTATTTCTGCTTGGCCTGA
>DATDZZ010000090.1:0-5207 GCA_035288565.1 archaeon
GGATGCTTTTGGGGAGTGGAAGACACTTTCATGAAAACAAAAGCAAAGGCACTGAAATTTCAGGAAAAGAAAAGCACTCAAGAAAAAAACCGAATTTTCAGCCATGCAGAAAAATGTTGTGTTCCACGCATAATCATTTACTAATTGAGTTGCATTGCAATCAACGGCAAATAATAAAAAATCTGAAGAGTCAATATGGACAAAATAAAAATCAAGTTAAAAGCAACTTAAGATGAAAAACACAGAACTTTACGAAATGAAACAGAACTTATTTAACTTTCTTCCGGTTCCTTAAAGCTTCTTGGATTTTAATTGGCGAAAACCCAGCTCTCCTCAGCGCACCTATTTTGTGATAAGGCAGCAATTGACTTGCAGAGAAACCATTACGTTTTAATTCCTCTGGGGGGAAAAAATACAACACGTCTTTTAGCGGGTAACCCGCTTTTACTAATTCCCTTGAAGAATAATCAGCATCTCTCAGGGCAAGTACCGTCTTACCTTCTGCTCTCAAGCTTTCAGCGCTTGCTCGCCTTAACTTTTTAATCTCCTTTTTTCTGGATGATGGTCCTTTTCTTGTTGCTCGCATTTATCTATATATTGTTTTTAGAGTATAAAAAAATATCGTCAAAAACACCCTGAAAACAAGTTTTATCTCCAATTCTGTTTAGAAACATTCCTTAAATAGTGAAAACAACTTCAAAAAATTGAATTAGAAGATAAATTATATAAAGAAAAAAAAATAATGAAATAAGTGATTGATTTGAAGAAAGAAAAAGCAACTTTTGCTGCTGGATGCTTTTGGGGAGTGGAAGACACTTTCATGAAAACAAAAGGAGTTTTGTCAACAGTTGTTGGATACACAGGAGGAAAAACAAAGAATCCTTCATACGAAGAAGTCTGCTCCGGAAGAACAGGGCACGCAGAAGCAGTGCAGGTAGAGTTTGATTCAGATAAAATTTCTTTCAAAGAATTACTTGACTTGTTTTTCAGAATCCATAATCCGACTCAGGTTAACAGGCAAGGGCCTGATGTAGGAAGCCAGTACAGGTCAGCTATATTCTATCACAGTGAAGAACAGAGAAAAGAAGCTTTAAAGGAAATAAAGAAATTAAAGGAAATGAAAAAGTATGCAAAAGAAATTGCAACTCAGGTAGTGCCTGCAGCTGAATTCTTTAAAGCAGAAGAATATCATCAAAAGTATTTAAAGAAAAACAAAAAAGCGGTGTGCTGATTTATTTAATTGATTTTTATGCTTGGATTTGAAATTTTTTGGGACGAAAAAAAATTAGACGAAATAATAAGAAAGCATAACACTGTCCGGCGAAGCATTAAGGAGCTGTTAATTGGAAACTTTTTTTCTTTTTTGATTTTAATTGCATTATTTTTTTCTTTTTATTTAACGGGACGGGAATTTTCATTAACCGAAAATTCAATGATTTTATTCTTAAACGTCTTTGTCTGGGTTAATTCAATTGTTTTAGTTTTTTTTTTAAAATTAATGGCCAAAGAATTCAAGAAAAAACAAAAAGATGATACGGGAGATCTGCTTGCAGTAATTAACACAATAAATCAAAAGCTCTTGGTTTTTTCTTCAATCTTTCTTGCCTTTCTTTTATACGTGGCACCCGATCCAGTCAATCAAAACATTTTCATTGCTGCTTTAATATTTTATTTTATTGCCGTTATTCTTGCTTACAGAATGCAGGCAATCGCGTTAACAAAAATTTATGAAATCGATTTAATTACTTCAATTTTTCTTGTGATTGCCTCTGCACTCATAGCATCATTTACTTTTAATTATTACAGCTTCAGTTACCTTATAACGCTGTAAACAGAATTAAGGGAAAAAAAGTTGCATGCCGAAAAAAAATCGCTTAAGCTTGCCGCAAAAGAACCATTAATCTCCATCAATCAGCAAGAAATATTTAAATAACCTTAATTCATATGCTTTTAAGCGGTGATTCAATGATTCCTATTGCAAGAAACTTTACAATTATAGTGATTTTATTCACAATTATTTCTTTGCTATTATTTTACACTGCTTATGACAAGGAAAGCAAAGCAATTCAGCCAGGAAACTTGATTAAAGTTTTATCTTTCAGTGACTTAAATCATTCTTTAAAGGAATTAAATAAAATTGCGGCTCTTGCAGCCATTGCCTTGATTTCAATTACTTTCTTGCTTGGCCCTTTATCAAAAATTTTTCCAAAAAAATTTGCAGTTTTTTTGTCTTCAAGAAAAACACTTGGCTTGACTGGCTTTGCCTTTGCTTTGCTTCACGCAGTTTATTCAACTGTATTCATTTATGGATTGGATTTAAATAAAATTTTTTTTAATAATCCGAAAATTCTTGGAGTGATTTCAGGAATAATTGCATTAATTATTTTCTTTTTAATGGCTATTACTTCAACAAAGCAGGCAGTGCAGAGACTGGGTTACAAAAAATGGAAGCAATTGCAGACAACTGGATACATTGCATTATTTTTTTCAATAGCTCATTTCATTTTGCTTGAAATAAAGCCCGATAAAGGATTTGATGTAAGGCCTTACGGAACACTATTTTTATTCATTGCATTAATCGCCTTAGCATTAAAAATTCTAACGCTGTTCATTAAAGTTCCTGAAAGAAAAAAATTCGAAGAACATTTAGGAGAAAAATAAAATGAAACTGCTTCCTGAAATTAAAAAGAACAGAAAACCTGAATACGAAATTAATCCCTTGATTCTGAACAGGCATTCTCTGAGAGCAATGAGCGGAGAGCCTTTAAGTGAAGAAGAATTGCTTCCCTTATTTGAGGCAGCTAAATGGGCTCCTTCTTCCTTCAACAACCAGCCATGGAGATTCATTTACGCTGAAAGAAATTCAAAGCACTGGAATGCATTCTTTAATTTATTAAATGAAGGCAACAAGTCCTGGTGCAAAAACGCAGGCGTGTTAGTTGTAATGATTTCAAGAAAAACAATGGAATTCAAAGAAAAGCCTAATCCAACTCACAGCTTTGATGCCGGAGCAGCATGGGAGAACCTTGCATTAGAAGCAACTTCAAGAGGATTAATCGCTCATGGAATGGTTGGATTTGATTACGAAAAAGCAAGAAAAGAATTAAAGATTCCGGGAAACTTTCAAGTTGAAGCAATGTGCGCAATAGGAAAAAAAGGCAAAAAAAAAGATTTGCCTGAAAACATGAGAGAAATGGAAACCCCTAACGGAAGAAAAAAGTTAAAGGAAATCATAATGGAAGGAAAATTCAAGGAAAACAAATAAATACTAAAAAAATAATATACTTATGATTTTTATGATGGCACCAAAAGCATCAAAGCACGATTTTGCAATAACAGATAACTTCAAAAAATTAAAGAAAAGAAACAAAATTCTTTACACTTTAGTTGTTTCAGCAGCAATAATCCTTTACTGGAGAGGAATATGGGGATTAGCAGACGAACTGCTATTAACAAGTTTTCCAAAAACAAGCTACTTTGTATCCCTTTTGCTGGGATTGCTTATTCTAGTTGTATTCGGAGTCGCATTAGATAAATTAACCGGATAAAATCAACTAATTGATTTTTGAAAAAATAAAGAAATAAGTAAAATCAGTGAAAAGCAGCCGCCCAAGTTTTTGTGCTTTTTTTCAGGGGAAATTTGCTCCTTCCAGAAGTTTAAAAGCAAGAATGAAACCAAACATATATGGAAAGATTTTCAGAGTTGTCAAGTGAAAAACAAATTCAAATCAGAGAAAAAATCTTAAACTTACAAAATTCAGGGTTAGGGTATAAAAGAATCATTAAAAGAATTGCAGAAGAAGATAAGATAAAAATTCCATTAAGCACTCTTTCTTACTGGTTTAATAATGAAGTAAAAATGCTTGGAGGAAAAAATTACTTCAAAGCAGAACCAAGTCCTGAATTATCCTATATTATTGGATGCATGCACGGAGATGCATCAATTTCTTTCAATGAAAAAAAGCAGGAATACAACTTGAGCCTTTCTGCAATAGACAAGGATTTTGTTGAAAAATTTTCTTTCTCTGTTTCAAAGCTTTTAAAAAAAGAAAAAAATTACCCGCTATGGAAATGCGCAAGAGGCCATATTTACAATACACACATAAGATGCAAAGAACTTTATAATTTCATTAAAGAAATAAAAAAAGATTTTGAGAAAGCAAAACCATTCATTGAAAAACATCCAAAAGAATTTGTTCAATGATTGGCTGATTCTGAAGGATGTGCGCAGATATCCGCCGGGAAAAAATTTGAATGCAAAGTAGTGATTGCATATAGCACAAATTTACCACTTCTTAAATACACTAAAGAGTTATTGAAAAATAAATTTAGAATAAATAGCAACCTGATTTTGCACAAACGAAAAGGAATTACTGATTCAATCATTGATGGACGGCCAATTACCAGAATATTAGATGTTTATCGATTGTACATTAATAGAAACGAATATATATCAAAATTCATTAGTCAGATTAACTTTGCAATGCAAAGAAAAAAAGAAAGAATAGAAACTGGTTTTTTTATTCTGCAAAAATATTCAAGAAAAAAAGGTCCAATTATTTGGAAACAAATTTACAAAAAAAGAGGAAATTTTTGGGTCAAAAAAAACCCAAATGCCCTCATTCGTCAATTGACTTAATTCCGCCCAAGCCGGGAATTGGACCCGGGTCGCAAGCTCGACAGGCTCGCATCCTAACCATTAGACTACTTGAGCATTAAATATGAATTAAAAATAAAGAATGTTTAAAAATCTTTTACATTCAAGAAATTCAAGTAATTTGAGAAGTGGTTTAATTGATTAAAGAATCTTTGCAGGAAATTCAGGATTTTTATGAAAATAAAGGCTTTAAAGGAGAAAAACTTGAAATGAAATTAAAAGAAGACAAAAAATATCAAAAAATTTTATTAAAAAGACAATTTCAAGCAAATTTAAGGAAAGCAAGAAAGAAAAAAAGAAATTTGTTTTAAGCAGTGAAAGAGATTATGAAATATTAACCAAAATTAATTAATTAAAGAAAAAAAAATTAAGCAAGAACGAAAAAGATTTATTGAAGTTAATTGCAAGCCAGCTGGAACTGGATTGGAGAAAGCATTTAATCAATAAATTGAATGAAACACTGAAAAGAAAAAAATTAATTAAATTTCTTGCATTAAGTTAATCTGATTCAATTTTATTGAACCATTTAAAGAATTCTTTTTCTGTAATT
>DATDZZ010000091.1:0-8219 GCA_035288565.1 archaeon
CCTTTACAGCAATTCATTGAATTAATTTTAGGCTTTTTTTCAGGATTCTTTCAATAATTATTTTTTTCTTCCAATGAACATTGCATGATCTTTTTCAAAAGGATCTAAAGGAAAAAATTCAATTAAATCAAATGCATTAACTAATTTCTTTTTTTCTTCTTCAAAAACTTTTTTAGGATTCTTTGTCACGTCAATTGACCTTGCTTTAATCGAATAAATCCCTATTCCGTCTTTCTTCAAATACAAATCAGCATTCTTTAAAAAAATGTCTGACTGATTCTTCTGGGAAACATCCTGCACTAACACATCGACTTTTTCGTGAATAACTTCCTTATACTTCTCTGGCTGGGAAGCAGAAAAAAGCAATGGAAACAAATTCTTTCTTTCCCTGCACAAAAGAACAAATTTCCTCATCACCTTTGCCCCTATATCCACTCCGAAAATAATTCCTTTCTCTCCAACAATGTCGGATAAATGCGAAACAGTTGTTCCTTCACTCGAACCCAAATAAAGGATTTTAGAGCCTTTCCTGAAAGGGCTTTTCTTTAACCCTTTCTTAATTGCAGCAGCAATTTTGCTTCTCTGAGGAATCCATTCCCTGAATTCAATTCCTTTCTCGCTTAAAAGCTTCTCTCCATAAACTTTTTTTCCCGGAACAAGATTCTTTGTAGCAAACCTGTTTCCAATTAAATAAATTCCTTCAAATAATTCTTTCATCTTTTTCCTCTTCTTTTAAAATTATTGAATTTGCTGAATTTCTTTTTATGAAACTTTCTTTCATTAAAACTTCTTTCACTTTCGTTTCTGCTTTCAAAGCCTTCTCTTCTTTGCTCGGGCCTTCTCTCAGGCATTCTTTCAGGCATTCTTTCAGGTCTTCCTTCAGGTCTTCTCTCAGGTCTTCTCTCAGGCCTCCATTCTTTTCTGCCTTCAGATCTGCCTTCAGGCCTTCTTTCAGGTCTTCTATCCTGCCAATTTTTAGATCTCTCTCCAGATCTTCTTTCAGGGTATGTTTCAGTTCCAGTGCCTGATCTTCCTTCAAACCTTCTTTCAGGCCTTTTTTCACTTCCTCTTTCAGGTCTTCTCTCAAATCTTCTGCCAGGTCTTCTGCTGAATTTCCCTTCATGTCTTTTTTCAAGGGGTTTCTCAAATCTTTTCTCAAATCTTTTCTCAGGTCTTTCTTCGGATCTTCTTTCAAATTTTTCTTCAGGTCTTTCTTTGTCCCATTCCTGTCTTTCTTCATTTTTTCTTTCTTCATTTCTGGTTTTCATTCTTCTTTCTTTTTCTCTCTTGCCTACTTCCGCATTCATTAACTGCGAATGCCTTTTCTGCAGTTGATCCATTAATTTGTCTGAAATTTTTTGCTTTCCATAAAAGTCTTCCCTTACAGCAATTGCTAGTTTTGCTGCAAGGCTTCTGGCCATCTTGCCTTGCTTCCAAGGCTTTAATGTTTTAATTAACTGGTGCTGGAACAAGTAGCCGAATTTTGGGGGCCTGGCGCCTTCCCTTAAATGCCTGAATAAAGCTTTCTCTGCTCCCACTACCTGCAAAGTTGAAGCAGGAAGAGAAGCCAGCTTCTCTAAAGAACCTGCATGGGACAAAAATTTGGCTCCAAGAGTTTCTCCGCACAAAACAGTGAAATTGGGGGCGATTTCCTTCATTGCCTGCTCTAAATAAAGAGTTAATTGGTTTCTTCTGTTCTTTAAGCTTAAAGCATTTTCTGCAGTCAACTGAATTTCTTTCAAGTCTTCTTTGCTTAGCTCTGAACCCATTGAAGTTTTAACATTGTCTAAAATTAAGCGGACTTTTTTTGAATTATTTATTGCATTAGTTAAATTTTCTTCATTGAAATTTTTTCTGTCTCCAATTAAAATGATTTTCAGAGCAACTTCTCCTTCAAGTTCAAGGGTATTCAGTTCAGGGAAATGCATGCCATACCAGTCAATTACGTGCTCAGTTAACTTGTTTGACATGTCATCAAGCTCTTCAATGATGTTTATTGCCTTGATTACATGCAGGTCTTTCTGAGAAAATTTTTCTTTGATTTTTTCCTGAGCCTGAGAAATCAGTGCTTCTCTCATTTTCTGCAAGTTTTCCATTAAAACCACACTTTTAATTAATTATCGCAATTTATTAATTAAATAAGAATTATATTAATTAAATAAGTCTAATTAGAAGGTATTTTTAAAGGTGTTTTTTTGCCGAAAGAAGAAATAATTAATTTGGCTTCAAGAAGAAGCTTGTTCTATCCAAGCGCAGAAATTTACCCTGAATCCATGTCCGGCTTCTGGGATTTCGGACCTGACGGAGAAACCATAAGAAGAAAAATAATTGATTTCTGGAGAAACGAATTAGTGGAAAAAGAAGGATTTCTGGAAATCTTCGGAGCACAGATTCTCCCGGAAAAAGTTTTCCAGGCCTCAGGGCATTTAGAAAGCTTTAATGATCCAATAGCTCAATGCGGGAAATGCAGTTCCTTTTTCAGGGCAGATAAATTGCTTGAAGAAAAAACCGGAGCTTCTTTGCCGGAATCAATGAAAACAGAAGAATTTGACAAGCTTATATTGAAGCATAAAGCTGACTGCAGTAAATGCGGCGGAACTCTCGGCAAAGTAAGATTGTTCAACATGATGATGAAAGTTGATGTCGGAGCAACAGGAAAACAGATAGGCTACTTAAGGCCTGAAACCTGCCAGACAATTTTTTTAAGTTTTGACAGAATATACAAAACAATGAGGCAGTCGCTTCCATTAGGAATAGCGCAGGCAGGCGCTTCATTTAGGAATGAAATCGCTCCAAGAAACACTCTGCTTAGAGAAAGAGAATTAGGGCAAATGGAAATAGAAATCTTCTTTAATCCAAGAAAAATAAATGAAATGCAGAACTGGGAGAAAGTGAAAGACTATAAACTGAATTTATTTTTATTGAAAGACAAAAAAATTCATCAGATCAGCTGCGAGAAAGCAGTTAAAGAAAAAATTGTTTCAGGGCAATTAATTGCTTTTTATCTTGCAAGAACCCAGCAGTTGTATGAAAAGCTCGGAATAAAAAATGAAAAAATAAGGTTCAGAGAGCTTGAAGAAGAAGCAAGGGCTTTTTACGCAAAAGAAACATGGGATTTTGAAATTGAAACTGATTTAGGGTGGATTGAATTAATTGCATGCAATTACAGAACAGACTTTGATTTGAAAAGGCATGGAGAGTTTTCAGGAAAAAAGCTTGCAGTGAAAGAAGACAGCGAAGAATTCATTCCGCATGTATTTGAAATCTCTGCAGGAATCGACAGAACTTTCTATGTCTTAATCGACCATGCTTTCAGGAAAGAAAAACGCGGCCCAGAAGAAAGAATTTTCCTTGACTTGAATCCAAGAATTGCTCCTTACCTAGCAGGAGTGTTTCCTTTAATGAAAAAAGACGGCTTACTAGAGAAAGCAAGAGAAGTATTTGATTTACTTAACGAATATGAATTTGATGCATTCTTTGACGAAAAAGGCTCCATAGGAAAAAGATATTCTAGAATTGATGAAATAGGAGTTCCATTCGGAATAACAATTGACTACGATTCAATGAAAGACAACACAGTAACCTTAAGGGAAAGAAATTCACTTGAACAAAAAAGAGTCAAAATCGAAGACCTTCCAAATTTATTATTCAAATTAAAACTAGGAAAAATTGATTTCACGCGAATTTAAATTATTCATTAACCTGATTATTTCATGCCGCTATAGCTTAATGGCAGAGTTGTTGCTTCGTAAGCAATAGATGAGGGTTCGATTCCCTCTAGCGGCTCTCATACTTTTCATCAAAAATTTTCCACGGCTTCAGCCTTTTCTCAAAAGGTTGTAAGATCGAGCAGCAGCGAAGATCTTACTTTTTCGCCAACCTTTTCTCAAAAGGTTGTACGTCAAAAAACCATAATCAGAATCGGCGTTTAACGAAAGGCTTTTAAAATGGTTTTCCCTCTTTCTTTTTAATGGATAAATTGGAAATTGCTATTGCCGGAGAAATCACTTTATCAAAGGACCCTGGAGGTTCAATGAAGAAGTGGAGGGAAATTTTCGGGATTTCCCAGACAGAGTTGGCTGATTTTTTAAAGGTTTCAAGTTCAACTATTTCTGATTATGAAGGAGGCAGAAGAAAGTCTCCTGGAATAGGAATTATTTCAAGATTAGTTAAATCGCTAATGGAATTGGATAAAGGAAACGGTGGAAGAATTGTAAAGCAGTTAGAGAAAGACTTTGCGCCTCAAGAAGAAATCTTTGACACAACTGAATTCTTTTCAGCAGTGAAAGCAAAAACTTTTGCTGAAAAAATTGAAGCTGAATGCGTTGCGTGCCCTTCAAGATTAAAAGACACAAATCTTTACGGCTACACAATAATTGATTCATTGAAAGTAATTTTAGAAGTTCCAATCCATGAATACATGCAGATGTATGGAAAGACTCCTGAAAGAGCATTAATTTTCACTCAAGTAGAGAATGGCAGAAGCCCTTTAATCGCAGTTAAAGTCGGAAGATTTTCAACTGACATGAAGCCAAACGTAATTGTATTGCACGGAAAAATAAAGGAAGTGGATAGAATTGCAATCAAAATAGCTGAAGCAGAAAAAATTCCTTTACTGATTACAGACAAGCCGATAGATGAAATAAAAAAAGAGCTTCAGGACTTTGAATCCTGATTAATTCTGACAAGAAAAGTTACCCTGTAAATGTCTTTTCCGCTCATTTTATCTCTTCCAATTAATTTAGCTGAATCAACAACTTTTGTTCCAATTTCTTCAGCTAATTTTTTTGCTGCAAACTTTGCTCCCTTCCTTGAACCAATATGCAAATCAAAGCCGTTCTTAAATTCAATTTCCTTTATTATCTGGCTCATTTCATCTTTCTCTTTATGCTGAAAAACTAATTCCCTTAACTTTTTTTTTACAGAATTAAATTCTTTTTCAGTTGATTCCTTTGTTCCTCTCACTTGAATGATTCCTTCAAAGTAATCAGAACCTAAACGCATTTCAGCATCAGTCTGGGTCTTTAAAGGAAAAAGCTTTGATTCCTTTCTCTGCTCAATGATCACTCCGTCAATTTCGCCGAAAACCTTTATCTTCACAATTGAAGTTTCATCTTTCTGTGGAAACAATTTAACCTGAATTTTCGGATTATGAATTTCTTTCACTTTAATTTTTGATTCAACGAACTCAATTAAGTCTTTTTCGCTCTGCTCAACCCATTTGCCTCTAACTCTTATTCTTCCGGATTTCACTGAAACGGGAATCTCAATTCTTTCAGGAACCTTAATCAAGTCAACTGTTTCATTAAAGCAGTCAATGCAGATCTTTCCAACAAAAGGCAGATTCTCTTTTCCGCATCTCGGGCAAAATTTCTTGAAACTCAAAACTATAACCTGATCTTCTTCTTTTTTTGAAACTGAAAATAAAATAGCGGATTAATTACGTAATTATATGTAGCAATTAAAGCAACTAAAAACCTTCCTATTGCAAACAAAAACAAGAACTCAAACCTGTCCTGAAAAAAAGCAAAAATCCAAGAAATAACTGAAAGAGAAAAAGGAATCAGGGAAGCAATTGAAATGTTTTTCTTATCCTTCAAAGAAAACTTCACTGTCTTTTTCACTGAAGAAAAAAAATTATTTTTTTCAAGAACTGAAACAGGGTAAATCAAGTAAAACAAAACATTTGAAACAAAAACAGCAATTAAAATAAGCAGGACTCCAATAAAAATCAGCAAAAAATCATTTCTGAGCAGCGCGTAGCTTAAAATAAAGCTGGGAATCAAAGCAATCACTGTATAAAAAAGAACTGAAACAAGCAAAGCAGGAATTAAAACAAAAAACCTGCTTAAAGAATGCCTTAATGCTTTAAAGAAAAATAATTTTTTTTTATTTAAGTAATCCTGAACAAGCACTGAATACATTCCGTTAATTACTGAATCAGCAACAAACAAAAGAAAAGACAAAATTAATAAGTAAAAAATTGAGTCAATTAATTCCGGAAGCAAAAAAAGCTGCTCCTCCTTTGAAAGCAAGTAAAAGCCGTTGAATTTAATTAAAACAGAAGAAGAAAGCAGAATTAAGTAGCCGTAAAAAAATGCAATTAAAATTTTTGGAAGAAAAAGCTTTGGCTTTTTCACCAGCAATTTGAATGAGTTTGCAAAAACTTCAATTAATTTATTCATTTACAATTCAACCGTGTGACCAAGCTGAGGAATTACTGGAGTAAAGCCTTTCTCCTTAATTTCAGCGGCAAACTTAGCCATTACTTTTGGGTCTCCGTGAACTAAAACAACTTTTTCAGGATTAACTAATTCAATGGCTTTAAATAATTCATCGTGATCCGCATGAGCACTGAAATCAAACCTCTCGTAAGGGCAGTTAACATCAAAAACTTCTTCCTCTAAAATCAGTTTCCCTGTTTCCATTAAAGTTCTTCCAGGAGTATCCTCAACTTGATAGCCGGTTAAAATGATTTTATTTTTTTTATCATTGATTATTAAAGGCAGATAATAATAAACTGGCCCGCCTTGAAGCATTCCGGCAGTGGAAACAATTGCTCCGCCTTCCTTTAAAGCCTTTTTCCTGTCCCTGTCATCCTTAATCCATTTCACTTTGTTCATTGCTTTCTTTAAAGCCTTTTGATCCCTTAAATACCTTGGATTCCTTAAAAACACTTGAGTGACTCTCTTGCCCATTCCATCCATGTAAATGTTTCCGCTGAATTTATAGTCAACCAGAGTCTGAATTATTTCCTGAGTTCTTCCGACAGCAAAAGCAGGAATCAAGGCAATTCCTCCATTGTCCACTGTTTCCTGAGCTGATTCAATAAACCTTTTCTCAACTTCAATTCTGTCTTCCTGGTTTCTGTCGCCATAAGTTGCTTCAATCATTAAATAATCAACCTTTCCAACACTCTTAAAGTCCGCTCCCTTATGCACTCTTGATTCATGCATCTTAAAATCACCGGAATAAAGCAAGGTTTTATTCTTCATCTGCAGCTTGGTTAAAGCCGCTCCGCAGATATGCCCTGCATCAAAGAATTCAAAGCTGGTTGAATCACTTATCTGAATTTTTTTCTTATAGTCAACAGTGAAAGAATTATTTAAAGCATCATCAATCTGCTCCTTGTCATAAATTGGAGTAACATTATCGTAATTGGCTATCTTAATAGTGTCCTTCCACATGATGTGAGAAATTTCCTGAGTAGGAGAAGTCATGTAATTAATTGCATTTGAATTATAATACAAGTGAGGAATGTTTCCTGAATGATCTAAATGAGCATGGCTTAAAATCACTGCATCCAAATTAACATTGAATTCCAGTGGATAAGATGTTTCCTCTACATGAAGCTTCACTCCATGGTCTAAAAGAACTTTATCTCCGTAATCAACCAGAAAAGAAGATCTTCCAACTTCCTGCGCTGCACCCAAAAACTTTACTTTCATTCCCATGCTGAACTCATATATAAAAATTGCTTTAATATAAATATCTTTTGTTTTTCAGTAAACCCTGCCAAAGCTCTCAGGAGAGGCTTCAAAAAATTTATCTAAGTCGGCAGGAGTTAAATTCTTTGCATCAATTTCAGGGTGAAACCTTTTCCCAGTGGATTTCTCAAAAGCCTTTGCAATCAATTCAGTGCAGATAAAACTGTTTTTTGCATCGGGAACCTCTCTCACAACCCCGATCAAGGATGAAATCTTTCTGTATGCATGCCCTACAATCTGCCTGAAATCATAAGGGCTTCCCACCTTACCAAAAACATCTTCAGCTATTTCCATTGCCTTTCCTTCACTTAAAAACTTCGGCCTGAAAGCCTTCAATTTATGCTTTTTATAATCATAGTAGCTAACCAGCGGAGAAACAACAACTCCCCTTAATTCCTTGTCCGACTCTACAATCAATCCATTGCCTAAATAAAGCGCAGCATGAGTGAACTTTGATTTAGTGAACAAAGAAATAAGTTTTCCAAAAACGCTTTTCTTTGAATGAGCTAAAATTATGTCTCCAGGCATTAAACTGCTTATCTCAGGAAAATCTCTTCTGAATCTTTCAGGAATAATTTTTCTCTTATCCTTATACATTTTTTCTAAATTCCTTAATTCATTTGAATCCTTTCTTCTAAGCCTTCTCCAAAAAGCCATTAAAACACCAATAAATTAATTAAAGTTAAAGCCTTATTTAAGCTATGGCTTTACTCGACATACAAAAATCTCAAA
>DATDZZ010000092.1:0-3772 GCA_035288565.1 archaeon
TTCATTCCTCTTTCTCTGGCTGCTTCTTCAGAAGTAAAAACAGGCTTGTGAATCAAAAGCTGAAAAGGAATGCTCTTGCTTTTAAGAAAAACCTGAATTTCCCGCACTTCTGATTCAGACATAAAAATCAAAAACAAAAAAAATGGGAAGAGAGGGATTTGAACCCTCGACACCACCGTCTTCAGCGGTGTGCTCTCCTAAGCCTGGAAAGAACAAGTTTTAACTCGCTCAGATCCATCAGGCTGAGCTACCTTCCCACTGTAATAGAAAAAATCTAAAGAAAAGTTTTTAATTACTCTTATATCTTTCGCAAATCTTATTTAATCTCCATTTCTTTACAGGATGCAAAAAGAGGAAATTTTCATTCAATTTAATAATGTCATTCTTTCTTTCAACCTGGATATAAGCACTAACCCATTTTTTGTCTTTATAAGGACCATTAACTGAAACACTAAACGCGTTTTCAAGCATTTCTTTAATTTTTAACACAAACTCAAATGACTTCATTCTTAATTTAATTCTAGGCTGAGAAATTTTTACTTTTTCGGCTGCTCTAGTGTCTCCATCTGCATCAAACAACCCTCGAAGAAACCATTTTTTAATAGAATCAGTGGAATCCAATATCAATTGAGGAACTTCTAAAGAAATATTCTTTGAACCAGGGTACAGGCCAAAAACCTTAACTAAATACCTGTAAAGAATTTTATTATTGAATTCCAGATAATACAATCGCTCACCTTTATGGATTCTTTCGTCCCTTATCGGATAATTCACTTTAAATAATTCATAAATAATTTTTTGAATTCTTTCAACTTGAACTAAAAATTCATCTCCAATCTTAATTTTATATTCATAAACTCCTCTTTTTTGAAAACTTTTATTTATGTCTTTTAATCCTCCATCACCTAAAAAATAACCCAAGAAATAAGCTAATTCAGGATTCAAACAATTTGGAAGAACTGTTACCTGCTTCCCCAAAGACTTAAATGAAATTTCTTTTGTAAAAAAAACTTCCTTTAAAGAACGATTAAGTAATTGAAAGTTTTTGAGAGGTGTTTCTTTTTGATTAAATACTATTTCGATTTGAGAAGTTTTACAATCTATTTCGGAATCATACAAATCAGAAATAAAATTATTTAACAAGATTTTAGGATTCTTTGGGATATTTTGAATAATTAATTCATTATCAGCGATAAAACCATAAGTAGTGAGCATACAAACTTAAACTTTAATTCATTTAAAAACAAAAACGAAGGAGTAAATTTCCCCTGAAAAAAGCACAAAAACCTGGACAGCAATTATTTATTTTCCTTCAAAAACCTATTAATTCCTATAAGTATTTCCCTGATGTGCGGCTGGTTTTCCCTTACTGGGAATTCCTCGAAATGGCTTGGAGTCAATTCCTGGAATTCAACTGACTTCAAAGACTCTTGAAGCAAAAGAAAAACCTGCTTTTTTATTTCAGGATAAATTTTTCTTCCGTAGCCGGGCACATTCCTAAAAGCAGGGTCAACGAATTCATCTAAAATCCTGCTTAATTCATTGAAATTTTTTACTGCTCTGTAAGTGATTGCGGAATCAAGAAACCTCACAATGTCGTTAAAGCTCTCCCTGACATTAGGGATTGAAGAAAGCCTGTGAGCGAACTCAAAATCAAAAAACCTTTCAAATTTCTGCTCGCCTGTTTCAGGATGCTCTGAAACAAATACATGCTTTATTCCGATGTCCTTCATTGAATAGCCTTTCCTTAAAAGCACTCCAAGCTGTCTTGCTGCCTCCATTAAAGGCATTATGTCTCCTTTTCTTGCAAGAAGCAAAGTCTTTGTTTCATATTTCTCAAAAATTGAAAACAATCCTGCTGGCTCAAAAAAAATGTATCCGAAAGGCTTCTCTACTTGAATTCCTTCTCTTTCAAAAAAATGAGCGTGCTCTATTTCTTCTCCTCCTTCACGCAGTTCCTGCACTGCAGGCCTTACAATCTTTAAAGCAAAAACATGCTGATCCAAAGTTTCTGGATCAAGAACAATTAATTCAAAAAATTCCTTGAACCTTGAACCTGTATGCCCGGTCTTGCCTTCAACTGGAAGCTGCTTGAACTCAACCCAGTTATCAATATTAAACAAATCAACAAAATCCTTTTTTTGATTCAAAATATAAAAGGTTCCAACACTGCGCAAATCAACCTTAGAAAAAAGTTTTCTTGCACCGCAATTCTCTTCGAGCCTTCTCAAAATAACAGAATAAACCTGCCTTTGATTCTCCTTATTCAAAGGAATGAAAGCGATTTCAGAAGTCTTCCGCTTCCTTCTCTCATCGATCCTCTGCATTCTTCGGGTCTTTCTTTTGCTTTTAGCGGAATCCTGAACCCTTCTCTTTGCCACAAAAAAATAACATTAAAACTAATTAATTAGGTTAATCATCATACATTATGGGCAGAGGAAAAACAAAAACAATGAGAATCCATGCAGAAAACAAACACGTTGAATGGCGGCAGCAAAAAGAAAATGAAATGAATCAAATAAATGAGCTCATTGAAAAAGAAGGAAAAAATACCCCAATAGCAAAAGAACTGAGAATTTCTTTGCTTCAAAGAAATGCATTGCTTTTTGCTTCAAGGAAAGAGAAGGATTTATTCAAAGAAATGAATTCCAGGAATTAAGCAAAAAAGTAATAAATTATCTTGAATACCACCTCCCCGGACTTCAAGGAAAAATAAACTATGACCCTGAATTCGGAAAAAAATTGGGAAAAACAAAAAGATCTGAAGATTAAAAAGTTAGGCACCAGGCGCCGTCTCGCCCGGCGGGTGCGAGTACACGTATTCTTCGAATACGCGGGTTTTCGCCAACCTTTTCTCAAAAGGTTGATTGCCAGCGAATCTGTTCGCTGTTAGGCGCCAGGATTTACGCGTCCAAGAATTTGTGTTTTTTTAAGCGAGCCTGCGGGGATTTGAACCCCGGACACCTTGGTTGCTCTAGTCTGAACAACTTTAAGAGCCACACCAAAAACAAATCAATAAAATGACTTAATTTTTCAAGTGCTCTGCCAGACTGAGCTACAGGCCCATAATTTAAAATTGAAGGTTAAAGAATTTAAAACTAATTGATTCAAAGAAAAACACAAAAGTTAGGCACCAGGCGCCGTCCAGCCGGCGAGTCTGAGTACACGTGTCTTCGACACGTGGGAGTTCGGGTTTTCGCCAGCCTTTTCCAAAAAAGTTGCAGGATCGAGCAAAAGCGAAGATCGTGCAGATTGCCAGCGAATCTGTTCGCTGTTAGGCACCAGGCGCAATTAAAATAAAGTAATTGAACAGTAATTAATTAAATGAAGCCATGGAAAACAAGAAGAGAAGTTAAAGGAATTTCATTCAGCCCCCGAACCCTTTTAGGGAAATCGGGCTTTGGGTCAGTTTTTGCTGGGCACATTAATTTTAAGGATAATTCAAGGCAGAGAATTGCAGTAAAAAAATTCCATAAGCCATTAACAGCAGAGCAAGTGAATGCATATGAAAGAACAATTCAAGATTTAAGGGAAGCTGGAATTCCTTTGCCTAAAATGGGTTTCATTGAAAAAAATGGGGAATGGATTCAAGCAATGCAGTTATTCACTGAAAAAAGAGGGAAGGAAACAAAGTCGAAGCTTTTCCCGCTGCACGAAATCACAAAGCATCCTGAAAGAAAAAAATTAGTCAAGGAATTGCTTGAACTAACTGCTAAAACAGTTAATGCAGGCTATCCCCCGGCATTCGATTTATTTAATTTAATTAAAACAG
>DATDZZ010000093.1:0-4233 GCA_035288565.1 archaeon
ATGGTTTCAATTCATTTGAAGAATTGAAAATCTTAGTTGGAACCCTGAATTCCCTATTATTTTTGCTTAAAACAATGAATTCACTCATGCAAACCAGCCCCCCGCACAAACCACCAATAAAAAACTAAAATAATTTTTTTATATAATTTATACCAGTAAGAAAATATTTATAATGTTATTTCGATTTTTTTAAAAAAAGGCTTTTTTTTGTATTAATTTTAGGAAAATATTGCGAAAAAACCGTTAAAGGTCTTTATATGTATTGCTGTTCTATAATAGCTAATGTGCGGAATAATTGGTTATCTGGGCCCAAAAAATGCATGCGACATTGTTTTCAATGGCTTGAAGAAGCTCGAGTACAGAGGTTATGACTCCTGGGGAATGGCTTTTCTTGACAATGAATCTGGTTTAAGGAACTTTAAATTAGTCAGGGAAGTGGGGAAGGTTTCAGAAAAAAAAATTGAGAACCTTTTTGCTGGAAAAGCGATTGGACATACAAGATGGGCCACGCATGGAGAAGTTAATTTAACTAACACTCATCCGATTTTAAGCCAGAACAGAAGGCTTGCAGTTGTGCATAACGGCATAGTGGAAAACTATCAGGAATTAAAAAAGGAACTAACAGCACAGGGATTCGCTTTCATTACAGGGACTGACACTGAAGTTATTTCCAATTTAATCCAGCACTCACTTTCATCTGAAAAAAATCTGGTTAAAGCTGTTGCAAAGGCATGCAAAAGGCTTGAAGGAAGATTTGCTTTCCTTTTAATGAGCCTTGACAGCGATGAATTAATTGCAGTAAAAAAAGGAAGCCCTTTAGTAATAGGAAAAACTGAAAATGAATTTTTCATTTCAAGCGATTTGCCTGCTTTTTTAGACCACACAAAAAACGCAATCTTTTTGGAAGACGAAGAAATTGCCTCAATAAACAAGACGTTAAAAATATTTGATTTCAATAACAAAAAAATAAACAAAAAATTTGAGGAAATAAATGTTTCAATCGAGCTTGCTGAAAAAAAAGAATTCAAGCACTTCATGCTGAAAGAAATTTTTGACCAGAAAGAAAGCATCAGCAGGTCAATCAACCAAGACGACAAATTAATGAAAAAAGCTTCATCAATGATTAAAAACTCAGGGGATGTATGGTTTGTCGGATGCGGGACAGCGGCAAAAGTTGCAAGGCTGGCTCCATACCTTTTCTCCATAATTGCTGACAAGAAAGTGCAGGCCTGCATTGGCTCAGAATTCAAGAATTTCTCTAAATTCCTTTCAGAGGAAAGCATTGTTATTGGAGTAAGCCAAAGCGGAGAGACAGCCGACACCCTAGTTGCATTAGAGGAAGCAAGGAAAAAGAAAGCGAAAATCATTTCAATAATTAATGCTGAAGCAACTTCAATGCACAGGCTTTCGGATTTTGTGATTCCAGTCAAGGCGGGGCAGGAAAGGGCTGTTGCTTCAACAAAAGCCACTACAGGGCAGATAGCAATCCTGATTCTTCTAGCGCATTATTTAGCTGGAAAAGAAGACAAAGGAAAGGAAGGCATTCAAAGCATTGTAAGGGATTTAACCAAGCTGTATTCACAGGAAAGCCTCAACAAAATAGAATTTTTAGCTGACATAATAAAGGAAAAAGAATCAATTTACTTGATTGGAAGAAAATTGAGTTATCTAATAGCCCTTGAAGGAGCAATAAAACTTCAGGAAGTATCATACATCCACGCGGAAGGCTTCACTGGAGGGGAATTAAAGCACGGGCCGCTTGCATTAATTGAAAAAGGCACTCCGACAATTGTTTTGACTCAAAACGATGACACATTAAAAGAGCTTTTAGGGAATGCACAGGAAATAAAAGCAAGAGGCGGATTCATTATTGGAGTAGGAGAACAAAACAATGAACTCTTCGATTATTTTATTCAGACTTACAGGACCTGCGCTTTTGACGCAATAACTTTGCTGATTCCAATTCAATTGCTTGCATATTATTTAAGCATAAAAAAGGGGTTAAATCCTGATTATCCAAGAAATTTAGCGAAATCAGTCACAGTAAAGTAAAGAAAGACAAAAAAATGAATTCAAATGAAAGCAATTATTTTTGACATGGATGGAGTCATAGTTGACTCTGAAAAAATTAAATTCGAAATAACTAAAGAAATAGTTGAATCATTTGGGTTTCAATGGAAACAGGAAGATCAGGAAAAAGGAATCGGCTTGAATGCAAATGATTTTTGGAGCCATATAATTAAAAAATTCAATCTTAATGCAACCCGGAATGAACTGGAAGAAAAGTTCTCAAATGTTTATAATAAAAAAATTAAAGAAGAAGCAAAATTTATTCCTTCTTCAAAAAAATTCTTGAAAAAAATTAATGAAAGAAAAATTAAAACTGCTCTGGCTTCCTCTTCTTCAAGAGAAAAAATAAACATTGTACTAAAAAAATTAAAAATAGAGAATTGCTTTGAATCTATTGTGGCGGGAGATGAATTAATTCATGCAAAACCTGATCCGGAAATATTTTTAATTGCAGCTAAAAGAATTAAAGCAAAGCCGGAAGAATGCATTGTAATTGAAGATTCTCCTTTAGGAATTGAAGCAGCAAAAAAAGCCGGAATGACTGCAATAGCTGTGCCCTGCAAAATGACAAAAAATTTAGATTTTTCAAAAGCAGATTATAAAATTAATTCGCTGAAAGAATTTCCAATGAATTTGCTGGAGGAAAAAAAATGAAATTATTCGGAACCGACGGAATAAGAGGAAAAGCAAACCAGCACCCAATCACGCCTGAAATGGCAGTAAAGGTAGGGAAAGGAATTGCATCTTATTTAAAGAAAAAAAAACAAAAAGAAAAAATAAAAATAGTTATTGGAAAGGATACAAGGCTTTCAGGCTACATGCTTGAAGGAGCTCTTACTTCAGGAATTGTCTCCAGAGGAGCTGATGTATTATTGGTTGGGCCAATGCCTACTCCTGCAATTGCCTTGCTTACCAGAAGCCTTAACGCGGATGCAGGAATTGTTTTAAGCGCTTCCCACAATCCCGCAGAAGACAATGGAATAAAATTTTTCGGAAACGATGGATTCAAATTAAATGAAGAAGAAGAGCAGGAATTAGAGGAAGAAATTCTGAAAGAAAACAACGGATTCAATAAAATTGGAAAAGCCTTCAGAATAAATGATGCTCAAGGCAGGTACATTGAGTTTGCGAAAAGCTCAATCAAAAACACGGATTTAAGCGGAATAAAAATTGCATTGGACTGCGCTAATGGAGCAGCCTATCACATCGCTCCAAAAATTTTCTCTGAATTAGGCGCAGAAGTAATTCCCTTCGGAATAAACCCTGACGGAATGAACATAAACCATGAATGCGGAGCAACAAACACTGAATTAATTCAAAGAAAAGTCTTAGAATTTAAAGCAGACATCGGAATTGCATTGGACGGAGACGCTGACAGAGCAATGTTCTGCGATGAAAAAGGAAACTTAATTGACGGAGACCAAATAATTGGGGTATGCGCATTGGATTTAAAGGAAAGAAACAGGCTGGAAAACAATTTAATTGTTTCAACCAAAATGAGCAACCTCGGACTGGAAAAAAAACTTAAAGAACACGGAATTGAATTAATCAAAACAGATGTGGGAGACAAATATGTAATAGAAGAAATGCGGAAAAGAAATTCAATTCTTGGAGGAGAGCAGTCAGGGCACATAATTTTTTCAAGATACTCAACAACAGGAGACGGAATAATCAGTGCACTGAATTTTTTAAGGATTCTAAAAAACAAAAAAAATAAGGCTTCAGAGCTGGCTTCAGTTATTCCAAAATTTCCTCAAACGCTGATAAATGTTAAAGTGAAAGAAAAAAAAGACTTGAATGAAATGCATAAAGTGAATAAAAAGATAAATGAAGTTGAAATTAAATTAAATGGCAATGGCAGAACTTTAGTGAGATACAGCGGAACAGAAAATGTGGCAAGAGTAATGGTTGAAGGAGCAAATCAAAAAGAAATTGAATCCTATGCCCAGGAAATTGCTTTGGAAATAAAAAAAGAAATCGGTGCTTGAATGTTTGAAAGGGAAACAGATCTGGCAATTAATGCTGCAAAGCAGGCAGCAGAAATATTAAAGTATAATTTTAGGGCAGTAAAAGAAATCAAGCGCAAGGCAGACGGGTCAATGGTTTCAAATGCAGATATTGCCGCTGAAAACCAGATAATTGAATTAATTGAAGAAAATTACC
>DATDZZ010000094.1:0-4039 GCA_035288565.1 archaeon
AATTAATGCAATTATTATTTCCATGTTTATTCCGGGGCTAAAAGTTTGTGTTTGAGTTTTTTTAATCTCTGAATCACTTTGAACAAAGAATTCAGGGTTGCCTAATTGAATTAAGTTATCGCTTTCATTGCTTTCAATTAATTTGTTTTCAGGATCCAAGTAAATGAAGTAACTGGCTGAAGGCAAATCTGATAAGCTGAAAGTTAATTCTTTTTCTTCTCCAACTTCAATAGAGTCAACAGAAATTTCTGCTAAAATTCTTTTTTGATCTAATGCTCCGTCAAAAATTATTGCATTGGTTTTTGTTGTGCTTTTCACTCCGTTGTTTGAAATTGTTATTTTTAATTTATTTTCTTCCAATAATGAGTCTTCTGCTTTTGCTGAAAGATTTGAAAGCAATTCAACTAATCTGCTTTTTTCAACCAATAAATCTTCTCTTCTGTCAGGTAAAACTTTTACATAAAAGTCGTAAAAGTCTCCTTCTAATTCACTTACATTCCATGAAAGAAGAACTTCCTTTATTTCTCCCACTTCTAATGAGCCAATTGTTTTTTCTTCTGCTAATGATTTGCTTGAATCCTGTTCATAAAATTTCAAATAGCTTCCAACTATAAGAACTTCCTCTGCTTTTGCATTTCCTTTATTTCTAATTAATACTTTCATTGAAGCATTGTTTTCTGAAATATTTGCTGCTTCTAAGAGCATTATTTCAATTTCAGGAGCAAACGCATCTCTTGTTATTTTATTATTCTCTTCATTTCCTTCTTCTACTTCGTTTTCAGGATCTAAAATGAATGAAACTCTCCTGTTTCCTGTTCCTTCTGCGGGACTCCAAGCAAAGGATGCTTCTAATTCTTTTCCAGCAGGAACATTGTTGAATGTTTTTGTTTCAATTGACTGCTTTAATAATTCATCAAATAATTCCACTTTAACGCTTTCAAGAGTATTGTCTCCGTTATTCTTAAACCACGCTCTTAAAGCAACTTGTTTTCCTGCCTTAGGAGCTTCAGAGAAATCAATTCCTTTTTCTTCATTAAACAATAAATCGTTTGTGTAAGTGTGTTCAACGAAAATCAGGTTTTTCTTTCCGGGCTTTGCTACATTTTTAAAATTCCATTCCCGTTCCATGAATTCAATTAATTCTATTTCTGTTTCAAGCACTGCTGCAAGAACTGAATTCTTTTCAGTGAAAGCAATTGAGGTCTGTCCTTCTAAATTAATTGAATCAGTTAAAGCATGCATTTCACTCCAGTTATTGAATTCATTATCATAAGCTGCATAAACTAATTCAGGTTTTCCTTCGATTAATTCAGTCCATAAAAGAACTGCGTTTCCTTTGCTGTCTTCAGTTAAATCAAACTGCTGTCCGGCAAAAGCAATTCCAGTGCTTTTTCCTGTTTCTGGATTAAAATTATTTATTTCCGAATAAAATAATTCAAATTTGCTCTCACTGATTTCTTTAACCCATACAATTAACCCGTTTCCTAGAGAAGAAGTGTTTTGAAGAAGTACAAGTTTTGGATTGAAATCAATTGCTTCATCATTTGTTATTCTTGAATGGAGCGCTTTATTGAATCCGTTTCCGAAAAATAAATCTTTTGTTTCTTCATCTATGTAAGCAATTAATGGATTTCCCGTTGAGAATGAAATTGATTTCTGCAGTGAATTTAATTTTAATAATTCGTTTTCTCTTGAAAAATTATTTCCCTGCATTAAAGAAAAGAATGAAGTAATTGTTTGGTCTTCGTTGTATCTGTCCCAGTAAACATTTATTTCGCCATTTGAATTAATTATTCTTGGATCCAAATCAGGAGCTCCGTTGCTTGTTATTGTTCCTTCTGCTTCAACTGTGTTTGAATTTACATTTAATACTGCGTAAGCAATTTCAAATCCTGAAATGAATTCTTCAGTTAACCCAGGATCTGAAGTGAATTCATTTTTTTGCTGAGTCCAAATTAAAAGCAGTGAATCGCCGTCAATGAATTCTGTTTTTGGAGTGAAATCCATTAAATTGTTTTTTGAAACATTTACTGGAGCTTTCCATGAATTTCCTTTCTTTATTAAAAGTGAAATTTCTTCTCCTGCAAATTCTGCTTTACTTAAATCATCAAAAGAGTAAGCAATTGCAATTGTTCCGTTAGTATAAGCTAATTCCGGAACTGCGTTTTCGTGAACATTTTCAATTAATGTCTGCACTGTTGTTCCCGCTTTTTCATTTATTGTTTTTGAATTATTTGCAGTAAAATTATTGTAATTGCTTCCATATTCTCTTGAAATTGCCTGCCATCCTGAATCTTCTTCACTTTGATATGAATCTCCTTCATTTGCTTCCTGCAAGTAAATTGCGTTCATTAATTCTTCTTCACTTAAAGAAGCTGCTCCCGAAGGAAAACCGAAAGCCCATTTTTTTTCTATTGCTCTTACAAATCTCCAAGCCTTTATTTTTGCTCCAATAACTAATGTTGCCGCCCATTTGCTTAACTCTATTATTCCTTTGTCTTTTGCTGGAGAAGTTAATTCAATTTCTGGAGCTCCTCCTCCATATCCTTCAGCTGACAAATTATCATTAATTTCTGCAATCAAGCTGATCATTACAGGAAAAGTAAACCCTCCTTTTCCTTCGCATCTTAATCCAAGAGAACAGTTCCAGTTTTCAGCGCTTTCCTGCAATGCAAGAATAAAGCTTAATTCAGGTGAAAACTTTATTTGAACAAAAACATAATTTGCCAGCAAGTTCAATAATTTGCTTCCAATAAACGGAATGCTTGCAATTGCTTTCAATTGAGGGAACACATCAGTAATATTTAATCTATTCACTATTTCTGCGCCTAATGTTACTCCAAATTCTAATGCAACTAATTCAATTGCATCCAAAATCCATTTAGCGTTTCCAAAAGCTGAACCAATAATTTTAATTGATTCTCCTGGCTGGCCTGGCTCAGGGCAGGCAATACAGTAACCAGTTGAACCAGAAATTCTTCCAGAGCCTTCACCTGAAGAACTTAAATTGCCTGAAACATCAATTCCTGTTTCCACAAGCTCCCAGATTCCTCCAAGAAAAGGAATCCAGCTCGGAACAGTTACTTTTGATTTAATTTTTGGTTCAGGAAAAGAAAATTTTGCTCCGTACTCTACATTCGGTTTTAGCAAAGTTTTAGTCATTTCTCCCGGAGAAATATATTTTCCAATCCACCCAGTTAAAGAAAGAATTTTTGGATTTAAAGTAAAAGGGCCAGACCTTTGTTCATTTCCTTCTTCATCCAAGCCAACGGCTACAACACTTAAAACATTTTCGCCGCCATTTGCTCCAGACTTAAAATCAAAACCCATGTCATAATCTGCTTCTCCTCCTTCCTTGCTTGCAGGAACAACTTTTTTGTTTTTGTTATTAAAGAATTCTAATTGCTTTGGTTCATTGTCGTTCCATTCAACTTTCACTCTATAAGTATTAATTACTGAAACTCCTGCTAAAAAAACTTTTTTATAATCAGGCTTCATTTCTTTCACTATTGGTTTATCGGTTAAAAGAATTGATTCTTCTGAAGATGCTTCCTGTTCTTCATAATAAGTGGTTCCAATAATTTTTTTCTTTCCAAAAGATTCAAATTCATGAACAGTGCTTTTGCCTTCTTTTTTAACAGTTGAGTCATCAATAAAAATCCAGTCAAACCCAAAATCTTCCGGCTCGCAATCCACTCCATCTTCAACCTGCTCAAAGTGATAATTTTCTTCCTGAGAAACAGTTACTTTTTTCTTTGAAGAAACCACAAAAAGAGCAGGCGCGTCCAACAATACTTTATTACATTGATTCACTTTAACAATTGTTTTTGCAGAGCCAGTTCTTTCAATTCCATCATCTCCAACAGAAGTCACAGTTAAAACAACATTAAAAATTCCAGTATCATCATATTCATGTTTAACTGATTTTCCTTGAGCTCCTGCTCCATCTCCAAAAAGCCATTCATATAAAATTATTGGATCGCCTTCTGGATCAGTAGCTGAAGCATTGAATTCAACTTCATGCTTTTCATTTTTTTCT
>DATDZZ010000095.1:0-2049 GCA_035288565.1 archaeon
AATTAATTTTAAAAGAAGGAAAAAAAGAAGAAGCAGTGGAATTTGTGAGGCAGAAAATCAAAGAATTGAAGTCAGGAAAAGTTCCAAAAAAAGATTTAGTTATTTTAACTCAAATAAAGAAATCATTGAAAAGCTATGAAACTACCGGCCCCCACGTAGAAGCAGCAAAAAAAGCAATTAAAAGAGGAAAAGAAATTGGAGTAGGATCAGTAATTGGATTCATTATAACTAAAGGAAACAAAAAGAAAATCTCTGACAGAGCTGAGCTTGAAGAATTCGTTAAAGAAGGAGAATACGATCCAGATTACTACATTGAGCATCAATTAATTCCCGCAATAATCAAAATAATAGGAGAATTCGGATTAACAGAGCAGGATTTGAAGGAAGGCGGAAAGCAATCCTCGCTGGGAGCATTCAACTAAGCCTAAAACATTCATTCAGTTAATCCTGAACTCTAACTCTATGTCATTTTTTTATACAAAAATTACTTCATTAAAAAATCCGAACAATCGCACAAATTTTTGAATGGTTTTAAGTTATGAGATTCATGCACGAATTAATTGATTCAAAAGCCAAAAATTAAGTAATTGCCATCAAACCCATTTGTGATAAATTTTTATAAGGTAGGTTCATATACCATATGTATAACAGTGATTCTTATGGCAAAACCTATTAGAGCAACACCGGTACTCAAAGGCGAGGAAGCATTGAAATTCATTGAAAAAATGCATAAAACAGAGAAATCTCCGCTAAACCAGGCGGACAGAGCTGTTTTGAACAGGCTTGTAGCCAAGCGCCCTTATTTCGACTCACTTTTCGAAAACTTGTAAACATCCATATACATGGGAGCAGTGCCTTTCTCTCTATTTTTATAAACTTCAAAACCCTTCTTCATGTAAAAGTGAATTGGGTCCTTTGATTTGTCAGCATATCTTTTCGCGTCAAGTGTAATGAACCTGCAACCAGCAAATTCATTTATCCTCTGAATAAGGTAGATTGTCCAATCAACCATATGAGTGCCAATGCCTCTCCTAACAAAATCGTCATGAATGCACACTCGCCCAATCTTAAGAGCAGGAAGCGACTTGTAATTAACTCCTTTTTCTCTGAACTCCTCCTTGAGCTTCGCGTGAAGGCTTATTTTATCCGTGAGGAGTGTTATGTAACCAACCAGTTTTTTTGACGGCTTGTGAAACCATAGATGCGTCCTCGAAATCCTCTTATTCTGATTATCCAACGCATCTTCCTTGAGAAAATCCACAAGTTCCTTTTCAAAAGAACAAAAACTATTAAACAAAGGAACATGTTCCTCAGAAAGTGAGACTATATCCATTTCATCAATAGGAATCTTATCACTGGCATTTTTCATACAATAAAAAAACTATAAAAGAAGTTAAGAATTTAATGCAAAAATTACAGGCAATCGCATATTTTGGAAAACGGAGCAGTATTTTTATTTTCTTCCAAGCCCAATTTTGAATACAAATCAGACAGTAAAAAGTTTAAGGAAAATAGGCTGGTTTAACAGCGAGGTATTGGATAAAATTTTAATGGAGGCAGAAAAAAATGAGTGAATCAAAAGCTATCGGGATAAGACTGGAAAATAATTTTTTGGAAAGAGTTGAAGCATTAATAAAAGAAGAGCATTTTGACAGATCTACAATAATGAGGGTATTGCTGGAAGAAGGCTATACTTCTTACATAATGAAAAAGGCTGCAGAAGAATACATTTCAGGAAAGACAACAATAAGCAAAGCAGCTGAAAAAGCAAGAGCTACTGTATGGGAATTTGAGCAATTCCTTGTAAGCAGGGGATTTAAATCCCAGTATTCAACAGAAGATCTCAAAGAAGAAATAAAAAAAATCAAAAAATAAATTAAATCAATAAATGTATTTACAGAAATAAATGAAGGCGGAAAGCAAAGCTCTTTAGGCGCATTCAGTTAAATCTAAAGCTTTTTATTGCTTTTTATCCAAAAATTATATTGTTCAGAAAGCTGAACAACCGCATAAAATTTTGAACAGTTTTTTTATGAGAATAATGCAGGA
>DATDZZ010000096.1:0-2056 GCA_035288565.1 archaeon
CCAAAGAAGATTCCTTCAAATGCAAGCAAGGCAATTAATTTTTTTCCCGCTGTAGTGGCTTTTTCTTTTACTGGAAATTTTTTCTTGTCTGTCAACGCAATTACTATTCCAGCAACTATTAAAGTAAAGAAATTAGATGCAGCAATTACTGCCATGTCTTTTTTGTTTAAATATAGCATTGCAGGAGGAAACGCAGCCAAAGCCATGTATCCTTCAAGAAAAAGCACATTTTCTATTGCCTGCTGCTTTATTTCAGTTCCATATAAAGCTGGAAAGCCTTTCAAGTTATTTATTTCAATGCTTTCTGGCTTTGCTGGAACAGGAAAAATCCAGACATTTTCTTCTCCTGATGCAATAGCGTCACGCAAATTAACCATAATGAAAAGGTTTTCAACTCCGTTTTCATAATTAATGAAAGCCTGCTGGCTGTCCTGCATGTAAAGCCTGCTCTGCCTGTCAACAATCATTCCATCAGCTAAAGCACTGCTGCCCAGAAAAAGCAGGAAAAGCAAAGCAAAGGTTTTTTTCAATAAATTCATGCTAAAATAATGTTCTGTTTTAATTTAAATGCTTGCTTTTTTGTTAGCTGAAAGCCTAATAACCTCAAAAGGTTTCAGCCCTAAATTCATAAAAAAAGATAAATCATAATTTTTCTTCAAGCTTATTTATCAATAATTGCACTCTTCCTTTTTCCGAGGTTTTTACTTTTCTTTTAATTCTTTCAAGTTCCTTTAATGCGAGTTCTAAATGGTCTTTAAGACCTTCCCTGTAATAATCAAATGCAGCTGATTCAAGCCGCTCTCTTTTTTCCGAAATTCTTCCAGCCCATAAAAAAAGTTTTGCGTTCCTTAGAAGCTTTGAAGCGTAATCATCCAATCCTTTAAAGAGCATCACATCAGTGAATTTAAGCAGTTCATTCCAGTTTTCATTTTTAACCAATTCATTTACGTGTTCCTGGGCTTTTTCAAAGAACTCTTTTGAATGCACATTTTCAGGAAAATTCTTCAGCGTTTTTGAAATTTTGCTGTTGCTGATTCTTTTCTGCACTTCTTCCTGTGCAAAGGCATTGTGATGAATATTTCTGACTCTTTTAGGCATTCATTTCACTCAGCAATTCTTTCATGCCTTCTTTGAATGAATATTTTGGCTTCCAGCCAAGTGCTTTGATTTTTTCAATCGAATAATTTCTTTCCTGATCCAGTCTTTTAATGTGCGAGCTGTTTATGATTGATTTTTTTCCTGTTAATTTCGAGGTAATGGAATTAATTAATGCAAGAATGTTTCCCTGCCATTCAGGAATGTGGGAAACTTTTTTTTCCATTGAAAGCATTTCTCTTACAGTTAAATAAATTTCATTTAAAGTTAAAGGAGTTTCCTCTGCAACATTGAATGTTTCGCCTTCGCATTCCTCTTTCTGCAGAGCAAAGAGAATTGCTGAAACCAAGTCTTTCACGTAAATTGTTTGAAAGTGATTTTCTCCTGAGCCGATTAAAGGAAAGCCTTTTTTGATTAATTTAATTATTTGCTGCCAGAATTTATTGTTTCCCAGAACTATTGCCGGCCTTAAAACTGTTATTGGAATTAATTCAAGAAACTCTTGAACTTTTTTTTCTGCTTCTGCTTTGCTTTTCTGGTAATTTGTTTCAGGATTGAAAGGAGTTTCTTCTGAAGCTTTTTCTTTAACTGAGCCGTAAACTGCAACGCTTGACAGGTAAATGAATTTATTCACTTTTTCATAAGAAGCTGCTTCCAGTAAATCTTCTGTTCCAGAGACATTTACTTTCATTAATTCCTGCAAGGGCTTTGATTCATCTAATTCAGCAGCCAAATGAATCACTGCATTAACTCCTTTCACAGCTTTCATTACCTGCTCTTTGTCTGCAATGTCAAGGCCCTGGCTTTTATTGAATTCAATTACTTCGTGACTTAGCTTCCTTAAGTTAGGCACCAGGTTCCTGCCAATCAAGCCACTGCTTCCCGTTACAAGTATTTTCATTAAAAAAATTAGCTTCAAACAATTAATAACCTTTTTTTTCAATTAATTTTACATGAATGA
>DATDZZ010000097.1:0-13277 GCA_035288565.1 archaeon
TCATTTTTCTTTGAAAATTTCTCGCTTGCTCTAATGAATGCTTCTGCTTTAAGAATTGATTCAAATTCATTGCTTTTCAAGTCAAGAATTGAAAGGCTGATGTGGGTTTCAGGAGCAAATGGAGGCATTATTCCTTCTTTGAATTCTTTTGAGCTTATCCCAAAAACCTCTCCTAAATCATTTACAAAAAATTTTTTCATTAAAGGAAATTTTTCAAGCAATTCTCTTGAGTGAAGTGAATCAGCTGGAATAACTCTTGACCGCAATCCTTTCTCTGATTCTTTTTTTGAGGGCTTTTCTTTTAATTGGCTTTCAATAAATTCTTTTCTATTTCTTCTTTCACGGGATTGAAAATCCCTTTTTGAACTTTTTTTTCTTCCCGGTACTGGCATATTAGTGTAAAAGATTTAAGTTTATTTAAATTGAACATATCTTTTATATTTGTTTTCTAAATTCTATATAATGTCTTAAACTTAGTATTTACTGAAAGTGAATTGAATGAATTATGACATTAAAGACATTAAGTTGGCTGAAAAGGGAAGAAAGAGAATTGAGTGGGCAGAAAAATCAATGCCTGTTCTTCGATTGATTAGGGAAAGATTTGAAAAAGAAAAGCCTTTGAAGGGAAAAAGAATTGCTTCTTGCCTGCATGTTACAGCTGAAACAGCTAATTTAATGAGGGCATTGAAGGCAGGAGGAGCTCAAGTAGTGCTGTGCGCAAGCAATCCTTTAAGCACGCAGGATGACGTTGCTGCTTCTCTTGTAAAAGATTTTGAAATTCCGGTTTACGCAGTTAAAGGAGAAGATAATGAAACTTATTACAGGCATTTAAATCGGGCTCTTGATTTGAAGCCGAACATTACAATGGATGACGGAGCAGATTTAGTGAGCGAAATTCACAGCAAAAGAAATGAATGCCTGAAAGAAATTATTGCAGGAACAGAGGAAACCACTACGGGAGTAATCCGATTCAAGGCAATGAAGAAAGACAATGCATTAAAGTATCCAATTATTGCTGTGAATGACTCTGAAACAAAGCATTTCTTTGACAACAGGTACGGAACAGGGCAGAGCACGATTGACGGAATAATCAGAGCAACAAATGTTTTGCTTGCAGGAAAAAACTTTGTTGTTGCCGGCTATGGATGGTGCGGGAAAGGCTTGTCTTCGAGGGCAAGAGGAATGGGTGCAAATGTCATTGTAACTGAAATTGATCCAATAAAGGCATTGGAAGCAGTAATGGATGGCTTCAGAGTAATGCCAATGAATGAAGCAGTAAAAATTGCTGACTTAATCTGCACGGTAACTGGAAACAAGAATGTAGTGGACAAGCATCACTTTGAATCAATAAAGGATGGCTGCATTTTAAGCAATTCAGGGCACTTCAATGTTGAATTGAATTTAAAGGCATTACAGGAATTAAGCGAAAGCAAAACAATTCAAAGAGAATTTGTTGAAGAATACAAATTAATGAATGGAAAAAAGATTTATGTTCTGGCTGAAGGAAGATTAATTAATTTGGCTGCAGCTGAAGGGCATCCGGCTTCAGTAATGGACATGAGTTTTGCAAACCAAGCATTAGCAGCTGAATTCATTGTAAAGAATGAAAAAAAATTAAGCGTGGATGTGCACACTCTTTCAAAGGAAACAGATCAGGAAATTGCTTCACTTAAATTAAAGGCTTTAGGAATTCAAATAGATAAATTAACTGAAGAGCAGAAAAAATATTTAAGTTCATGGAAGGAAGGAACTTAAAAATTTATAAAAAGATAAATGACGTTGTTCCAAGGCTTAAATTGCAAGATTAGTTGGCTTTAGCTGGTCAACTGTTTAAAAATACAAAGATGATGGCACAAAACCAGTGCACAAAAGAAAGATGCCTGCAAAGGCTTATTTTCATCTTTTTATCTTTTGTAAATATCATCGTGATGCTTGAATTTATCAAAGAGAATAAATTTTTCTTTCCTGAAAACTTTGAAAACTAGAACAAAGCTTTTTGCGATATGGACTCGCTTGTATTCACTTAGGTCGTGCCGGAGGTTTTTGTAAAATTCTATTTCTGTTTCGCTTCTTGAAGCAATCTCTTCAATTTTTTTCATTAGTGCTTCAGATATTTTCCTGTCTTTTTTGAACAGCTTTTTGATGGTTTTCTCTAATTCATCGCTGAAGTCGTATTTGAAGGACACTTACTCAGCCTCAATTATCTTCCTCAAATCCTTGACGCTTCTGCTTCTGAAGCCGTATTTCCTGATGTGCCTGTCACAGGATTCAATTACTTCTCTAATAACTTCTTCCTTAACTTCAGGTTCAAGAAATTCACTGCCGCAAAGCTCAGCAAACTTGTCAAGGGCTTTGCCTTTATCCTTCAAGCCATACTTTTCTTTTATAACCCCCAAAACTCTGCTTGTGTATTCATCAATCCGAACATTCACAGAAATTGTTTTGCTCATAAGTCCACCTAATTAAAACTTAGTTAAACTAATTTAAATACTTTTCTAAATCAAATTTGCAAATATTGCTGATTTTTTTAGTAATTCATTGATTAATGGAAGGAAGGAACTTAAAAAAATGAAAAGAATAAAAAGTAACCTCAAATTTTTTTTAAAAGCTCTTTTGAAGAAAATACTTTTGATTTCAAAGCAGGAATTCTTTCAAAATGTTTTTTGTTTTCAGTAACAAGATAATCTGAATTTAATTTTAAAGCAGTTGAAGCAATCGCTACATCCTGGAATTCAATTCTTTCCCCTTTTGTTAAAAGAAAGGCAATTATTTCACCTGATTTTATTGCAATTTCTGAATCAAAGTCCTTCCAAATAAATTGGGAGAGAAGGTCTTTAGCCAGTTCAAATGATTTTCTAAAATTTTCTTTCAGATAAACTCCAGTCATTATTTCTGAAACAGTTATAGTAGAAATAAAAAAATCCGCTTCTCTGAAAAAAAGCTCTTTAACCAGATCATGTGATTCTTTGTTTCCTCTTTCAAGACTTATAATAAAAGAAGTATCAAAAACTATTTTCATATTAATTCGAGCTCTTTAAACCTTTCAGTTGAATCACTTCTGATTTTTTCTAAAGTTTTAGAAAAATTAGCCGGCAAAAAATTTTTCGCTTTTTCAAACACTTTAATGTCTCTTTTGGAAATAATTATTCTTTTTCCTTCGATATTTTCAATAATTTTATCCCCTTTTTTGATTCCCAGTTCTTTCCTGAATTCTTTATTTAGAGTAATCTGCCCGCTCCTAGTAACAACAGTTGAAACCATATTAATACTAACAACTTTGCATTATTTAAACATTACTAATTTTTTTAGTAATTCATTGATTAGTGGAATTCAATTAATTCCATTAAATGCATTCTGCAATGCTTCCTTTGAAGAAATAGAAGAATAAAAATTTAAAATAGGGGCGAATAATCCGCTTGCATCAAAAAAGTAAATCAAAAGAACTGCAAAAATAATAATTAACCCGATTAAAAGCAGAAAAAAAAGCAGGCCTGTTTTTTCCTTCATTAAAGAATTTATTTTTTGCAATACTTAAGTTTTTTGGCGGGCTCCTCGTCCAGGTTTTTGCGCTTTTTTTAATTGGAATCAATAAAAAGCCGGTTATTTACAAATGCGAATTAATTTTATTTTTTTTTTTGAATTTTCAAAACATTGTTTTTTAAAGTTTAATAACTTCTTTTTCTAGGTGGTTTGATGGCTAGATTGATTGTTGTTGAAGAGAAAGGGCCTTTTGAAGTTAAGGCTTCAGAGAAAAGTGTTTGGGTTTGCAGGTGCGGTTTAAGCAGGAACCAGCCTTTCTGCGACGGCTCCCATAGAAAGACATTGGATGAGCATCCTGAAAAAAAATACAAATACAAAGCGGATGGCGGCAGAGAAGAAGTCAAATGAGAATGAATAATTTGAATTAAAATTCGCTTAATTCCTTGAATTCCTTTAATCTTCCATTTATTTCTTTCATTGTTAATGCTTCAAGTTTTTTTGTTGAGAATTCCTCGACATTTAATGAAGCGATTGCTGAACCGAAAGCAATTGCTTTCCTTATTTCCTTGAAATTAATTTCAGGAATTGAACTTAAGTATCCAATAATTGCTCCTCCAAAGCAGTCTCCTGCTCCTGTTGGATCCTTTATATGCTCTAAAGGATAAGCAGGCGCAATAAATGTTTTGCTTTCAGTGAAAAGCATTGCGCCATGCTCTCCTTTTTTTATTACTGCAAACTCTGAATTCCTTTTAAGCAGTTCTTTTGAGGCATGAATTAAATTGCTTGTATTGAAAAGCATTTTTGCTTCTGAGCCGTTCATTAAAGCAATGTCAACTGAATCAATCACTTCGAGAACTTTTTCTTTTTTTGATTCAATCCAGTAATTCATTGTATCTGAAATAATAAATTTAGGTTTCTCGAACTGTTCAAGAAGCTTTAACTGAATTTCAGGATCAAGATTTCCAAGCATAATGAATTCTGCTTCTTTATAAGAGTCTGGGACTATCGGCTTGAATTCAAGCATTGAATTCAAATCTGTTTTCAGAGTTATTGCTTCGTTTAAATCTTTTCCGTATTTTCCTTTCCAGTGAAAATTTTTTCCCTTGACTTTCTGAAAGCCTTGTAAATCAATTTTTCTTTTTCTTAAAACTTCTAAATATTTTTTGGGGAAGTCTTCTCCGTAGCAGGAAATTATTCCTGGCTGGGAAAAAAAGCTTGCAGCAATGGAAGCATAAATTGCACTGCCTCCTAAAACGTTTTCAGCTCTGCCATAAGAAGATTCTATGTCGTCTAAGCCCGTTGAGCCGGCAATAACTACATTCATTTTAAATCATTTAAATTATTTAATTAATTTCAAATTTATTCTTGAGCTAATTCTTCATCGACTTTAGTTAATTCAACGACTTGCTGAACAACATTTTCAATTTTGTCTGAGGCGTCAACAATTCTTAGCAGGCCTTTTTTCTGATAAAATTCAATTAACGGAGCGGTTTTTTCATTGTATTCTTTTAATCTGACTTTCACTGATGCTTCATTGTCGTCATTTCTTTGAAACAAAAGCGAGCCGTCGTCATCGCATAATCCTGCTTCTTTTGGAGGATTGTCCAAGCCGTAAATTTTATTGCATTTAGGGCAGACTCTTCTTGCAGTCAATCTTTTGATTATTAAGTCTTCTTTTACTTCAAAGTAAACTACGTGATTCAATTTTCTTCCTTCTCTTGCTAAAATGGTTTCAAGAAGTTGAGCCTGGTTTTCTGTTCTTGGATAGCCGTCCAAAATAAATCCGGTCATGAAAGCGTTGTGAATTTTTTCTTTAATTAAGTCAGCCATGTATTGGTCTGAAACAAGTTTTCCCGATTCAAGAATTTTTTTTAATTCTTTTCCTTTTGCTGAATCTTCCTTGCTTCTGGCTCTCACTAAATCTCCTGTGCTTATTTGAGGCAATTTATATCTTTCCTGAATTCTTTGAGCAATAGTTCCCTTTCCTGCTCCTGGAGGGCCTAAAAAAACCATTATCATTGCATCACCATTCAATGAAATGAATGAAAAACTTATAAAGCTAATTTAAGAGCCATTCCTCTTCAATTCTGGAAGTCAAAGCAAATACTATCATTAGAACTCCGATAATTATGAGAGCTATTTCCAGGCTTAAATCCATGGTGAATCCAATTACAGGCATCAAGGTAAACAATGCAATTGACTTAAGCATTCCCACCAATGAATTAATGGTGGCTCTTTTCTCGCTTGGAACAAAATTATTGAAGTAATGCGTAAGCAATGAAATCCTTAGCTGCCTTAAATAAGCAATCAAGAAAAAGACTGCAATTAATAAAAGCAGATTATTGATTACTGCCAGCAGCAAAAACAAAATCCCGGCAGTTAATGATGAAAGAAATAAAGAATTCTTTCTTCCAAGAATTGACTCAATTTTTTCAGAGAAGAAATGCATAATAAACGGAAATAAATTCATTCCAGCTGAAACAAAACCAAAAAAAATTATGTCAACTTTTTCTCTTAAAAGCAATGCGGGAAAAAACCAGAACAAAAAGAAAACCAATGCCTGAAAGAAAGCCGACTCAAATGCAAGTACTTTTAACCTTGTATCGCTTTTCATTAACTTGAATGCTTTCTTTACTTGATTGAAATAAGTTTCATTTGAATGAATTCTTGGCTCGAATAAAGTTAAAGAAATTAATAATCCAAGCAGGTAAGGAACTGCTGTTAAATAAAACGGAATTCTTAAATCAATTCCAGCAAGAACCGATCCTATCGGAGAAGCATAAACAAATCCCAGCGCCCCAACTGCATAAAACCTGGACAAAGATTTTTTGATTAATTTTTCTTTTTTTAATTCCTTTAACGAATCAACCAGTAAGGCGGTGTCGGCTCCGCTTAAAAAAGAGTAAGCTAATCCAAAAAGAATTTCAAACAAAACAAAATTGTAAAAGCCTGGAAAAGTCGGATAAAGAAGCATTACTATTGTCATTAAAAGAAAGCCGATTGAAGTTGAATGCTTTCTTCCAAATTTGTCTGCAACTGCCCCCGTTGGAACCTCAAATAAAAAAATTGCGCCATGAAAAGCAGCCTGAGTTAAAAGAATCTGAAAAAAATTCATTCCTCCAATAAACAAATAAAACGGAACTAAAATTGCTCCAAAGAAATGGCTTAATCTAAGCAGGAAAAGGAAATAACTTTTCCATTCATTTGCTTCGATTGAAAAAAAGGAATTAATAAATTTCATAAAAATTCACATTACTTTGAAATCAATCACTACTTGAACTATTTTTGGAGAAAATTTCCTTACTTCTGCTTTCCTTAAAACCTTGAATTTTTTCTTCAGCTTCTTGCATGCTTTTTCAATGTCATGCAATGGTGCTTTAAACAAAGAATCTTTTTCCACAAATTGATAGTAATGAATTACCCCGTTTTTTTTAACTGAAATGATTGCTGTTTCTAAAAAGTTTTCTCCTCCTTTAGGCAGAGGCATTACAACTCTGTCAAAAAAATTCCTGTATTTTTCCGGAACAATTTTGTTTACATCCCCTAAAATTGGCTGAACTTTGCCTTGAACTTTATTCAAGGCAATGTTTTCTTTCATGTCTTCAATTGCTTTAGGATTTAATTCAATTGCAATTGCTTTCTTCATTTTTGAGTGCTTTGCAAACACAATAGGAAAGGGGCCTACCCCTGCAAAGAATGCTCCAATGACTTCTCCTTTTTTAATTAATTTAGAAATTCTTTTTCTTTCAGTTGAAAGCCTTGGAGAAAAGAAAACCTTTCCAAGAGAAATTCTGAACTTGCATCCATGCTCTGTGTAATTTGCCTTGGTTCTTTTTTCTCCTGCAATTACTTTCACTTTATGTGTCCTGAATTCCCCTTCATGAATTGAAGCTTTCTTTAAAACAACTTTAATTCCTTTATTTAATTTCATTAAGGCTTCGCCGATTAAATTTTCTTTTGTCTTTAATGAATCAGGGATTTCAATTACTGCAGTGTCTCCAAGAGAATTAAATGAAGTAATTAATTCCCGTAGCTCTTTTTCAGTTAATTTGTTTTTTAATTCTTCTTTCAGGTTTCTTGGAGTTTTTTTAATTTCTTCAAAACCGCTTTGAGCAAAAGAAAACTTTACTTTGTTTTTCTTCAATTCTTCTTCCAATTTCTTTTTTTCATCCGAATTTAATTTAATTACTGGAATAAACAAGTTCTTTGAATCTGCTTTTGGTTTCTTTGATTTGTCTCTTAAATTTAATTTGCCAAGCAAATCAATTGCTTTCTGCGCGAAAACTTTTTCCACTTTTATTGAATTCATGCATATCCTGAAAACATTATTTTATGTAATTTATGTATTTCATTTATAAAAAGAATTTATTTGATTCATATCATGGTTTTTGAATTAATTCAACAGTATTTTGTTGACCCAATAAATGATTACTCTGGGTATAATTTAGTTAATACCTTGGTTTATGGATTAATTTTAATTTCAGTGGCTTTTTTTCTGGTTTACCCGTTATTCAACAGGAAGGGAATAAAGTTTGACTTCAAATTCGGATTGGCTTTGCTTCCTTACATTTTGTTTGGGATTTCTTTAAGGATTTTAGAGGATTTAAAGATCCTTCCAAGAAGCGCTAATCCTCTTGAACTGCCTTTTTATTTTGTTACTCCGGGAATCTGGATTTTGATTGGAGTAATTACAATTATTGCATTAATTGCTTCAATGGCATTTTCAAGGAAATTCAATAAAGATTTAATGAAAACTTTCGGATTGCTTGGATTGATTCCCGCTGTTCCGCTTTTTTTATTCGATCTTTTATTCTTGAAAGAAATTCCGGGAGCTGTATTAATTCTGGTTATTGTTGCAGTTATTTACTTTATTGCGGTAAAGCTTTCAGACATTTTTGCTGATTTCACTAAATTTGAGGTATTTCATAATCCGGTGAACAGGCTTGCTTTTATTGCTCAAAGCCTTGACGGAGCAGCAACCTTCACTGCATTGCAGTTCTTTAAGTGCGGTGAACAGCATGTGGTTTCTAATTTCATTATCCAGGGCTTCGGCCCAATTGCTTTCCTTGCAGTAAAAATTGTTTTGGTTTACGTGATTCTTTATTTCTTGGAGAAAGAAGTTAAGGATAAAAACCTGAAAGGATTTATTGCAATCTTTATTATGATAATGGGATTTGCAACAGGAATGAGGGACACTTTTACTCTCGCAATTGGAAGCTGCTCTTAAAAAAATTTGTTTTTTCAATAAATCCAAAATTCAGATTTTTTTTAAATTAATTCTTAAACCAAATACTGCAGTCCGTCTGAAATAAATTTAAGTGAAGCTAAAGATATTGCAATTAAAACTATTTTTCTAAAGTTTTCACTGGAAACCTTGTTCACAATTTTTTTTCCAGTGAAAGAGCCTGCAATTGCAATCAAAAACAATACTGGAATTAAGTAAAAGTTTTTTTCTTCAAGAAATCCTCCTGCAATGTAAACCGGGATTCTCGTTAAATCAACTGCAAGAGAAATTATTGCAGCTGTTGCAATGTAAACTTCTTTTTTTAGTTTAAAGGAAATTAAAAAAGTGCTTCTCAATGCACCCCCAGTTCCAATGAGCCCTGCAAGAAAGCCTGACAAAGCCCCTCCAAAAACTGCATTTCTTTTGCTTGCTTTAATATTCATTTTTTGATTAACAAGAGAGCTTAAAGAATATAGAACCAAAAAAATTCCTAAAAAAAGCTTTAATAGTTCTTGATGAATTAAATTCACTGAAAGGGCGCCAATTAAAGTCAGTAAAACGCTTGGAATTCCGAACAAGAGAGCCAGCTTTTTGTTGATGCCTTGCCTGAAGAAAGCAAGCCTTCCAATATTTCCCGACATATGAAAAAAGGCAGCTAAAATTAAGGCTGTTTTGAAGTCCACAAAAAATAATGCAAGGGGAAGAAAGATTGTTGAACTGCCGAAGCCGGCTATTGTGCCGATAACCTCAGCCAAAAAAGCTCCAAACAAAAACAAAAACTCAGTCATATGAATTACTGTGAATAATTAATTCAAACAATAATATTAATGTTCTTTTATTTATTAAAAAATTTATTGAAGGAATTTAAATCAATAGAGTGCTTCCGTAAACCATTATCAGGATTGAAAAAAATTTTTGAATTAAGGTTGTTTTTTTGAGTTCTTCTTTCAATAGTTTTGGATTGAAGAAGCTGATTATTGAGGCAAGAATCAATACAAATAACGGCTGAAAGGCAGGGATTGCTCCAACTAAAGAAACAAATGCCATGGAAACTGCTATTAAATTAGAAAAGCTTCCTATAGAGCCAAGTGTTTCTGAAAGCAAAGCCCATTTGGTTGCATTCATCTTTTTTTTTGCTTCTTTGAAGAAATCTTTAAAGAAAAAAACAGTGATTAATGCACCTAAACCTATTCCAAATCCTTGAAATGCAAACAAAACAAAAAAATCCTGAAAAGAGAGAAGGTGCTTGCTTATCACATAAACAATTGCATAAAGAAAGCTTGAAGTTAAAGCAAAAAAAATTGATTTATTTAAAGTTATTCTGAAGCCTTTCTTAATTGATAAAATGACTGCTCCTGAAACAATTAAAATTATTCCAGTGTATTGATTGAATGAAAGCACTTCCTTTAAAAAAATCGCTGAAAAAATTAATATGAAAATTGACATTGAAAGAAAGAAAGGCGCTACTCTTGAAACTTCTTCTTCTTTAAGGGAATGAAAGTAAAAATAATTGCCTAAAAAAACTATTAATCCTGAAAAAACTGAGAGGAAAATAAACTCTGTTGAGGGAACCTCAAATTTAATGAAAGCAAGAATAAATAACCCGAAAAAAGGAGAAATTGAACCTGAAATAAGCGTATTCATTAAAGGGTTTTTGAAGTGATCCGTGACAAGGATTTTGTCAATCAAATTAGTTGAAGTCCAGAAAAGAACTGCAAGCAATGCAAAAAAAAGCCATTCAATCAATTAAATCAATAAATAATTGCATTGGAAAGCTTTAAAAAAAGTTTAAAGGCTTAATTTGTTATGAGTGAGATTATTTCAAATACGTTTAATGCTTTAAAGACAAACCTTAATCTACGGCATTTGTATGACGGGGAAACACACAGCTTTCTTGCAAAGCAGTTCATGGTTAAGTTAATGAAGCATTCAAGTGTTCCAAAAAATGTTTTGGTGGAAAAGGCAAAGCTTTTGCAGAGAGGAATTGAAAAGGAAACTGTTTATTTTCTTGGCAAGGACCAGCCGAGGCCGAACATTCCTGACTGGTATATGGATTTGACTTTAAAGAAAAAGCTTTCAAAGAAGGATGAAAAGCAATTGCTTTCAGCAGTGGAAGAAAGAAGGGCTTTATTCTTTTTATTGAAAGAATTCAATGAATTGAATGATTTGGGCTTAATTGATTGAAATGCTTTACTTGATCGGCATTGGGCTTAATTCAAAGCAAATAACTCTTGAAGCACTGAATGCTTTAAGGGAATGCAGTGAAATTTTTCTAGAAAACTATACAAGTAAATTCAGTGAAGGCTCGATAAAAGATTTGGAGAAGTTAATTGGAAGGAAAATTATTTCTTTGAACAGAATAGAAGTTGAAGAAAATTTCAGTGAAATTCATTCAAAAGCAAAAAAAGAAAATGTTGCCGTGCTTTTTTACGGAAATGTGTTCAGCGCAACAACTCACATTCAAATTCTTTTAGATGCAGATGAAAAACAAATCCCGGTAAAAGTGTTTCCGGGAATTTCGGTTTTCAGTTATTTAGGCAAAACCGGGTTGAGTGAATACAAGTTTGGAAAAACCGTTTCAATTGCCAGATGGGAAAAAAACTTCAAGCCTGAATCATTTTTTGACGGAATAAAGGAAAATTTTGAAAGAGGCCTGCATACTTTGTGCCTGCTTGACATTAAAGCTGAAGAGAATTATTTCATGAAAGCAAGTGAAGCAATTGAATTAATTGAAAAAATTGATAAAAAAAAGTTACTGAATAAAGCAAAGTTTGCTGCATTAATTGGAATGGGTTCAGAAAACGAAAAAATTGTTTTCGGAGACAAGAATAAAATAAAAAAAGTTGCCGGCGAAAATATTCAGTCGCTGATTGTCTGCGGAAAATTGAATGAAAAGGAATCAGAAGCATTAAATGAATTAAGCATTAAATAAAGTAATTAAAGTGAGTGGCATAGATTTAGAAAAAAAAGCTGAGAATTACAGGAAATTGACTGAAAAGGCTTTAAAGAAAGCAAGAATTTCTGTTCCAGTTAATTCTTCGTTATTTATTCAGGCCAAAGATTTCAAAGAAATGGCTGAAAATTACTTGAAAGACGGAATTCATTTTCAGGAAAAAAAGGAATTCGCTGTTGCTTTGGCTTCTTTCAGCTATGCTCATGCATGGCTTGATGCAGGGGCAAGGCTTGGCTTGTTTGATGTAAAAAATGACTATAAATTGTTTACTTTGTTTAAGTGAACACAAATTATTTATACCTCTTTTCATTATATTCTGCTTATGAGCATTTATGATGGAAGAGATCCGACTGATTTTCTTGCATTGCTTGAAAAAAACAAGAATTTGTTTTTAGGAGTGATTGGAGCAATTGTTTTAATTGCAATTGTTTTCATTGCCGTGTCAAGCTATAAGCCCAGCGCTTTCAGTTTTGCTTTCTCAAAAAACCCTGTAAGCTTGGAAAGAGATTCTGATGCAATTCTGACTTTATCAGTTGTGAATGTTACTGGAGAGGATGCAAGAAATGTTTCCATTGAAGTTTTTCCTAAAGATTCAAGTGCACTGCACGTGTTTCCTGCAAAAAAGGAGCTGTCTTTCCTTGGAGTTAATGAGATTAGAAATGTTGATTTCAGGATTCAGATGAACAAGGAAGAAATAGTTGCAGGAAATTATTCAATTCAGGTTGGAGTTAAAATAAATAATGAAAAATTTGATAAAACAATTTTCTTGAATGTAGTTGAATGACTTAATGCTGTAATTTGATTTTATCATAGGTTCTTGGAATTACTATCTGGTCGCCGCCCAATGTTCTTATTCTCAGTTCCTGGGAAAAGCAAGGCAGTTCATCCAGAAGTTGAAGCATTTCATCAATTGAATTCTTTTGAATTACTTTGAATTCAGGATTTAAAGTTCCCGATCTTGGAGTGAATTCCTGTAAAACAAATCTCTTAACTTTTCCGATTACTTTCACTAAATTAATGATATCCTGTTTTGAATGAATTCCTGGAAGATAAGTGGTCACAAATTCGCTTTCTATTCTGCTGTTTTTAATTAATGCAATTGATCTTACTATTTTGTTAAGGTTTACCTGCATTCCTGCAACTTTACTGTACTTTACCTGATTTAAGTCATTTTTTATGTCCATGGAAATGAAGTCCACTAACCTAAAATCAATTAATTTTTCAAGTATTTCTGGTTTATAGCCGTTGGTGTGAATTTTAACCAGGAAATTGTTTTCTTTAAGCTCTTCACAGAAATCTAAAAGTGCTTCTCCTTGAAGGGTGGGTTCTCCTCCAGTAATTACAACTCCTTCAATTTTTTTTTCTTCCTTGAATAAATGCTCAAAAAAAGCGTCCTCTTCAATCATTTGAAGACTTGAATCATTATTTAGAATTGGATAACTGAAACAGTAATCGCATTTAAAGTTGCATCCTGGAACCATTACAACTGCTGAAACTTTTCCAGGCCAGTCCTTAAAGCTCTTTGAAACAAAGGCTGCTATTTGCATTGCTATCCCCAATTCCTTGTATTAATTTTTTTTGTTTTGAAAGGCAAGTAACAAAACAACTCTCTGTTATAGA
>DATDZZ010000098.1:0-7781 GCA_035288565.1 archaeon
GCCTGCAAATGAAATAATAAAAAAATGGAATAACAGCAAATAAAAACAATTCAATATTATTTAATTAAGGAATAAACGTTCGTCCAAGTTTTCGTGCTTCTTTATTTTTTTAATTGAACTTCCTGAAATACCTTTTGATTGTTATTAGAAGCACGTTGCTAAGTGGAAAAATTTTGAGTGTTTGAAAAATTCTTTTATCTTCAAAGAATCTTTAAATACTTGCATATTCTTATTCTTTTATGGCTGAAAAAGAATTATCTGTAAAAGAGAAAGAGCAATTCAAGGCTAGAAAGGCTCTTCAAGCTGCTTTAAAGAATTTGAAGCCTGAGTTTTTTGCAAAGATTTTGAAGAAAATTGAGAGTGAAAAGTAATGGCTTTGAAGGCTGAAAGGCATTTAGCTGGATTAATGAAGGCTTTTAAGGGAGAAAAAATGCAGGTAATTCGTGCTGGAGGCATGAAGCTTTCCCCTAAATTTCTTGTTAAAATAATTGCTGAAAAAATTCAGGTTGGGAAAAGAATTTCTATTCCTGGAAAGTATAGAACTGAAAAACCTAAATCAATGGAGGTTGACCTTTTTTTGCCTCCGATTAGTTTAGATTTCCATCACCCTCCAAAAAAATATAAAGGATTAATTATTTTCACTGACGGGCCGATTGTTCATGGAAGGCCTGACTTGGCTGGAGAACATCTTGAAAGGCTTCCTAAAAGAGCCGACTTAATCGAAGCTGCGAGAGATTTTCGCGGCGGAAAAACTTCTTTTGATAAATTTAAGGAAAGAGTGTCTGAAATTTATTCAAATCCTGATTTTCCTTTAAGCTTAAGGGAAGGGTATTTGCCTCAGTTATTGGAGCAGCTTGATTCTTTTGTATCTGGAAGAAGAATAGAGGAAATCGGTGTCGGTTCTTTGGCTGGCATTTTTGACTGGCATGGATTGGACAACGAAAGCGTTGCAAGAAGCATGGAAAATGATAAAAGGAATCAGCAGTTTCTTGAAAGCCATGGCTTCAAGGTTGTAAGGATTTGGACTGATTCAATTCCTGGCTTTTCTTCTAATGTTTCAACTGAACAGAGGCATAATTTCTATAATACTTTGAGTTCTGTTTTTGAAGCACATATAAGAAGAAGTTTCGGGATTTAGAAAGTCTTTAATATTTCTTTTTCTTTTAATTATTATGTTTAGAAAAAAAGGTTTTGGTTTTTTGTCTGCTTTAATTGTTTTGGTTTCTTTTTTAGTTTCAGCTTTTTTTTATCCTTTGCTTCCTGATTCAATGGCTTCGCATTGGAATTACATTGGAAAAGTTGACGGCTATTTGCCTAAATTCTGGGGAGCTTACTTAATGCCTTTAATTTTAGTTTTTTTGCTTGCTTTGTTTAAAGTAATTCCAGTAATTGATCCTTTAAAGAAAAACATTAAAGAATTTTATTCTTATTATGAGAAATTTGTTTTCGTTTTATTTTTGTTTTTGTTTTACATTCATTTGCTTGTTCTTTTATGGAATCTTGAAATTGAATTTAATTTTTCGCTTGCTTTGCCTCCTGCTGTAGGAATTTTGTTTTTTTATTTAGGAATTCTTTTGGAGAACTCTAAAAAAAACTGGTTTATTGGAGTTAGAACTCCGTGGACTTTAAGCAATTCAGTTGTATGGGAGAAAACAAATCAGCTTGGAGGAAAATTATTCAAGGTTGCGGGCTTGACTGCTTTTCTTGGATTATTGTTTCCCGATTACTCAATTAATTTTGTTTTGGTTCCAGTGATTTTAATTGCGATTTTTTTAGTGATTTACTCTTATTACAAGTATCAGAAGGTGATTGAAAAATAATTGCGGAAAAAAATTAAAAATAATTTTTGGAGTGATTTTTTTGGCTGAAAAAATTAAGAAAAGCGAAGAGCAGTGGAGAAAAGAATTAACCGAGGAACAGTTTCATGTTCTACGGGAGAAAGGAACTGAGCCTGCTTTCACTGGAAAGCTTTATGGCAATAAAAGAAAAGGAATGTATTTATGCGCTGCATGCAAACAGGAATTGTTTTCTTCTGATTCAAAATTTGATTCAGGAAGCGGCTGGCCTAGTTTCTTCAAACCTGTTTCAAATGAAAAAGTTGAAACAAAAAAAGATTCTTCTGATTTCATGAACAGAACTGAAGTTATTTGCGCAAGATGCGGAAGCCATCTCGGCCATGTGTTTGATGACGGGCCGAAGCCTACTGGAAAAAGGTTCTGCGTTAATTCTGCTTCCCTTGAATTCAGGGAAAAGAAAAAATAATTTTTTAAAGCGATTCATGCATTGGATGTTCCTGCCCTTCTTGTTTTCTTTCTTTTAAATTTTTTAAGTGAGTTTTTTTTTCTTCAAGGAATTTTTTTCTGTCTGTTTTGTTTTTTTCAATCATTGAAGAGAAGTGCTTTCCTCCAAGGAAGTGGGGCATTATTACGTATGTTGCTCCTTGCTCGTAATATTTTACTGCGTCTTCAATTTTGTGGCTTACAACTGCTATAATTGCTTTTTTGTTTTCTTCTCTTGCTTTTTTTAATAGCAAATTGTTTGTTTCAGGAAGGGGAATTGTTGAAATAATCATTTTTGCCTGAGATAAATTTAAATCATTTAATAGCTCGAAGTTGTCTGCATCCCCGAATCTGCATTTTATTCCTTGTTTTGAAAGCTTTGAAATTACTTCCGGGTCATAATCTACTACTAAGAATTTTTTTTTGATTTTTTTAAGGGATTCAAGTATATCAAAGCCTATTCTGTTATAGCCGAAAAGAATTATGTCGTATTTTTCTTCTTTGAATTGTTTTTTTTCGTCTGCTTTTTTTCCTTTTCTTTCAAATATTGTCAAGTAATTTGAGAGCTTTAAGTAAATTTTTTCGGAATACATTATCATGTATGTTGATACTGCAAAAGTGATTAAGCCTACTGCTGTCACTATTGAGAGAATTTCTTTTGATAAATGCCCTAATGTTACTCCTAATGCTATTACTATTAATGAAAATTCGCTTATTTGCGCTACCGTTAAGCCTGATAAAAAACTGTTTCTTTTTGTGTAGCCTAATCTTCCCATTAAAATCATTACAATTATTGGGTTGCCTATTAATACAAACAAAGAAAAAACAATTATTGCTGTGAGGCTTTCAAAAATGTTTGAGAAAATCATTTGGCTTCCAAGAATTATAAAGAAAAGTATTAGAAAGAAATCTCTTAATGGCTTCATTTTAGAGCTTATTTCGTATTGATATGGAGATAAAGACAGTGAGATTCCTGCAATTAATGCTCCTGCTTCAATTGAGAAATTTAAAAAATAAAAAATTGACGCAATTGCAAAGCACCATGAAATTGAGAAAAGCATTAAAAATTCCTGCGACTTTGCTATGAATTTGGTTAGTGAGGGAAGAAAGTAAATTGTTGCAAGGAATAAAAGAATTAATGCAATGAATGCATTCAAAATTGTTTGAAATGCAAGTATTTCAAAGCTTACTCCGTTTTTAAAAGAAGAAATAATTAATAAAATTGCTATTGCAATGAAATCCTGCACTATCAGGAATCCAATGGAAATTCTTCCATAAAGTGTATCTAAATCTCTTTTATCTGAAAGCACTTTCATTATAATTATTGTGCTGCTGAAAGCCAATGCAATTGAAACATAAAAAGAAACAATTTCTGTAAAGCCCAGCATTAACGCAATTGCATAACCAATAAGTGAAGTAAATATTACCTGCCCTATTCCTGTTATTAAAGAAATTTTTCCAACTTCTTTTATTACTCTTGGATTAAGGTTTAATCCAACCATGAACAGCAGGAAAGCAATTCCTATTTGCGAGAAAGCTGTAAGCGTTTCAATTGAACTCACTACATTCAAAATAAATGGTCCGACGATTATTCCGCTTAAAATGTAGCTGATAATTATTGGCTGCTTCAATAACCGCGTTATTCCTGCTGCTAAAACAGTTATTACAAGAATTTTGCTTAACTCAATAAATACTTCCGGATTCATGTAAATTAATTCCTTTTTTTTGTGTTTAAATAATTTCTTTGAAAATGCATTTTAAATTAAGAATAATAAAATTATTTTCATTCATACTAAAAGTATTTTCACTAATTTAAAGTGCTTCTTAAATGAAGAACTTGTTTTTATTTATTTAAATGTATGCCTGCTGAAAGCCTTTTTTCGTTATGTTTAAATAAATTGGGGGGCTAATTATGATGGATGGATTAATTGGAGGTAAGCCCTATGAACTGGCTTTACATGTTAAACGTCAGTGGCCCTAATTCAAAAGGACCAAATTCGTGAAACAAATAAAATAAAGGTTTTTGAATTTCCATTAATTTTTGTTAGGCATATTTCGTGTTTTTTTCAAGTTATTTCCTGCTTTTTTAAAGGTTTTTTCTTTTCCAAATTATTTTAATAAGTTATTTTTTCTGAATAAATTATTTTTTCAATATTTGTCTTTTTCAAATTATTTTTTTTTCGTTTTTTCTTTACCTAAAAGCATTGAAATGATTTCTTCTAATTCTGAATCTTTTATTGAAAAGCTTATTTTTCCTTTGAATAAAATCAGTAATAGAATTATTCCTGCAATGAATCCAGCAATGTGTGCAAGGAATGCAGTGTTTGACTCTAATTCTCCTATTGCTCTTAAATAAATGTAATATAACTGAAATGCAAAGTATGCTCCCATGAAAATGAATACTGATTTGATTCCTGTTTTTGTCTTGATTTTCTTTTGATTGAATAAAATAAAGTAGGCTCCCATTACTCCTGAAATTGCTCCGCTTGCTCCAATTGCTGCTCCAAGCCAAGAAGGATTAATTAAATACAACGCAAGGTTTGCAGTTAATCCTGAAATTAAATACAGTGCAGTGAATCTTTTTTTTCCTAGTTTGTCTTCAACATTGTCTCCAAAAATCCATAAAAACCACATGTTTCCAGTTAAATGAGCTAAATCTGCGTGAAGAAAAGTTGAAGTAATTATTGTGTAAAATGTTTCCAGTGAAAAGAAGCCTGGAATGAAGCCGTATCTTAAAATTGTGTCATTCAAGCCAATTAAAGTGCTTAAATAAAAAATCAAGGCATTTAATGCAATTAAAATCAAAGTAATTATTGGGAAGCTTTTGCTTTTATTGTAATCTTTTAATGGATAAAATTGTCCTTTTGAATTCATACTGCTTTCACATCCATTTCAATTTTTTTCAATTTTACTTTTTTCAATTCAATTTTTTCCAAGTTTGCTTTATTCATTTGGATTTTTTCTTTTTTTGCTTTAATTGTTTCTTGTTTTTCTAATTCTTTTCTGCATTTCTTTGAGCAGGTTTCAAGAAATTTTTCTTTGCATTCATTGCAGCATATAAATAATTCATCGCATTTCGTGTTACTGCAGTTAATGTATTGCGCTGTTTCTTTATGGCAGATTTTGCAGCTTGAAATTAATGAATCTTTTTTTCCGGAAGGAACTGAGAGCCTTTTGTCGAATACAAAGCATCTTCCTTCAAATTCTGAGTCAGGGAACTGGTTAATGTAATTAATTATTCCTCCGTTTAATTGAAACACGTTTTTGAAGCCTTTTTCTTTCAAGTAAGCGGAAGCTTTCTCGCATTTCACTCCTCCGGTGCAGTACATTACTATTTTTTTTTCCTTGAATTTATTTAATTCATTTAATTTTTTTGGAAATTCTCTGAAGTTTTCAATGTTCAATGTAACAGCGTTTTTAAATTTCCCTATTTTTGTTTCGTAATTGCTTCTTGCGTCAAGTAAAACTATTTCCTGCTTTTCTTGAATCATTTTCTTTAATTCCTGAGGAGAAATGTGCCTGCCTCTGTGCTTTACATTCACTTCTTTTAATCCAAGTGTGACTATTTCGTTTCTTTTTCTTACGCTTGCTTTCTTGAATGGAATGCATTCAGAAAAATTTTCTCTGTAAACCATTTCCTTGAATTCAGGAATTGATTCAAGGAATTCCTTGAATTCATTTAACTGTTCTCTTGTTCCTGCTATGTTTCCGTTTATTCCTTCTTCAGCTAATAAAATTGTCCCCATTAATTTTATTTCACTGCATTTTTCTTTAATTTTTTCAGTTAATTCGTTTAAGTTATTTAATTCAATGTATTTGTAAAAAGTAGCTACCTTGAACTGCTTTGAATTCATTTTTTTATTCACTTTCTGAATTTTTTTCCCCATTTAATTATTTCTGAAGCAATTTTATTAATTCTTTTAAGCACTGCTTCATCTGTTATTTTTCCTTCAGCTGTTTCTTTTGCTCCAACTGTTAATGAAGTTGGATGGCTGAAATAATTTAAATTGGATGCAATTGTTTTGAATGCATTTATTGTCTGCATTCCTCCGTGCCTGCTTCCCGCGCTTGAAACAAAAAAGCAGAGCTTTGAAGGCTCTTTATTGTATGGAAAAAAGTCAATGAAGTTCTTCATTCTTCCAGTTAAAGTTCCATGAAATTCAGGGGAACCTAAAACAAGCACGTCAGCTTTTTCAATGGATTCAAGCAATTCCTTTTGCTTTTTATTTAATTCAATGTCTTCATCATATAATGGAAAGTTTTCTTCAGCTAAATCAATTAACTCTGTTTTTGCTTCAAGTTTTTTTGCTTCTTCAAGAATTAATGAAACAAGCTTTTTTGTCATCGACTCAGGCCTGTTTGACCCGCTTACTCCAATTACGTTTAATGGTTCCATGAATTAAATTTAAATCCAAAAAGATTTAATACCTGGCTTTGGTTTCTCTGATTAAAATTCAAGGTAAGCTGAAATGAAATTGTACCCTTATCTTCTTCTTTTCCGGTTTTCAAGCGAATCCAATGCTATTTGAATCTGGCTTTCTGCATAGCCAAATTTCCTTAAAATTAAATCTATTTCTTCTCTTTTGAATCCGGTAAGCAGTGATGCTAAATGTTTTTCATCGAATTCTTCTCTCATGAAACGCTTTCCGTTTTCGTTTAATTCATTCAATAAATCAATTGTTTTTTGCAGGTCTCCGCCTCGATATATTGCTATTTCTTTTTCCACGAGCCTTGAAATTTCTCTTCTTGTTTCTACTGCCAGAAAATGAAGATCTTTTTTGCTTTTTCCTTCAATAGTGCTGAAATTGTTTGCTTTTTCAATTGCTTTTTCGCCTCTTACGCTGAAAAAGCCTCGTAATCTTTCCTCAGGATTAAGGAAAGAAAAAAATATTTTATTTATTTGCTTTCTTTCAAAGCCAAGGGCATCCAAAACTTTTCTTACTTCCTCTGTTTTCCAGTCCTCGCTAAAAAATCTTTTAGCTATTCCTTCCGGTTCCAGAATAAATCCTGTTTCTTCATGAAATTTCCTGTAATTAAAATCTTTTAAAATTTCTTTGAATATTGCTGGGTTTTCGGGCTTGTCTTTAATTAAAGAATTTAAAGCTCCGCTGAAACTCCTTCCTCTTTCATTTATTTGTTCATGAGTCAGTTCTTCTTTTCTACTTTCAGCTTTAGCTGCTCTCCATATGGTTCCTCTTCTTGCTCTTGCCATGAAACAATTACTTCTCCGGGATTTAAATTGATTTCCTGCCGAGCTGAATTGATTTTATTGATCCTGCCGGGAATTGAACCCGGATTAAAAGCTCCGCAAGCTTTCGTGCTAATCCATTACACTACAGGACCAAACAAAGCAGTGCATTGATATTTTTAGTTGAAGAGGATTAAAAAAAGTAATTTAAGTGAAATGCCTTAAATGAATGTGGCTTCCTTTTTGGTTTCGAATCCAATAGCCTTTTTTAATTAGAATTTTAACTAGAGTCTTGCCAGAAATAATTGGCAGCT
>DATDZZ010000099.1:0-6745 GCA_035288565.1 archaeon
CCTGAGTTTTTCGTTTTTTGCCTTAAACCGACGGAAGGATCCGTCGACCATCCAAGCCATCTTCGCTTTTGCTCGATGACTTGAAAAGACTGCAGCACCGAAGGTGGTGCGTTTTCGCCAACCTTTTCTTAAAAGGTTGCAGGATCGAGCGCAAGCGAAGATCGTGCAGATCTCCGCCGAATCTTTTCGGCGAGCCGGCTGGACGGCGAGCTATTGGTTTAAGATTTTTTTTCTGAATTCGTCTAATTCCTGTGCATTCATTGCTTTTCCAATGAAATCTGAGTAGCCGTGCATTATGTCAATCATGTCAATTAAGCTGTCCTGCAGGTCGTCTGCTTTTATTTCAAGTTTTTCTGGCTTGATTATTTCCAGGCTTGTCGGGCCGTAGTAAAAGATTAATTTGGTTACTGACCTGAAGTCTTTTAGTGAAAGGTTTGCTTCAATGTAGCCTGAATACTTGTCTCCGTCTTTTGCTGGCTCTGCCTGTGAAATATCGTAAACCTTGAAGTCTTTGTCTTCCTCTAAAGCTTTAATTATTCTTTCCAATTGCTTTTGCAGTAAGTCCTTGTCAATTGATTTTGCTTCAATTATTACGTTTAATCTGAGCTTGTTTGAGTCATCTGAAGCAATTTTTCTTCTTTCAATTACTTTTTCAGTAATATCTTTGTTTAATTTAAAGTAAGTGGGAAAGCCTTCTTTGCTTACTACTTGCAGTTTAAGCATTCCCTTTAATTCATCCATTAACTGGCTGTACGGAATGTTTAACTGCTTGTTTAATTCCGGAGCAGTTTTAGCTTCATGCAGCAGCAGTAAAGCAATCCTTTTCTGCAATTCAGAGTAACTAGCCATAATTTAATGAATTAATAAAAGATATTTAAACAATTCCCTTTCTGAAAACCTTTGATTTGCTTCCAGGAAAGAGGTTTTAAACTTAATTCATTCATGTTTTGTATGAACTTGTTTTTTCTTCAAATAGAGTCAATTACTAATACTGCTGGAACTGCTGCAGGGGAAGCCGCGAACCTTGTTGCGGGAAACTTTCCTGTTCTAGCTATTGGAGTTATTTTAATTATTTTAACTTTAGTGATTCTGAATTTCCTGAAAAATGTTGTAATTAATTCAGTGCTGGGAGTAATTGCCTGGCTGATAATCACTTTCGTTTTTCCTTTATTCGGAGTGCAAGTGCAGTTATCTTTTTTTCCCAGCTTGGTTGTTTCAGCTATTTTCGGGTTAGCTGGAATGGGTGTGCTATTAGTTCTTGCTTTTCTTGGAATCCGGATTTAAAAAAAAATTTTTATGAATTAGAAGAAAAAATGTTTTTGCGTTGAGTGGAAGAGAAGTCAATTAAACTTTCATTTTTTTGAGTATTTCTGTTGTTTTTAATATTTTTATTCCATTAAATTCTTTGATTTTAAGTAAATGATTGTCTCCTGAAATAATGTACTTCGCTTTTGCGGCCATTGCGCACTCCAGCACTTTATTGTCCGTTGGATCCTCTTTAATTAAATCAATTTTTTGTGCTGATTCCACTATGTGGCTTAGCTCTAAAAGAGTGTCCATTATTTCTGAATGGCTTGCATATTTTGAGACAAGCCTAGGGTATTTTAATACTCTTGAGAATTCTGAAATAACTTCGTTGGATAAGTAAAGCTGAACTTTGTTTTCAGCAATTAATTCGAGAAGCTTTTTTTCTTTTCCTTTGAACAAAAAACCTGAAATTAAGGTGTTGGTGTCACAGGTTATTCGAAGCATTTATTTTCCTCTGACTTCCTTAACAGCTTCTCTAATGTCTTTTTTCTTGATTCCTTTTAATTTCATTTCCCTGCTAAGCCTTTGATTTAATTCAAGAAACCTTTCCCTTAAAGAAGGCATTGCAATTTTTTTCAAAATAATTGTATCTCTTTCTCCATAAATCAAAAACTCATCTGAAGCCTTAATCTTTAATTCATGCCTTAACTTTTTTGGAATAACTACCTGCCCTTTAGTTGAAATAGTTGTAACAGTTGTTTCAGCCATAAAATCACCATTAATATAGTAAGATTGTCTTACTATTTAATTATTTCTGAGCCTTTAAATTAAATTGTTTCAGCTATTTTTGGGTTGGCTTGAATGGGTGTGTTACTAGTTCTTGCTTTTCTTGGAATCCGGATTTAATTAAATGCAATTCGAAAAAAATTAAGAGTTATTTTTTTCTTGGATTTTAGAAGAAAACTGCTCTCCACGTATTGAGCGAAAGCGAAATACGTGTACTCGCACCCGCCGGGCGAGACGGCGCTGGACGGCGGCTTTAGATTACGTATTTTAATGGGCCTTCATCTGTTTCCTGTTGAGCTGAAAGAGACTCTACTTGTTTTTCCATTGCTTTAAAAGTTTTTTCGATTTCTTTTGCTTCTGAATCAATTTTATCCATTTTGACTTTGAATTTATGTTTTTTGATCAGCAGTTCAAGCAATGCTTTTGCTGACCCTGGATCGCCGTAAATTAAAGAGGAATTTGTTTCACCCATTAAGCATGCTCCTTGAATTCCGTGCTCTGCTCCAATTCCCAGAATGAGTCCTGCTGCTCCTGAAATCAATCCTTCATGTTTTTCTTTCACTGCTCCAAATTTTTCAAATTCATTTAAAATTTTTTCATTTGTTGCAGTGCAGACAACTCTTGGAGCGCTTTCCAGTCTTTTTTCTCCGATGTTTAATCCTGCAAGAGTGTAGATTTCTTTTACCCCCATTGCTTTAACTGATTCAATAATTTTTTCCGCGAACTCGTAGTGCTCTGCAGCTGAGCCTTGCCTGAAATCAATTATTGGCTGCACCGGCCCCGACAAAAAAATGTATTCGTTTTTTCCGTTTTTATGGTAATGCAGTTCGTCTTTAATTAATTCAATTAATCCTTTTTTTGAGTGCACGCTTGGAGGAAATGAATCGGAATAAATTTCTGCAATCTTTTCAGTTTTAAGTTCTTTCATTAAATAATCTAAAACAATTTTTCCAACCAAGCCGATTCCTGGAAGGCCTGCGAACATTATTCCTTTGCTTAATTTTTTTTTCTTTAAAACTTTTATTGTAGTGGGCATTGAATCACTTTTAAGCTGCTGCTTCAACTTTCTTTCCCTGGATTTCGTAGGAGCCTTTTCCTTTCATTGACTCAATTGAGTGAACTGCTTTCTCTAAAACTTTCCTTAAATTTTTTTCAGCTGTCTTGTAATCGGGAGCCTGAACCTTTACATAAAATGACCCGCTTCCCTTGTAAGTGATTTCTGCTTTCTTTGCTTCCTTCTGCGCTTCGCTTAAAGATTTTTTAATTAATTCAACTCCGTTGACTGCATTGGATTTCAATGTAATTGTTCCCCTTAAAGTCTTTACAGGAATTTCAATGTTTTTTTCAACTATTTCAAGCAAAGGAGCAAGCCATGCTTTTGGAATCATTGAAGCTGCTTTCTCTCCCTTAATTGCTATTTCCTGCAGTCCTTTGTACAGTGAATCGTATTCTTCAATTAATGGCTCGGCTACTTCCCTCCAAGCTGTTTCGAAATCTTTTTTCTGTTCTTTAGCCATTACTTCAATTAGTTTCTGGGTTCTTTTAAGCTGCTTCCATTCCTCTATCTTTGTTCTCTGCAGTCCTGCTGAAACTTTTACAAGACTTAAATCAATCTGGTTTTTGTAAGTGTCAACTTTCAAAACTTTTGCTGCCCTGATCTGGTTTTCTTTTACAAAGTTTCTTATGTTTTTAATCCAAGTGGAGACAATTTCGCTGATGTGAACAAATCCTGTAACTCCCTCATATTCCAGCAGCTCAACAAAAACTCCGTAATTCAGTACTTTGCTTATTTTAACTACAACTATTTCTCCTTGCTCTGGAACCTCTATTTGAATCACCTTTTAAGCTCTTGAATTAATTTTCCTTTAATTTCCGAGTAGCCTGCTTTCGGCTGAACTAAAACTTTTTCGCATGCACTGCATTTGACTTCCCTGCTTGAATTCGAGAAAACAATTTGCTCTGCATTGCAGGCCTCGCAGGCCACTTTAAAAAATTTTGATTTATTTTCCTTCATTCATTCACCTTTCAGTTTTTTTCCCCTAATTTTCTTGAAATAAACAATTTAGCAATCTTTTCAGGAAGCTCGATTACCTGGCCTTCACTGAAGGGGCCGTATTCCTTCATGTCAGTGCCCACAAATTTTGGCACTTCCCTTGTAATTCGAATTGAAAACCTATTTAAATCCAAGTCCTTTTTATCTCTTTTATTGCTGTTTTCAGAGAAAATTTCAGTTAAAAGGCTGTTATGAGAGTTCAATAAATTAATCAGTTTTTTGAATACTTCTTTTTCCTCTGAAGCCATGTGGCTTTCAGTGTACTCATCAGTTCTCACAGCAATCAAGGCCTTGTTTAAAACCTTTTTTTCTCTTAGCCTGAAAATTTCTTCAACTGTTTTCTTTAAGTTAGAAAAGTCTCTTGCCTTTGATTCAGAGAAATCTTTCTGCAGAGAATCAAGGTAATCTTTTTTTTCGTCTTTGACAAATTCCTTTAAAGATGAAAAGAAGTCTTCATCCACTTCAACTAAATTGCTTGTATTCTTTTCAAGCCTGTTGATTCTCCTTAATTCATCGTAAGATATTTTCATGCAAATCAAGTAAATAAAATAATGAATGAATTAAATTAATTTTGCTTTCTTTTTTGCAAGCAAATACACAGCCAAATCCAGTGAAACCATTGCTTTTCCCGGGGCAAGTTCATGGAATGAATCGTTGAAATAAAATTTAGGGGTTTCTTTTAGCTCTAATTTAACTTCTTTTGCTTCGCTTCCATTGAATGCAACTGCATCATTCAATGGATTGAATTTCTTTAATTCCTCTATTGAAAGCTTTTTTGCTATCAGCCCTGTTCCTCCGTGAATTGTTTCAGGGACTCTCAGAATTTTATGCAAATCAATTGAAGTCTGCCTGTCCAAATTCAGCTTCAGTTTTTCTGCGGCAAAAAACAAAATCCTGCTCCATGCATCGTCATTCTTTTTCGGTGAAGAAATTAAAGGAATTAAAATTCCTCTTTCAATTTCGTTGATTATTTTTTCTTTTTCTTTGAGAATATTTTTTGCATTCCTTGAAGTTGAATTAATTGCTACAGCAAATTCGTCTGCTGAAACTGAATTGAAGAAATCAATTAGTTCTTTTTGAATTCTTTTGCTTAACCCTAACGGATTTTTTGGGGCAAGCCAGGATTTTCCTTCCTTTAAGAATCCGTGGTCAGCTAAATCCAATCCGTTTAATGTCAGGTAATCAACTAACTCAATTCTTGCGTTTGCTGAAAGGCTTTGCACTGCCTCGCTTCTGACGTGAACATGAAATCCCTTGCTTCCGGAAAAATTAATTGAAATTCCTTCGCTTAAATTGAAATCATTTTCAAGGAAATCAATTAATTGAAAAGTCTGCTTTTTTGCTTCTCCCAGGCATTCACTGCAGACCCATTCATCTAATTCAATTGAATTGCCTGAGCATTTAAAGCATTCACTGACTCTTCCTTTTCCTTTTTCACTGCATTCCCTGCACTGCCATGAATCGTGTTCTTCCTTGCATTTGGTTTCAATGTCGTCTGCATCAAATTCATAAAACAAGTCTGCTTTCAAAAGCTCTTTTTTGTTCATAGGCTTCCTTGAAGGGAACTTGTAATAGGCTCCTGAATAAGAAATGTAGAAAGGAGTGTTTTCCCTTAAAAAAGAATTCAGTTCACTGTAGTTCTGGAAATCAAGATGCCTTTGAATAATTTTGACATTAAAGTCTCCGAAGCCGAATTCCCTTCTGTCAATTTCCGGAGGCTCTTCAATGAAATTCTTTTCATAAAATTCCCTGAATTTTTGCAGTAAAAATTGCTGTTCATTCATGCTGATTCCTGCACTGATTCTTTTGCTGAGTCTTTCCCTGCCTTTTTAGATGAATTCTTTGCCTGATTTTTTAGTCTTGCTTTATAGAAGCTGATTGGGTGGCTGAATCCTTCGCAGAATTTGGAGTTCGGGCAGAGCCTCTGGCTTCTGATTTTTTCACAGCTTGGAGCACTGTACTTGGTTCCTCCTTTTCCTGCAATTCTTTCCACTTGATAGCGGGTTATTTTTTCATTAAAGTTCGGGGTTTTGGAGAACAATTCAATTACTTTTTCTTTATCCAATCCAATTCCTATAAGAAAAGTTGCAATATTGAAGCGGGCTTGATGCACTGCATTTTTTCCTGAAATTAAGTCATCATAAATCTGCTGCATGCATGGAGGATAGGCATCAGGGTCATTTGCTCCTGAAAAAGAATCATTGAAAGCTTTTCTTTCCCTTACAGTTAACTGCGAAGAAATCTGCCCTGCAATGCTTTCGAAAACCTTTGGAAGGTTTTCTGTGCTGCTTGGAATGGAATCAAAAGTTGTTTCGTAAATGAATTCGCTTAAAAATCTTGCAAAATCATTTTCATTCAAAAAAACAATTCCTTTCTCCAGTTTTTGATTAACCAGCTTCATGAAAGGCTCTTTGAAATTTGTTTTAAGAAAAAAAGTTAAAGGAATTTCAGCAAAAAAATTCTGCTTAGAACTCAAAGAAAAAGAAACATTTAATTCCGAAGCAAGGTCAAGAATTGTCTGAGTTTTTTCTTTTTCTCTTTCAATGTACTTGAAAGCTGTTCTTCCAATCATTTTAGAAAATTTTTCATTTAAAGTTAAATTGCCAATAAAAGCCAAAATAATTTTTGCAGCAGGAAAAGCAAGAACCTCGTTCTTTA
>DATDZZ010000100.1:0-4006 GCA_035288565.1 archaeon
ACATTGAATCTAAGAGAAGAAAAAAATACTTTGGATGTAAGAATCAGCTCCGCAATTCTTGCAAGAATTTTCAAGGAATGGTTTAACACAGGAGCAATAAATAAAAAAATTCCTCATTTCTTAATGCTTCTTCCAAAAGAAAAACAAAAAGAATTATTAAAAGGATTGTGGAGAGGCGATGGGTGGATAGGCAAAGGAAGAGCAAACTATAAAACAATTTCAAAAACTTTAGCTGAGCAAATAAAATTATTGCTTTTAAAGAATTTCATTGTTCCAGCAATGACTATAAATAAAGCATATGGAATGCATAAAGAATCTTATTCAGTTGAAATTGTCAGCAGAAGAGATTTACTAAGATTGGGAGAGGCATTAAATGAAACTGTAATTCCAAGAAATGAAGGAAAAAGTCCTTCAAACATAATTGTTGAAGATTTTATTTTAACTCCTGTAAGGGAAATTGAATCGTTTGATTACAATGGATTGGTTTACAACATGGAAGTTGAAAATGTCCACAGCTATGTTTCAGAAAATGCAACCCTGCACAACTGCGGGGATTTCGGAATTTTAATGTCTTTAAAGAAAGCAATCTTTGAATCAAACTTAAGTCCTTCTCAAGTTTTAACTGTCGCGGGAATTGGCTGCTCAAGCAAGCTTCCTCAATGGCTTAAAACTTACGGCTTTCACTCAATTCACGGAAGAGCTTTGCCTGTAGCTACTGGGGCAAGGCTTGCAAACAATAAATTAAAAGTAGTTGTTACAGGCGGAGACGGCGACGGCTACGGAATTGGAATGGGGCACTTCATTCACGCAATGAGAAGAAACTTAGATATCACTTACATTGTATTCAACAACCAGGTTTACGGATTAACTAAAGGACAGGTTTCTCCAACCGCAATTAAAGGATTTAAAAGTCCTTCAACTCTTGCAGGAGTAATTGAACAGCCAGTTAATCCAATTACATTGGCTTTAAGTGCTCAGGCAACTTTCATTGCAAGAGCTTTTGCAGGAAACATTCCGCATTTGACTCAAATGATTAAAGAAGGAATGGCTCACAAAGGCTTTTCATTAATTGATGTATTCCAGCCATGCGTTACATTCAACCACATTAACACTTATCAATGGTTCCAGAAGCACATCTATGATCTGCAGAAAGAAGGCCACGACACTTCAGACAGAATAGCTGCATTCAAAGCTGCAGATGATCCTTGGCAGGAAAAAATCCCGATAGGAGTATTCTATAAAACTGAAAGGCCTACATACGAAGAAGAATCTCCTCAAATAGCTGAACTGCCTTTAGTGAAGCATGACTTAAGCAAAATAAATGTTTCAAGCACAATGGAAAAACTGATTTAATCAGGGCTTTGCATTAAAACCTCATTCTGCACAAAAAAAACCTGAAAATGCACAAAAAGGGCTCTTTTTAAAATTTCTGAATAAATTTTACTTAAATGGTTGACGAGATAAAAAAAATATTTCAAAATCTTGACGATAATGCCTTTTCAGATGACCGAAGACTGGAAAAAGCACTAGAAAACGCCAAAAAAAACGACCAATTCAGAAAAATCAATTATGGAAAATATGAAGTTTTACTTTGTGGAGACCATAATGGCAAAGAAATTAATTTGCAGTTTCTTAGGGGTTTAAAGAAAGAGCTGGCAAGCAAAGGAATAACATGCAGAATAGGAGAAGATTACATAAAAAAAGCAAAAGGGGCAAGAGAACAAGAAATACGAGAATCATACCTAAAAGACGCAGATATCATAGTTTTGATAAATGGCCAGGGGCCGGGCACATTGGATGAATCCAACCAAATTAGAAGAGACAAAGAGTTGAAGAAAAAAACGATGGCTTTTTTTAAGTATAGCAATTACCAAGAACTGGAAAATGCCCCAGATTTACAAGATTATAGAACAGAATTCAAGTACCCAATACCATACCAGGAAACGGAAGAATTAAAGGCAAAAATCAAATTCGGAATAAAACATATTATTTTATACCTTTTAAACAAGGAGATTACTAAGTCGAAGGATGGCAACCAATAATCTTTAATATTAAAAAAGCATTATCTAAACATTGGCGACAATTATGGAAAGAGTAACTTGGGACAAGGTTTTTTTGGATTCAAATTATTTGAAAATAATGTATTATTTGGCTAAATATAACCCATCTATAGAAGCCAAAGAAATAGCTGAAAAATTTAATACAAATCCTAAAAATATTGAGGAAAAACTTGTAAAACTTGCCCACTTAAAAATAGTGGATTACAACCAAGATAGCGGGTATACTCTCACAGATAGAGGACTTATGAGCCTTTATAATTTCCATTCAAATTTTAACTCAACAGAAGCTTAGTTACTTAAATAGCTAATTTTAACAATAAACCGTTGAACATATCTTAAAAATAATCTGCTATAAAATACCAGCAATAAACTGACCTTAAAAAATCAAACAACAAAATACACTTAATGAGGCTCAAAAAGCCTAAATTTGCAATTCTTTAATGTGCAAAGCCATTTCAAGCAAAACTTTTTTATATAACTAATTTGTTTCTTTACTATGCTCAGGGATTTCATTAAGCCCATGAAACAATTGCGGTCTGATTTCAATAAAAGAAAATTGCTTGAATTGAAAACTTTAAGCAATGAATTCATTGAAAAAGCTGCTTTTAAGAACGACAAATTTTATGCCCAGATGTCTTTGATTTCCTACGCTTTATACAATTTGCTTTCAAAAGTTCATGTAGCAGGCAACCCTAAGTTTTCTAAGTTCAGGTTAACGGTTCTGGGCTTAATTGACAAATCAATTTATGCTTTAAAGAAAAAAGATGCTGAAGATTTTTCAAATAATTTAGATTTAACTTTGAAAGAAATTGATGAATTTGACAGGAAGCTGGGAAACTTTGTAATGGATGTAGTGGAGAAAGCAAGAATAAAGCAGGCCAGCAGAGCTTACTCTATTGGATTGAGTTTAAGCCAGAGCTCTGCTTTAACTGGAGCTGACAAGAAAAGCGTGCAAAACTATGTTGGGAAGACAACAATGCACGATGAAATAATTGAAGTTAAGGGAATTAAGACAAGACTTGAAATATTAAAAAGCATGCTGGGATTGTAATGGTTAAATTAGTTTTTGATTCAAGCACAATAATTTCTATTTCAGAAAGCTGTTTAATTAAAATTCTAAAAAATTTAACTAATACAGCAGGATTTGAATTCATTATTCCTGCTTCAGTTGAAGAAGAATCCGTTACAAAACCCATGGGAATAAACAGATTTAAGTTAAGCGCCATCAGAATTAAAGACGGAATAGATGAAGGGTGGATTAAAGTATGGCCTCAAAGCCACGACATTGAAGATGAAATGCAGTCATTGCAGGAGCTAGCCAACAACATTTTCTGGCTTGACAATAAGCCGATTGAAATCCTTCACAGAGGAGAAGCTGAAACGCTTGCATTAATCAATAAAACAGATGCAGAAATTTTGATTATTGATGAAAGAACAACAAGGCTGTTAATAGAGAATCCTAAAAGCCTGAAATCATTCATTGAAAAAAAGCACATGGAATCTGTTTCAATGGATTCATCAATGCTTAACGGGTTCAAGAAAAAAATAAGCCATATAGAGATTATGAGATCAACTGAGTTAATGGCTTTGGCTTTTGAAAAAGGATTGTTTGAAGAAGAACTTGGATCTGGAAAGCAGGCTTTGGAAGCCTCGCTTTTTGCTTTAAAATACAACGGCTGCGCTGTTTCAGTTGAGGAAATCTTAAAATATTTAAGCACAGTAAAATAAATAATGATCACAAAAGCTTCAATTTCTGACGCGGAAAAATTCTTTGAATTAATTAAAACGGAATTCCCTTACCTGAAATTCACGCTTGCTGATTTTAGGAAAAAATTCAATTCAGAAAACTTTCTTTTCTTTAAATTCGAGGAAAGAAATCAAATGAAGGGATTCTTTGAATTGGAGCTAATCAATTCTTTCACTGCCAGAATTAATTCAATCATTGT
>DATDZZ010000101.1:0-22048 GCA_035288565.1 archaeon
TTCTTCCATGCAGTCACTCAAACAAAAAAAACTCATTTTACGTTAATTGAAGTTAACTAATATTGCTTTCCAGCACTATCTTTAAAAAAACTTGCAAAAAAAACAAGATTTTCACTAAAAAAACACTTTTATTCATGAATAATAAAAGCCAAAAAGAACAAAAAACAACGTTTTTTCCCTTAATTTTCATTGAAAAGGGCACCCCATTTACGAAAAATGCAGGCAAAAAAGGGGTTTTTTGGCTTACTTCACTGGATTTGAATTAAATATTTCCAGAATCGGCTTCCTGTATTTCTCAATAACGTAATATGACACAAATGTTGCAGCAATGCTCAGAAAACTTGTATATTGATACATGAAAGTCAATGAATCCATTGGCAGCGGAGGATGAGTGAAAAAAACGTAATCAGAAATTTCGTTTGCAAAGAAAAAAAACAGCGAAACAACAATGAAATATCTTTCAAGCTGAATCTTTCCTAAAAGAATGAAGGCTTCAAAAAATATTCCTATGTGAGCAGCAAATAAAACTATGTAAAGCAATGGATTGATTGGAAAATAGAAATCCGGATAAAATGAAAGCACTGAAACAGTCCAAAAACCATTCTTTATTGCTGCTGCAAATGCAATGAATAAAAACAAATCTGATTTGAAATTAAATTTAATTGAAAGAAAGGCAGCCGCCAAAATGAAGGCAACCAAAGGAGAATCTGGGACAAAAATTAAAAGCAATGGATTTGAATTAAATGTTTCAATCAACTGATTTCCATAATAAAAAACAAATCCGTAAACTGCTCCAATTAAATTAAGCAGAACCAGAATCCAGAAAACTTTCTTTTTTTCAATGAAATTAAAAATAAAGTCAAGCAATCAATTCACCTTAATTTTTTAATTGGAATTCCGCCATAAAAAGAATTTCGTGGAACACTTTTATTAACCAAACTCATGGCAGAAACCACTGAATTGTCTCCGATTCTCACTCCTGGAAGAACAGTTGAATTAGCTCCAATTAACACATTCCTGCCAATTTCAACTTTCCCTGTCCTGTATTCTTTTATTAAAAATTCATGAGCAAGAATTGTTGCATTAAATCCAATAATTGAATTCTCCTTAATTGAAATTAATTCAGGCCAGAACACATCAAAATTAACCATTAAAGCAATTGAAACATTTCTTTCAATCTTCATTCCGGTAAGCCTTAAAAGAAATCTCTTCAAGGCAAGGCTCGGAGAATACCTTGAAATGAAAATTAAAATGAAATTGAAAATAACCCTGAAAGGGTTCCTGATTTTATGCCATTCATTCAAAGAATTTGCCCCAATTGTTTTAAATGAATCAAGCTTTCTCATACCAAAATTTAGTGGAAAAACATTAAATTAATATAAGAAAGAGTTTTCAGGAAATTTTAATGAATTTTAGATGAAACAAAAAAATAAATACCTAAAAAACCATTTATGAACGGTGATTAAGTGAAAACTTTCGGGCATTTCATTGCAGGAAAATGGGTTAAATCTGATTCAAGGAAAACATTTGAAAGCACTAATCCTGCTGATCCAAAAGAAGTTCTTGGAAAGTTTCAGTTAGGGACAGAAAAAGATGTGCAGAAAGCAATCACTGCCGCGGAAAACGCGTTCATTAAATGGAGAGAAGTTCCAGCTCCAAAAAGAGGCGAATTAATTTTAAAAGCAGCTCAATTGCTTAAGCGGGAAAAAGAAAGATTAGCAAAATTAATGGTTAAAGAAATGGGAAAAGTGCTCAAAGAAGCAAGAGGAGATGTGCAGGAAGCAATTGATATTGCTGAATACATGGCTGGAGAAGGAAGAAGGCTTTTCGGGCACACAACTCCAAGCGAGTTAAGAGACAAATTTGCAATGACTATAAGAATTCCTTTAGGGGTATGCGGATTAATTACTCCGTGGAATTTTCCTTTAGCGATTCCTGCATGGAAAATCTTTCCGGCATTAATTTGCGGAAACACCGTAATTTTGAAGCCTTCAAGCGACACTCCTTTAATGGCATTAGAGTTCATGAAAATTCTTGACAAAGCAGGCTTTCCAAAAGGAACAGTGAACTGCGTTACAGGCTCCGGCTCAGTTGCAGGAAAAGAATTAATTGAAAACAAAAGAGTGAAAGCAATTTCTTTCACTGGAAGCAAAGAAACAGGAGAATTTATTGCAGGAAACGCAGGAATAAAAAAAATTGGATTAGAACTAGGAGGAAAAAATCCAATAATTGTAATGGATGACGCTGATTTAAATTTAGCTTTGGAAGGCGTAATCTGGGGCGCATTCGGGACAACGGGGCAGAGATGCACTGCAGCTTCAAGAGTAATCATTCACGAAAAAGTGAAAAAGCAATTCGAAGAAATGCTTGTAAGCAAAGCCAAAAAATTAAGACTAGGCTCGGGCTTAAAGGAAAGCACTGATGTCGGGCCATTAATCAATGAAGCGGCAGTAAAAAAAAGCGAATATTACTGCGGAATAGGAGTGAAAGAAAAAGCAAAACTTTTAATTGGAGGAAAAAGAGCAAGAATGAACGGCTGCTTTTTTGAACCCACAATTTTCACTGATGTAAAGCCGGGCATGAGAATTGCGCAGGAAGAAATCTTCGGACCAGTAGTTTCATTAATTTCAGTGAAAAATATTAATGAAGCAATTAAAGTTGCAAACAATATAGAATACGGCTTAAGCAGCTCAATTTACACCAATAACGTGAGAAATGCATTTCTTGCAATGCAGAAAATCAATGCAGGAATCACTTACGTGAATTCAAGCACTATAGGCAGTGAAGTGCACTTGCCTTTCGGAGGAACAAAAGGAACAGGAAACGGAACAAGGGAAGCAGGAATTGAGGGAATCAATGAATTCAGCGAAACAAAAACCCTTTACATAGATTATTCAGGAAAACTCCAGAAAGCGCAGATTGATGAAGTAAAGGTGGATTAGTGAAACCGAAATACATCTGCCTCCCTCCAGGAAAAAAATCAATTGATGTAATTAAAAGAGACAGAAAAGTTTCCAGTCCTTCACTGACAAGAGAATTTGATTTCGTTTACAAGAAAGCAAAAGGAATGCACATCTATGACTTAGATGGAAGAAAATACCTTGACTTCACTTCCTCAATAGCAGTAATGAATGCAGGGCATTCAAATCCAGCAATTTTAAGGGAAATAAAAAAACAATTAAGCAGAGGAACACATGCAGGGTTTTCAGATTTTTATGCCGAGCTTCCCGTGAAATTCATTGAATATTTATTGAGCCTGCTTCCAAAAAAATTCAATAAAGTTTTTTTAAGCAACTCAGGAACTGAATCAGTTGAAGCAGCATTCAAATTGGCAAGATACAAGACAGGAAAAAAATGGAGCCTGGCATTTGAAGGAGCATTTCATGGAAGAACAATGGGAAGCCTTTCATTAACGCAGTCAAATAAAGTGCAGAAAAAAGGATTTGAGCCATTCCTTCAAGTAAAGCACGCAAAATTTGCTTACTGCTACAGATGCCCATGGAATAAAAAGCCGGAAACCTGTTCAATGGAATGCTCTGCAGATTTAAAGAAAAAAGTAAATGAAAACAAGGGAAAACTTGCTGCATTATTTTTTGAACCAATTCAAGGAGAAGGAGGCTATGTAGTCCCTCCAATTGAATTCCTGCAGGAAGCACAGGAATTATGCATTAAAAACGGAATGCTTTTCTGCGCTGATGAAGTGCAGTCAGGCTGCTTCAGAACAGGAAAATTCCTTGCATCAGAAACAATGAAAATCAGCCCTGACATTGTTTCAATGAGCAAAGCAATCGGGGGAGGCCTTCCTTTAGGAGCAACAATTGCTTCAGAAAAAATAATGGACTGGCCTAAAGGAGCTCATGCAAATACATTCGGAGGAAATTTGATTGCATGCGCTGCAGGGCACGCAGCACTTGAATTCATTAAAAAAAATAATCTGCAGGAAAACGCAGAAAAAACTGGAAAAATAATGCTTAATGAATTGGAAAAATTAAAAGACAAGTATGAATTAATCGGAGACGTGCGGGGAAAAGGTTTAATGATCGGAGTAGAGCTCGTAAAGGATAAGAAAAGCAAAAAGCATGCATTGAATGAAAGGCATGAAGTTTTATGCAAAGCAAAAGAAAAAGGCTTGCTGCTTCTTCCTGCAGGAAAAAGCTCCATCAGATTCTGCCCTCCATTAATTATTTCAAAAGAAGAGGCGCTGAAAGGAACAGATATTTTTGAAGACGCATTAAAAGAAGTGTCAAGGTAAATAATCTTATTTAAATTAAAATTTTTTCAGGATTTCTTCCTAATGCAAGAATACTGCATTCAAGAATCGGAATTATTCCTGCTTTATTTAAAGCTTTAATCAGTTCATCCGATTCCGTTCCTGGATTCAAATAAACTTTTTTAATTCTTTTTTCCTTTAAATCCGAAACAATTGTTAAGCCGATTTTTGGAGGCAAGTAAATGCTCGCAAAATCAATTTGCTCATTAATTTCCTTTAATGAATTAAAGCACTTCAATCCTTCAATTTCTTTTTCTTTCGGATTAACAGGAAAGACTTTGTTTCCCTGTTCTTTGTAGGCCCTCACTGCCTTGTTTCCGAATTTTGCTCTGTCAATCGAAGCGCCGATTACTGCAATATTCAAAAAAATTACTCCTCTATGCCAAGAGCCTTCATTAAAGCTTCCTTGTCGAAGCCAATAACTATCTGCCCGCCAATATCAATTACAGGAACTCCCTGCTGCCCTGATTTTTCAATCATTTCCCTTGCCTTGTCATGGTCTTCTCCGACATTGAATTCAGTGTATTTAACTTTGTGTTTTTTAAAAAACTCTTTAGCCATTTCACAGTAAGGGCAAGTGCTAGTCGAATAAATAATTACTTCAGCCAAAAAAAACCACCTCTAAAATAATAATGAAAAGCTGATTAATAAATTAACAGCATCCGGGTCCAAAAATTTTACAGCAACCAGGTCCAATCATTCCATCACCTCCAAAATAAATTAAATAAAAATAAATCACTAAAATTATTTCTTTTTCTTTTCTTTTTTATTTATTGATGACTCTTTTTCTTCTTTGACTTCCTTTACTTCTTTTCCTTCTTTGCTTTCTTCTTCAGGGTTTCCGTAAAGGTCTGCTTTCCAGTCGCCAATGTCTTCCTCATCAAGGCCAAGCTCAGCTAATTTGCTTTCATGCTGCTCCACACTCATTTTATCGAATTCCTTTTTCCATTCAACGAAGTCAGCTGAATCAGGAAGCTTTTCTCCTTCCTCTGGTTTTCTTCCTTTCCTTTTAATCATAAAAATCCTTAAACAATTTATATCTGTTAATATTTTTAAATGATGATGAAACAGAATTACTTTTTAAAATTAAGCAAATCAACAAAGTGGTCCAGGTCAAGGCTTGCTCCGCCAACCAAAACTCCATCCAATTCACTTAAAGAAAAAAGGCCTTCAATGCTTTCCCTTGAAACACTGCCTCCAAAAATAAGTGGAACAGATTCCCCGATTTCTTTAAGCACTTCAATTAATTTTTTCCTGAAGAAGACAAGAATTTCCTTCAATAAAGAAAGATTCATTTCCTTTGAACCTGCACTGGAAGTGCTTATCGCCCACTGAGGCTCATAGCAGACAATCAATTTTGACCCGTCATTTAATTTTAATTCAGAAAAATACTGCTGCGCTCTTTCAGAAATTTCTTTTTTAATTTCATTTAAAGACAAGTCCTTTGAATCCTCTCCAATGCACACAACAGGAATTAAATCATTTTTTACTGCCGCATTTATTTTTTTCTTCACCATTTCAAATGATTCATTCAAATATTTTCTTCTCTCAGAGTGGCCTAAAATAACATAAGAGCATAACGGCTTCAGCATTAAAGGAGAAACCTCTCCAGTAAAAGCCCCTTTATCCTCAAAAAAAACATTTTGAGCTCCAAGAAAAATTTCTGAGTCATTCTTTAATTCCTTTGAAAGGCCCGGAAGGAAAGTGAATGGAGCACAGATAACTGCTTTATTTTTGAACGGCTTTCTTTTTCTCAGTTCCTTTGCAAATTCAACTGATTCTTCAATTGATTTATTCATTTTCCAGTTAGCAATTACATAACTCATTAACAAATTAAGGCACAAAACAATTTAAAAAACTAAAATCCCCAAAACAATTATTGAAACCCCAAGCAAGAAAAAAGAAATTTTTCCTGCTTTCCCTTGGGGAGTTAAATCTCTTATAACTACATAAAGAAGCGCCCCTAAAACCAAGGAAAAAGAAGAAAAAATCAAGAAATCAGACCTTGAAAAATTTGCAGCCACAAAAGCACCTGCAAGCGGAGAAGCTGAAAGAACTAATTCAAGTAATTTATTTCTTTTAAAACCCTTAGAAATTTCTATGAAGCCAAGAGAAGAGGCAACTGTGTGAATAGCCAGGGGAACAAAAATAAATACGCTGAATGCAAAATGCACTACAAAAGCATAAAACGCAAACCCGACAATAAACTGGTCTAAAACAAATCCAATAACGTGAAGCAAAGAAATTTCTTTTTTTAAAATTCTCCTGTCCTTTGCATGCTGGTAAACATATTTTTCAGTCAAATGAAAAAAAATAAAACCTGCCAGAAATAAAAAATAAATGAATTTTCCGGCTTTCAATGCGCCTGCATTTATCTGCGGAATGAATTCAAGAAAAATTAAAGCAATAAATAAACCCGCAGAAAAAGAAATAATTTCATTATGGAATCTTTTAACATAAACCGAAACAAAATCAGCAAAAAGATGAAGAAAAACCAAAAAAGCCACAAGAAAAAAAACAAACAAGGAATCCATAATCAATCAACTAAGCACATCTCTAATAAAATTAATAATGAAATTAATAATGAAATTTGTTATAAAATAACTGATTATTAAAAAAGTTCTATTTAAAGGTGATGTACATTTTTAAATATTAAATTCAATTATATATTATGGCCCTGAATAAGAAAGACTTAAGCAAATTAAAGCAGGAAATAATGCTCTACAACCCTGCCGCAAAATTTGACTACTTTGACAAAGCCTTTGACTTAGTTAAAACACAATTGAAAGGAAAAAAGCATCCTTTACTGAACAAAGAAGTTGATTCATTAATTCTTGAAACTGCTTCGGCATTAAGCGACATGAAAGTTGATTATGTTACATTAATTACTGCAATTCTCAATCCATTGAATAAATATGGATCAGTTAGTTTAGATGAAATAGAAAAAAATTTCGGAAAAGAAATTTCAGAGCTTTTAAACAAATTAATTCGATTCAAGGAATCAGAGTCGCTGCAGGGAACAAAAGAAGACACTTCAATAATACTGCACGCAATGGCAAAAGATCCAAGGCTGATTTTAATCAGATTAGCAAACATGCTGATTTATTCAAGGAACATTGATTCAGTAAAGGAAAGCGAGAAAAATAAAATCACGGAAAAGATTCTTGACTCCTTTGCCCCCATTGCGCATAAACTCGGAATGAATAAATTAAAATCAGAGCTTGAGGACAGATGCTTTGCGCAGCTCAATCCAATCGAGTACAATGAAATAAAGAAAAAAATGGAGTCACTGAAAGGAATTCAGGACGCTGATTCATTGATTAAAAGAATTGAATCAGTTTTAAGGCAAGCAAAAATAAAAGCAGAAGTTACCGGAAGGCCGAAGCACATTTACAGTATTTACAGCAAAATGCAGAAAAAAAACAAGTCATTCGAAGAGCTGTTCGACTTAATAGGAGTAAGAGTAATAACTGAAACAGAAAAAGAATGCTATGAAATCCTTGGACTGATTCACTCAATCTGGAAGCCCATTACAGGAGAATTCAATGACTATATTGCAAAACCAAAAGCAAACATGTATCAGAGCCTGCACACAAAAGTAATTGGCCCCGAAAAAAGAGTTTTTGAAGTTCAGATAAGAACAAAAGAAATGCATAAAGTCGCTGAATACGGTTACGCAGTTCACTGGAAATATAAGGGACACAAAGAAAGCAAAATTGACAGCAAAATGTCCTGGCTTAAGCAGGTAAATGACTGGAGGCAAGACTTAAGAAAATCCACTGACTTAATGGACAGCCTTGAAACAGAATTCATTGATAATGAAATATTTGTTTTCACTCCAAAAAGGCAGGTAATAGAGCTTCCTTCAGGGGCAACGGCACTGGATTTTGCATATGCAATACACAGCGACATAGGGCATAAGTGCTCCAAAGCCAAAGTCAATGGGAAAATAGTTACATTAAACCATGAACTTGATTCAGGAGACTTAGTTGAAATAATTACAAGCGAAACACAAATTCCAAAAAGAAGCTGGCTTTCAATGGTTAAAACAGGAAAAGCAAAGCAAAAAATAAGGCAGAAACTACAGATTCAAGCCCAGCACAAAAAAATAGACAACAGAAAAAAAGGCATGCAAAAAATTTCAATCAAATCACCTAATGATGAGGAAGTAAAACTTGCAAGATGCTGCACGCCCATCCCAGGAGACAATGTAACAGGGTACAAGACAACAAAAAGAAAAATTGTTGTGCACAGAATCGACTGCATTAATGCAGAGAAGCTGGCAAACACAAACCGGCTTGTTAATGTGGAATGGAATGTGAAAGGAAAAGGAAACTTTTTAGTGGAATTAAAAATAGATTCATCAAACGACAAGCCCGGAATGCTTTCAGATTTGCTGCAGATCTTTTCAAACAAAAACATTAAAATAAAGTCAATTGATGCAAGAGTCCTTGATTCCAAGAAAACAAGAGGACTGTTCACAATAGAAACAAAGGATTTAGTGAACCTTGAAAAACTAATGAACGAGCTTTCGCAAATAAAATGGATTACAAACGTTGAAAGAAACTAGCAAAAAATAATATAAAATGAAGCTGACAACAAAATGAATATGAAACCAGAATTATTCCTGCTTATTTCATTTTTATTCATTTTATTGCCCGGATGCATTGCTCAGCCGGAAATTACTGTTCCTGAAACAAAAGAAATTTCAGCACTTGAAGTTGAATTATTTTTATTGGATGCAACAAGCAAAACAGTTTATCAGGTTCATCATTTAACTGGAAGCGTTATCAGAGAAATTAATTTAAGAGAAGAAATTCAGGAACCAGCAGGAATTGCCGTAAGTGAAGAAAATCTTTTTGCTTTAGATAAAGCGGGAAATAAAATTGAAGTTTATTTAAAGGAAACAGGAGAATTCATTGAATCATTTCAGGTTCAGGAAGGACTTGAAAGTGATTTAAGTACCTCTGAAAACAGTTTATGGGCAATTAATTCTGAAAAAAATAAATTAATTGAATTAAGCTTTTCCGGCGAACAATTAAATGAAATAGAATTTCAGGCAGAAAATTTTTCTGGACTGGCATTCAATACTGGTGCATTATTTGCTTCAAATTCTGAATCAAATGAAATTAAAGTAATTAATTCAGAAACAGGAGAAGAAATTACAAGCTTTTCAAGCCCTGAAGAAATGCCTTCAGCTTTAGCTTCATGCGGAGACACTTTATGGATTTCAACATTAAAAAACAACCGAACATTTATAGCATCACAGTATTCAGGAACTCCATTACAGTATTTTGATTCTCCTTCAGAAAACATTTCGGGAATGGATATTTACTGCACTCAAAAATCTTCAATTGCTGCAAGCCAGAGAGATGAAGATGAAACAAGAGATGCAACTTCAATTCCCAGAACCCCTGAGCCTCCAGCAACTCCTCCAATTGCTCCGCCTAAACCACTTCCAGTTCAGCCAATTCCTGTTCCTCAACAGCCATTGCCTGTTCAACCACCTCAAATTAAATTCCCTCAAATTCCCCAGCCAATCCAGCCAAACATTCCAAGATTTATTCCTGGAGGACAGGCTCAACCGATTCCAATAGTTGGAGGCGGAGCCGGCACTGCAATCCAGCAGTTCCCTGCATTTTTCTGCTCTCAAAGCAACAGAACAGACTGCGATGGATCCGTGCTTGAAAGACAATTTTACACTTATGATCCTGTAAGAGGATGCATTCCTGATAAAGGAAGATCAGTTTCAACTGACTGCGCAAAAGCAATTAGTTACTGTGATTTACTTGGAGCAAACAAAATAGTAAATGGAATAGGGTTCTGCAATGAACCTGCATCAGGACAGGCTTTCTGTGATTTTGCAATTGTAAATACAAAGGACTGCGGCCCTGAAAGCGAATTATCCTGCAATGGAAACAAAGTTTTAGAAAAAGTTAACCACTGCGAGGATATTGGAGATTTATTTAATAAAAAAGCTGAATGCATTGAAGAAAAACCAGCAATAATTGAAGACTGCGATGCAAAATTTAATGCCATTTGCATTAATAAAAGAAATTCATTGCAGACAAAATTTAAATGCGCAAAAAATTTAGGGTGCACTGAACAGAAGCCTGAATTAATTAACTGCGGAGCCGGCAATAAACTCAAATGCGACGGAGACTACATTGTTGAATACGGAAAAGCCTGCGATCCAACTTCAATGCTTTGCGTGAAACAAGACCCTGTTGAAAAAGACGATTACTGTACTGATTTATACTCATGCCCTTCATCGAATGAAGTAAAAGTTACTTTCAGGAAATGCTCTGAAGGAGGCTGTATTGCAGGAGGCTCAAGAACAAAGGAATGCAAAACAACTTTTACTTGCAGCGGAACAACTAAATTAGGGGAAGCATGCGACAGATGCGCGGCAGGAGCAGCATCAGCTGCAAGCTTAACAATCCCTAAACCAGCAAACACTGAAGAAGAATTAAATACTTTGTGCGGGTGCTCGGATTACGTTTACTTAAATCACCCTGACTGCGGAGGAACAGGAGACTTCCCAGTATCCACTTAATTGCAGAATAATTAAACCAAATCACTTATCAGAATAAAACTCTTTATTCAAATAATTCTTTAATCCTTTTTCAGTTGAAAGAAATAAAGGAACAGGAATTTCATTTAAAGAAAACCATTTCCATTCAATCATTTTATTTTCTTCAGAAGTTAAAGAACCAGAAAAATAATTTGCTTTAACAAAAACAGTAACATAATGCTTATTGCTTTCAGTAAAAAAATCATTTGAAATGCTGTTCAACTCCAAATTTTTTATTTCAATTCCTGCTTCTTCAAAAGATTCTCTTTCAGCGCAAGCAAAAATGTTTTCATTAAACTCCAAATGCCCTCCAGGAAAGCACCAGGTTCCTACGCCATGCTTTGAAAGCCTTTTACCTAAAAGAAGCTTTCCATTGCTTTCAATTATTACTCCCACGCCGACTCTTGGATGCATTTTATTCAGCTCTCAAAGCCTCAATCGGATCCATTTTAGAAGCAACCCATGCAGGATAAAAGCCCGCAATTAAACCAATTAAAACAGAAAACATAAAAGAATTGAAAAGCAGCTGCAAGGTAACTTCGGTATTCAATCCAAAAAATATTTCCAGTGCAGCAGCTCCGCCTAAACCAAAAATTATTCCCAATAATCCTCCCAGAACTCCAATGAAAATTGATTCAAATAAAATCATTTTAACGATATCAAATTTTGCCCACCCCACTGCTTTTAATGCACCAATTTCCTTAAACCTTTCAAGAACAGACATCAGCATTGTATTAAGGATTCCAATTCCTGCAACAACTGCTGCAACAGCAGCAACAATGAATACAACCAACCTAAAATTATCTATAAAGCCCGTGAATTGAGAACTTAAATCTGAAGCAGAAACCGCTTCAACTTCATCTTCAGAGAACTTAAAATTAAATACATCAACAATTTTCTGCACGTCATCAGGATTCTGAGGAACAACAAGCACTCCGCTGATTTTTCCTAAAGGAAAGCTTGTAATTTCTCTTGCATCCTCGATTGACATAATGAAATTATTATTTAAAAGTCCTGCACCAGTTTCATAAACCCCAATTATTTTCATTTTCTTTCCATTAACTTTAATTGAATTCCCTAAAAACTTATTATAAGTGTCTTTAATTCCCTGCCCAATAATTACTACCCCTGAATCCCCTGATTTTAAATTTCTTCCTTCAACCAGTTCCCCGCTCACACCAACTTTAAACACATCAAGGTTTTTAGTTAAATCAACTCCAGTAATATTATTTGCTCCAAAGCCTCCAGCAGAAACATCTTTTCCTTCAACCGTTCTTGCAAGAGCAAAAATTCCTTGAACCGCATGCTTAACTCCATTAATTTTTTCCGCTTCAACTGCCCATGAATCATTAATTGAACTGAAAAAAGGAGGGCCAATATCTTTCTGCAAAACCCTTATTCCCGCAACTCTTCCTATTGCTTCATTAACTTCAAAAAAAATTCCATCAACAACGGAAACCATTGCAATAATTGACATTACTCCAATAACAATTGCCGCAAGAGAAAGAAATGTTCTTGCCCTGTGCCGAAACAAATTAAGAAATGCAAGCTTAATCATTTAAATCAGTCCACAAACTTTTTAGCTCCATCCTTTCCATGAATTTTATGAAGCAAACCATCTTTCAAAATAAATTTAATTGAAGCAAATTTCAAGAGAGTCTCATCATGAGTAACAACAACAAAAGTTTTTTTCTCCTTTTTATTTAAATGCCTCATTAAATCAATCACCTTTTCTCCTGTAACAGAGTCAAGATTCCCTGTAGGTTCATCAGCGTAAATTATTTCAGGATTATTTATTAACGACCTAGCAATTGAAACTCTTTGTCTTTGACCCCCTGAAAGCTCCCCCGGCTTGTGGTAAATTCTTTCACTTAAACCAACTTTGTCAAGAATCGAAATTGCTCTTTCCTCTGCTTCCTCTTGAGGCTCTTTAGTAGGCTCAGTTGGAATCATTACATTCTCTAAAGCAGTAAGAGAAGGAATTAAATTAAAAGCCTGAAAAATAAACCCCATTTTATTTCTTCGAAATAAAGCAAGCTGATCATCATCAAGTTGATTGATTATTTTTCCATCAATTTTAACCGCGCCAGAAGTAGGGTGATCTAAAGCTCCAAGCAAATGAAGCAAAGTACTCTTTCCGGAACCCGAAGGACCAACAATGACTGCAAAATCTCCTTTACTTATTTTAAGAGACACTCCATTAAGAGCATTCACAATTACTTTATCCAGAAAATATTTTTTCTTAATGTTAAAGGTTTCAATTAAATTCATTTCAATCACTTAAAGCCTGCACTGGATCCAGCTTGCTTGCACGCATTGCAGGATAAATTCCTGCAAGCACTCCAATTACTACAGCAAATAAAAAAGCTTCAATAACTAATAAAAAAGTCACTTCCACTGTTAACCCGAATAAATTTTCTAAAAGGAATGCTCCTATAAAACCAAAAATCACCCCAATTACTCCTCCAAGCACTCCAATTAAGAATGACTCATATAAAATCATTTTAATTACTTCAAAAGAAGTCCAGCCAACAGCCTTTAATGCACCAATTTCTTTTCTCCTTTCAAGAACAGACATCAAAATAGTGTTAATTATTCCGATTCCGGCAACCAAGCCTGAAATGCCGGCAATAAAAAAAACAACCAACCTGAAGTTTCCAAGCACTCCACCAAAAGTATCAGAAAAATCCCCGGAAGTTCTTGCATCAACCTCTTCTTCAAACCTGAATTCAATTTCCTGCCTCACTTTTTTATCCAATTCAGGCCTAATTGGCTCAATATAAAATGAACTCACTTTATCTGAAGAAAACTCAAACAACCTTCTTGCCTCCCCAATATCCATTGCAAGAACTGTTTCAAACAAAGGAGAATCAGAAACATAAATTCCAACAATAGTGAACGACTCGCCATTAATTTTAAGCTTGTTTCCAACAAATTTATTGAATCGGTCAGCAACAGTTTCTCCAATAACAACAGCTCCTTTTTCTCCCGGCTTAACAAATCTTCCTTTTTTAATGTTAACAGAATAAACAGGGTTTCTTAATTTCTGAAATTCAATTAAATCAATTCCGTAAACGGCAAGCGTTCCTCCTTCAAATGAAAGACTGTTAGGCTTTCCTTCAACAGAAAAAGGAATCCTCCAAACCTCAGGAACAACTACTCTAACATTTTTAATGTTCTTTAAATCATTTTCCAAATCCGCGTCAATAAAAGAAATAGTCTGATCAATTGACCCTTTTTCCTGAACCAAAACAGCTTGAATGCTTGAAACAGCTGTATCAAACTCGCTCTGCAAACCATCAACAACAGAAACCAAAGACATTATTGCAGTTACTCCAATAACAATTCCAATTAAAGAAAGAGCTGTACGCGTTTTACGCCTAAGCAAATTATAAAAGGATAATTTAATCATAAAAATCAAAAAAATAAAAAAGAAGATTAATGTTTTCTTTTCTTTATTTTTTCATACAAATCAATTAATCTTCTCCCCTGCTTTAAAACAAAGTAAGCAGCAACTAAAAGAATGATTAAAAGAATTACTTCAAAAAAAGGAAACGAAACAGGCCTTGCATGCACAAACAAATTAATTTCCTTATTGAAAGTCTGCTTGTTTTTAAATTCATCCAAGTAATTAATACTGATTTTTACCGGGCTGTCGCCAACCGCAATTGATGGAAGAATAGTTAAATCAAAAATCGCCGAGCCAGAATCATCAGGGTCAATTGTTCCAATAAAAGATTCATTAATTCCTGTTAAAGCTTCATCCATTGAAAGAATTACTTCCACTGCCTGCGCTTTCTCCTCTCCAATGTTATCAACCTGAATTGACAAAGAAAAAGAATCTCCTTGAAAAAGTTTTTTGTCATCCCTTCCTTCAATTGAAAAATCCACTCCGGATAAAATTAATTGAGGAGAGCCTTTCACTTCAATTGAAACATTCTCTGAATCAACTGAATTTGAATCCAAGTCAGATGCAGTCAACTTATAATTATAAACTCCTGGAAGAAGAGCATCCGACAAATACAAAGAAAATTCAACATCTATCTGCTCTCCCGGGGCAATATTGCTGACTTTCAATGAAGTCTCGCTTAAAGGAACAATGTCTCCAAAACTAGCGCCAGTTTCGGGAACAAGCCTTACCACAACATTCCTGGATTCAAGAGAACCATTATTTTTTACATCAGCCAGAACCAAAATATTTTCACCCACATGAGGGGCTTCTCCTGAAGCAACAACTCTAGTATTAGTTATATCAAGGCTTCTGTATCCCGAAACATTCAACAGCACTTGATACTCTTTTGATTCGCTTCCCAAGCTTGTTCCTCCAGTGAATCTTTCATAGCTCAAATTTAACGGAAGCTTGTAAGTTCCGGGCTCAATATCTTTCAGCTTGAATTTAAAAACAAAAGTCTGAGTATCTAAAGGCCCGACAAAATCAACTGAATCAGAATCAATTACTGAAACAAAATTATTTGACAATCCAAGAACTGCTGAAACATTTTCTGCAACAGTATTTGAACCCCTGTTCTTCATAATAATATTCAATGTAACTTCATCTCCAGGATAAAGAGGAGAAGGATTAATTACAGTTGAATCAACTTCAAACAAATTACCATAATCAGATGAAACTAAAACCTGCGCCTCAGCAAAAGAAAAACTTAAAACCATTAAAAGAAAAAAAAATTTTTTTACTGCAATCACCTTCAAATTCATTGAATATAATTAATTGAAACTATTATTATAAAAGTATATTATATCCGCAGTTATCCGCAGTTTTAATCAGCGGTTTTTCAGAATTCTTTAAATACTAGTTTAAATCTAATTAAACTGATAGCAATGAACAGAATTCCAACAGGAATAATGGGAATGGATGAACTAATTGAAGGAGGCTATCCTGAAAACAGGTCAATGCTTGTAGTAGGGGCATGCGGAACAGGAAAAACAATTTTTTCAATGCAGTTCATTTACAACGGAGTAATGAAATACAAAGAGCCGGGAATTTATGTTACATTAGATGAAAGGCCTGACTTGATTAAAGAAGATGTCTTAAGATTCGGATGGGACTTAAAGAAATTAGAAGAAAAAAAATGGCTTAAAATCATTGACGGAACAACAGCAAAAAGCGGAATAAATGAAGGAAACAAAGAATTCGATTTAGAGGAATTAGGGCACGAAATAATAAAAGAAGTGAATGCAATTGGAGCAAAAAGATTAGTAATAGATTCCATTCCCGCTCTTGGATTCAATTACAATAACGTGAATGATATAAGGAAAGCAATTCTGAGACTAAGCTACCTGCTTCAAAGAACCGGAGTAACCACGGTTTTTACAAGCGAAATACAGGAAGGAGCACACAAATACGGAAAATACGGAGTAGAAGAATACGTTGCAGACGGAGTAATAGTTTTACATTACATGGGAATAGGAACGCAGAGCAACAGAACAATGCACATAAGAAAAATGAGGGGAACAAAGCACAGCGAAGATTTGCATCCAATCACAATAACAAAAAACGGAATCGAAATCCACAAACTAGAAGAAGTATACGAAAAAACTTAAATAAAGTTAAAGAATGAAAAACTCAACTTTTGCTTTCAACAAAGATTCAGCTTTTTCTTTGAATTCATTTAAAATTTCCTTCAAATTATCTTTCTCATTCAATGACTCAAAATAAATAACAGCGCTCTTTGTCTCATTAGTAATTTTTGTTCTATTGCACTCCCTCCAATTCCAGCGCCTGCACAGCGCTCCAAGATCATCCCTGTAAATAATTTCTCCTCCCTTCGGAGGCTCGTTCTTTTCTGAATTAATCTGAAAAAAATCTTCTTTCCCTGAAGCAAAAGTCAAGGAAACAGTTCCATTAACATTAACCAAATCATCTCCGCCTAAAGGAATCAAATACTTTAAAGAAAAAGAATTATACAAGTCAACCAAAGAATTAATTCTCGGAAGCTGTTCACCTTTCAAAACTCTTGAAGCAAGAGCTTCAACACTCGGAGAATTCTTGGAAGGCTTTCCGCCAAACTTAGCGTAAGCATCCCTCCACAAAGCAATATTAGGAATCTCTGAAGCCTTAAAGCCAGAAAACTTTTCCCTTAAATTTCTTTCCTGCTCAGCAAGCATGGAAGAAACTTCACTTGATTTAATAGAGTTATTTAAATTGCTTACCAAAGCAATTCCCACTCTGAAAGAAGGATTCAATTCAAGAATTCTTTTATCAACAAAAAAACTGAAATTGCTTTCATTTAACTTTAAATCCTTAAATTCCTTTTTTTCCTCGGGTTTAGCATTCAAAGAAACTGCTTCATTCAATCTCTTAATTACCTTTTCCTTGCCTAAAGCAAAAATCAATGTTCCAATTTTCGGCCCTTTATCCTGGCCAATCAAAACATTATACAAAGCCTTGAATAAATTCTTCTGATTTACATTTAATTCCTTTGCTGTGTCAAAAACCATCTGCTGAATTTCAGCAGGCTCACTTAAAGAAGGAAGCAATTCAGAAACAATTTTGAATCCGTTTTTTATTTCAGGAGAAACGCTTTTCATATTTTCAGATGAAAGAACTTCAAGAAACTTATTCACTTTAAATGATTCAGGGGCAAACAAATCAACCCAAGTCTTAACTCTGATTAAAAAATTTTTTAATTTCTTTAATTCTTCTCCAGATAAATTTTCCGGAAGAGAAGCAACTTTTTTCAGGACTCTTAAAAGGTTTTCAAAATCAGTTTCAGGAGAAAAAACCTGCACCCATTGAAAAGCAGTATTGAAGGAAACCTGAATCAACCTTTCGGGAACTTCCTTAAACTCAGTTAACTTATAAATGTGCTTTAATTTCTGAGTCATTTTATCATTTTCAGCTGACTCTAAATTAAAGTAAACCCTTGCACTCCTCTCATACCTGTCATTCAGCAAAACAAATGAATTGTCCTGCAAAGAAAAATCAATTGCAGTTCTCGGCTTGTAAGAAAAATTCATGAAACGCATCAATTCAGGCGAAGCAACTTTAAGCCATGTCCCTAAATTAATTACATTTCCAACAGAGCCAGACATTTTAGCTCCGCCTATTTGAAGGAACTCAGTTAAATACTGCAAAGGAGGATTGAACTTAAAAACTTCTTTAGCTAACGCCTGCCCTACATCAACAGAGCCTCCTTTAGAAAAATGATCCTTGCCTCCGGACTCAAAGTCAACACTGTTTACTTTCCAAAAAGCAACCCAGTGAACCCTCCAATGAAGCTTTGAATTACCATTAAACGGAGAAGCCTTTCCCTTGAATTTGCATTCCCCGCATTCATACTCCACCTGCTCTCCTTCAAACTTCAAAACCTTAGTGTAATAAATTTTTTTACATTTCCCGCAAACCATTTGAATTGGAACAAAATCTTCCTCTTTATCAGAGCCCGCAACCTTGTTCCACACTTTAACAATTTCTTTTGAATTCTCAATAGCAAATTTAATTAAATCATTAAACTTTCCATCCTTATACATTTGATAAGCACTAAAAATGTTTAATTGAACTCCAAATTCAGTGATATGCTTTCTGACATCTGAAACAAAAAAATCAGCCCAAGACTTAAAGCCGGGAACAGGAGAAGGAGCAGTAGCGCAAGGAAACCCCAAAAACTTTTTTTCATCCTCAGCCTTAATTCCCAAGCCACCGGGAATCTTTCTCACGGCATCAAAATCATCAATAATAAAATTCTGAACAACTTTCTTTCCCCTGGTTTCAAGAACCCTTCTCACACCATAAGGAGTAAAAATTTCAGGACGAGCATTCCCTATATGAAAAAAACCTGAAGGAGTCCACATTCCCTCAACAACAAAAGGCTCTGCATGCCTCTGCTCAATCAAATCAGCAACAGCATCCGCCCAACTCTTAGTTTCAGAAACCTCTATATCCTTTTCGTTAAAATCCTTATCACTAAAAGACTCATCCATAAACAAACAAGAAAGAAAAAGAAATAAAACACTAACTTATTCTAACTTAGAATAATCAGCAATAATTGGCTGAATTGCTTGAACTAAATCCTTTAACTTCATTCTAATGCTGTGAGTATTGAAACATAAGATAGGTTTTTATTAATTAAAAAGCATTAATCAATGTGATTGAATGAAAGACAGGATTGTCTCAAATCCAAAAATTCTAAACGGAAAACCAATAATAAAAGGGACAAGAATTTCGGTTGAATTGATTCTTGAACTGCTTGCTTCAGGAATGAACACAGGGAAAATTCTTGAAGAATACCCTCACTTAAAAAGAAGAGATATCCTGGCGGCAATTAACTTTGCTGCGAAAGCAATTAAACACGAGGAAATAATGCTAATTGGTTAAAATGAAATTCCTTGCAGACGAAAATATTCCTGTTTCCATTACTTCGGAATTAAGAAGAAAAGGATTTAATGTAAAGAGTCTAAAAGAACTGAAATTGTTTGGAATCCCAGACAGAAGAGTCCTGGAAATAGCAAAAAAAATGGATAGAGTAATAATTACTTATGACAAAGATTTCCTTAATTTGTTTAGAATTTCAAATCAAAACCATAAGGGAATAATTCTTCTAAGATTATTTCCGCCTGAAAAAGCAATTGAAAAAATTATTCCAATTCTAAAAACCAAATCAAAAAAAATCAAAAACAAATTAGTTATTGTTTCAAACAATTATATTGAAATAATAAAAAAATAATCATTCCTTAGAATAATCAGCAATAATTGGCTGAATTGCCTGAACTAAATCCTTTAACTTCATTCTAATGCTGTGAGTGTGCAGGCCGATATTGAATTCAGCTAATTCGTTTTCAAGCAATGAGTTGTCAAAAAAAACCTTAAAGCCCTTCAAATTCATGAAAGGAGGAACTGAGCCAATCTCGCAATTAGTTTTCTCTTTCACTTCTTCAGGAGAAGCAAGCCTTAATTTCTTTAAACCTGAAGCCTGCTCAAGCTTCTTTAAATCAATTTTTCTGTCAGCAGCAATGCACGCTAAAATAAATTCATTGGATTTGGATTTCAAGAACAAAGCTTTCACGCCATTCCTTAAATCCATTCCTCGTTCTCTGGCTGCTTCTTCAGAAGTAAAAACAGGCTTGTGAATTAAAACCTCAAAAGGAATGCTCCTGCTTTTAAGAAAAACCTGAATTTCCTGCACTTCTGATTCAGACATAAAAATCAAAAACAAAAAAATGGGAAGAGAGGGATTTGAACCCTCGACACCACGGTCTTCAGCTTCACATAAAACAAATCAAAAAAATGACTTAATCTTATCGTGTGCTCTCCCAGGCTGAGCCTAAGGCCATCAATACAACAATATTAATGATTACCTTCCCAGCTGAGAGTACAGAAGACTCCCGGCCTTCCCAATAAAATTAGGAAAAGAATATTTATAAAATTACTTGATTGACTTTTTTAAAATATTTTTTAGTTTTTGCATTTTAACCTCATTATCAAATCCAATATTTTGAAAATAATGAAGCAAAGAGCTTCTATTGGAAATTTTAAGCTTTACAGCTCTTGTTTGACCTCTTTTTGTATCCTTGATAACTCCCAAAAATGGATTAGTGGTTTTAATTTCAAAATATTTTTTTAACAGCTCTTTAAATTGATTCATGAAAGAAATTCCATTTGAAACTAACTCTAACTTTTTCCACATCTCAATTGACATTCTTCCTTCTTTATCAACACAGCCCTCGCAGTCAAAATACCTTTTTGCAAATGAGCAAAAAAATGGCTTGCTTTCACAAATCCAATTAGGAATTAAATAACTTGAATGAACTTTTGCTCCTGCAGGGACTCCAATTCGATTCAACATTTTTGCTATTTGACGGTTATTTACTCCATAATTCATTGTTCCGTATTTATTCGCAGTGCAATTCCTAACTTTGCCTTTTACCCCAAAAACTGAATAAAAAACATTTTCAAAACGGATCAGTTCTTTGAATGAATTAGAACAATAATCCAATCTCCATTTTGGTTCTCCTTGCAAGTGACCATCAGACATCAAATCTCCAACAATTGAAGCTAGCCCTGAAGAGTATTCTAAATCAAACAAATTAACTTGACCTAAACTAGACTCCCGCATACAAACTTAAACTTTAATTCATTTAAAAACAAAAACGAAGGAGTAAATTTCCCCTGAAAAAAGCACAAAAACCTGGACAGGCTAATTGGATTTTCATTTCTTTAAATAAGATTCAATTGCTTTAACTATTTCCATTGCATGGAGTTGATTAGCCCTGACGGGAAATTCTTCATAATGGCTTGGAGTTAATTCCTGCATTTCGCTTGAAGCCAGAGACTCTAAAAGCAATGTTAATATCTGTTTCTTTATTTCAGGATAGGCTTTGCTTCCGTATCCCTGCATTCCTTTAAATCCTGCATCAATAAAAGAATCAACCACTTCCATTAATTGATTAAAATTCTTTACTGCTTTGTAAGTGACAGCTGAATCCAAAAACCTCAGAACATCATTGAATGCCTCTTTCAATGAAGGCGGGCTCCGCAATCGATGAGCAAACTCTAAATCAAAAAACCTTTCAAATTTCTGCTCTCCTGTTTCAGGGTGCTCTGAAACAAAAACATGCTTTATCCCAACATCCTTCATTGAATAGCCTTTCCTTAAAAGCAAGCCAAGCTCGCGGGCTGCCTGCCTTAAAGGCCCGGTGTTTCCTTTTCTTGCAAAAAGCAAAGTCTTTGTTTCATATTTTTCAAAAATAGAAAACAAGCCTGCTGATTCAAAAAAAATATAGCAGAAAGGCTGCTCTACACTTAATCCTTCTCTTTCAAAAATATGGGCATGCTCTATTTCCTCTCCTCCTTCACGCAGTTCCTGCACAGCTGGACGGACAATCTTTAAAGCAAAAACATGCTGATCCAAAGTTTCTGGATCAAGAACAACTAATTCAAAAAATTCCTTGAACCTCGAACCTGTATGGCCCCGCTTTCCTTCAACTGGAAGACTTTTAAACTCAACCCAGTTATTTTCATCAAATAATTCAGCAAACCTTTTTTTCTCTCCTAAAATATAAAGCAATCCAACTCTCGGAACATCAAATTTCAAAAACATTTTTCTATTACCAGAATTCGAATCCAGCTTCCTCAAATAAGAAGCATAAACCTGCCTCTGATCTTTTTTATCCAAAGGAATTCTGATAATCTGAGAAGTCTTCCTTTTCCTTTTTTCCTGAATTCTCTGAAGTCTCCTCGTTTTCCTCCG
>DATDZZ010000102.1:0-6234 GCA_035288565.1 archaeon
ATAGCTGGAGGAAAAACTTTTGTTGAAGTAATTGAGAAAGAAATTTTCTTCTGCTCTCCTGAACAAAGAAATGCAGAAGCCTGCATTGCGCTTTACAATCCGGTATGCGCTAAAGTAAATGTTCAGTGCATTAGGGCTCCATGCCCTCCAATTAATGAAACTTTTTCAAATTCCTGCCATGCCTGCGCAAATCCTTTAGTTGAATCCTATGTTTTAGGGGAATGTGAATAAAATTTGTTAATTAGTTTTTTGCTGTTGCAATTTTTTTTGAGAGCATTGCTTTAATCATTTCAAGTGTTTCCTTGCTTGCATTTAATATTTCAATTTCAATTGGTTTGTTTTTTTTATTATAATGAGTGATTATGTTTCCTTTTTGCTCTGCAAAATCTGGTTTTTCTTTGCTTAATTCTATAATCATTATATCAGTTTCCTTGTCGTATTTATATTTCATTTTTCTCACTTCTTTCACTTTTCGCTTTTATAGGTTAATTGCTCTAATGTAATTTGTTTGCTTATTTTTATTAATTTTTCATTTTATTATTTGTTTATGAAAAATGCGTTTTCTGATTTAATTTTTTTAATGGATGAATTTTTTAAGTATGATCCGTGGCATGGAAAGCAAACATTTGATTCAATGAAGAAAGATCTTCTAAATGAATTAGCGGAAGTGGAAGCTGAACTGGATGCCGAGGATTTTCCTAAATTAATGGGCGAGCTTGGCGACTTGCTTTGGAGTTCTTTAATTGTTTTTCATTTAGCTAAGCAGAAGAATTTGTTTTCTTTTGAGGAAGTTCTGCATTTTTCTTATTCAAAGCATTTTGAAAGGCATCCATGGGTTTTTCATGGAAAGAAATTTGATTCAATTCAAGATCTAAGAGAAGAATTTTTTAAAGTGAAGGAAAATCAGAAACTTAATGGAGTAAATTTGGTTAATGAATCTTTTTCTTTGCATGACGTTGAGAAGCTTGATTTTTTGATTAAAAGACTGTTAACTGAAAATGGCTTTCCTTGGAGGAAAATTGATTTGCAGTTGTTCAAAAAATATTTAAGGGAAGAAGCAGAGGAATTAATTGAAGAAATGCATGAAGATTCTTTTAAATTAAATTCAGGGAATTTAATGAACGAGCTTGGAGATGTTTTGTTCAATATAATGCTTGCTTCAAAGTATGCTGAACTAAATAAAAAGTTTAATTTTAAAGAAGTAATTGAAAACGTTAAGAAGAAAATGATTCGGAGAAAGCCGCATGTTTTGCAGAAAAAACTTGTTTCAGAGGAAGAGGCTTTGAAAGTGTTTTTGGAGGTTAAAAGCAAGGAAAAGAAAAACTCTTGATTTTCAGTAATATTTTTATATTACTTTGATTTGTTTTTTGTAGGCGTGTTTTTTTTGTTTGACCCCATTTTCATGATTTTAGCTGGACTGCTTTTGGCTTACTCTTTTTCAGAGTTTTTCAGGCATTTTGGTTTTCCTAGAGTTATCGGGCAGATTTCAGCTGGATTAGTTTTGGGTTTAACTCCTTTGAAGGTTCTTTTTTTTGATTCAACCAATCCTTTGATTCTTGGCTTTCTTGCCAATCTCGGAATTATTCTGCTTTTCTTTTACATTGGCTTGCATTTAAGTTTTAAGGGTTTTTCAAAAACTTTAAGCAAGTCTTTAAGTGTTTCAGGCTTTAAAGCTTTGGTTCCTTTAATTCTTGGTTCATGGTTTGCTTTTGCTTTCCTTAAAATAGATTTGCTTTCCAGCGCAATTGTTGGAATTGCTTTAAGTGCAGGAGCGCAATCCATTTCTCTAGATTTGCTTGAAGAACTTAATTTGCTTAAATCAAGCTTAGGTGAAATGCTTGTAAGTGTTGGAGTTATTACTGATGTTTTTGAGTTACTGCTTACAGCAGTTGTTTTGTATTTTTTAAATGCCTCTTTAGTCAGCTCTTCTCCTGTTTTTTTGCTTGCTTCAATTATTGGCTTTATTGTTTTTCTTTTGGTTTTAAGGTTCGGCTTGATTTCAATTGCTTTGGGTTTTTTTGAGCTTGAAGAAAAATCCAGCACTTCTCGTTTCATGGCGGCAATGGTTATTGTTTTGTTCATTGTTTCTGTTGCTGACTTTATTGGCATCGGCGCTTTTATTGGAGCAATCAGTGCAGGAATTATTTTAAGGCAGACAATTTTTGCAGACAAAGCAATTCCTGACTGGAAGGAGCACGACATTGCGAGAAGCATTCACATTATTGCTTTTGGCTTCTTGATTCCTTTGTTTTTTGTCTGGATTGGCTTTAATACTGACTTGTCTTTAGTTTTCAGCGACTTATTTTTAGTTTCGGGATTAGTTTTAATTTCTTTAATTGGAGTTGTTGGAGGAACTCTTGCAGCAGTTCTAATAAATAAAGGAAGTTTTAATGAAGGTCTTCTTCTTGGCTTTGGCTTAAGCCCTAAAGGAGACATTGGATTGATTTTGGGAGCTCTTGCCTTGGAGTCAGGCTTTATTTCAAGTCATTTGTTTTCAGCAATTGTTGCAATGTCTTTAATTGTCACTTTTATTTCTTCAATTGCTTTTAAGTTTCTTTTAGTGAACTTTAAAACTTCCAAAAATAACTTTAAAAAAAAGAAATGATTTTTTTTGAAAATTTTTAATTAAAAATTATTTTTTTAAAAATTCAGAATGCAAGTGCTTTCACCAATTGAGGAAGCATTAAAATGAATTTAGGATTCTTGAATAATTTTCCTATGAAGCCTGAAATGAAATCCATTTCGCCTTCTTTGTTCAAAAAGTCTTCTATTCCGAATTTTTTTGCTTGTTCAATTAATTTATTCATTTGCTCGTAGCTTAAAGAGTTGAAGTATTTCCTCAGCTTCCAGTGAATCATTAATTCTCTGTTTAAAGAGCCTACATCTTTGTTGTACATTTCTAAAGGCCTTTTGTGCTTGAAATGGTCATTGATGGTTTCGCTTAAAACGTCTGCTGCTGCTATCCCTGTAATTATTCCCCCTCCAGTTGATGCTTTTGTCTGGAAGGCTGCATCGCCTGCAAGCATTGTGTTTCCAATGCAGACTTTTTCCATTGGAGGCCCTATTGGAATTAAAAAGCTTGCAATGTTTTGGGGCTCTATTTCAAGATTTTTTTCTTCTACAAATTTTCCTAAATTTTCTTTTAACGGATTGCCTAAAGTTGTTCCCAACCCGATTCTGGCTCTTGTTTTTGATTCAGGGATAATCCATGCAAAAAAGTTTTCAGCATAGTCTCCGAAATAGACTTCCACAAAGTCTTTGTCGAAGCTTCCTTCTGCCGTAATCTGCACTGAATGAACAAAATTTACTTTTGAGTAATTAGGCTGAATTATTTTTCGTACATTTGAATTGACTCCGTCGGCTCCGATTAATATTTTTGTGTCCAGTAATTCTTCTTTGTCTTCTTTCTTTACAAGAATTTTGTCTTCTTTTTTTTCAATGAATTTTGTTTTTTTCAGTAAATTCACTCCAAGCTTTTCAGCTTCCCTTGCCATGTTTTGGTCCAGCTTTCTTCTCTTAATTAAATAAGCAACAGTTCCCTGCTTCTCTATTTGAATCATTTTCCCTTTAGGAGAATAAATTCTTCCTCCCTTAATTTCGTTAACCATTGCATCTTCTAAATTGAGCTTTAATGCATCTGATTCTTTCTTGCTTATCAGTCCAGAACAGTTTTCAGGGACTCCTATCTGCTCATGCTCTTCCAGTACATTTACAAGCCAGCCCTGCTTTCTCAAATTAATCGCAGCTCTCAATCCAACAGGCCCTGCACCAACAATAGTTATTGCTGTCATAATAATCTTGCTTTGCGTAACTTATTTAAAAACAATTATCTGAATTCATTTAATGGTTTTAGAATTAGTTTCAGGTTTTGCTTCATTGGCTTTTGTTTTATTTGTTCCAGGTTATTTTCTTACCTTGGGTTTTTTTCCCAGCAAGAAGGAATTAGATGGAATTGAAAGATTCACTTTCTCAATTGTGTTTTCAATGTTTTCTCTGCCTTTTTTGCTTTTAATTTTGAATCAAGTTTTTTCTGTGCCGCTTGAACTGAACTCAGTTATTTATTCAATTGCCGCAATTATTTTGATTGGATTGATTTCTTATTTAATCAGAATTCAAAAAATTTCTGTTCCGAGCTCTTTGAATTATTTTTTCCCAAAAATAGATAAGAATGATGCGGTTCCAATTATTCCAAAATTTTCTTGAATTTTTTGATTTATTTTATTCTTTAATTTTTTTTGATTGCTTTTTCTTTTATTTTTTCCTCTTTACTTTAGAAAGCCTTTCCCTTTTCTTTTAGGCCTGAAAATGTCCTGAATTATGTCAACAAAGTTTTCTTCTTCTCTTGATTCCCTTTTCTTCATGCTTCTTTTCGGCTTGGTTCTTTCTTCTATATCTTTAATGTAATCGCTTGAATTTCTTTCAATTGTTTGAGAGTAATAATAAAATATTCCTCCTCCCACTATTAAGACAATTAATATAACGAATATCAGTGCTCCTCCAAGCAGAAAATAATTTGAGTCAATTCCTTTTACAGTGAAATTTTCTTTGCCTACTTTTGTTGCTTCATCCAATAAAATTGGAGGGCTTTTGAATTTTGAAACCACTTTATTGTCAATTAATTTGTCTGCTTCTTCTTTAGTCAAATTTTCTTTTAACTCGTATGAAACAGTTCTTGTTTCCCCTGCTTTAATTCCAGTGAAAGTGAATTTAATTATTGGGTCTTCTTCAATTACTTCAAAGCTTTGAGTGCTGATTATTTGAGAAGCTTTTTCTGCAAACTCTTTTGGAATTACTTCAATTAATTGAATGCTTTCCTCGCTGTTGCTGTCATTCTCTATCACTAATTTCACTGATGCTTTAAAGAAAGTTTTATTGTTATCAGTTACTTCCAATACTTTTAATTCTCTTCCAAAATTATTGTTTTCAAGTTTCTTCATTGCTTCTTCCAATAAACTGCTTGTTAATCCCGTGTTTTGGTATAAGAATACAGTATTTTTTGGGTCAAACTCGTAAGCGTTGTTTGAAATTTCTTTTTCTTTTCTGTCAGAGGAAATTGTTTCTGTTCCTGTATTGGAGATTGAGGCTCCGTCTTTTTCTAAAATGAATTTAATTGTTTTCTCTGATTCATTTCCAGATGAATCTCTTGCTATTGCTTTCAAATTATATGTGCCTGCTTTCACATCAGCTGTAACCCAAGTCAGTGAATATTTATTGTTTGTTCCGCTTGAAACCGAGCTGATTTTTGTTTCATTATAGTAAAAAGTTATTCTTTCAATTCCAGTTCCGTCAATTGCTTCAACTTCCAATTTAATGTTTCCTTTTCCTTTTGAATTATTTTCAGGAGCAAGCCAGGCTACTGTCGGGGCGCCCGCATCAACAGTAAAAGTGAAAGTTTTAGAGCAAGAATCTCATTCTTCATCTTCTCCTAAAACAAATATTTTTCCTTCCCCTTCATGATCTGCAGTAAAAGTGTAGTCAAAGCTTTTCTCATCTCCGTCAAAGCTTGTAGCCTGATTTGCATAAGCTTCTCCAAAAGTTTTAAGTTTAATGTCAGTATTTTTCATGTCTCCATTGCTTGAACTTATAGTAATTGTTTTTTTTCCTAATCCAATGCTTCCGCTTAAACTTGAAGAAATTGCAATACTGCATCCGGAAGTGTCCTGCACTTCAACTTCAATTGATTTTTCTGAACTTGGATCTCCAATGTTTCCTGCATTGTCTTTTGCAAGAACTTTGTAATAATAAGTGTTGCTTGAAGAAACGCTGTCACTGTAATCGGTATTAGTAGTTGAAGCAATTTCGTTTCCTGAGCTAGTGCTTACATTGCTTGAAGTTCCTCTGTAAACATAGTATTTTTCTATTCCCGAAAGGCTGTCGCTTGAAGAACTCCAATCCAATGCAATGTCTCCTTCTCCTTCATCGCTTAAAGTAAAGCTTCCAGGGGCGCTTGGCCCCTGAGTGTCAATCTTTATTTCAAAATGAGTCGCTGTTCCCCAAACAGAGCCATTAAATGCTTTAATATGAAAATAATGAATTCCATTGGATTTATCGCTGAATGAAGTGCTTGTTCCAGTTGAATCAACACTTGTAAATTCAGGATCAGTTCCTGCACTTGAATCTAATACATAGGAGTAACCTGTTGCTCCGCTTACTGCTCCCCAGCTCAAAGAAATATCGTTATTGCTGTACCATGTTCCCTGGCTTGCATGGCTTGAACTGCTCACGCTTGGCGGT
>DATDZZ010000103.1:0-12598 GCA_035288565.1 archaeon
CCGGTTCCTGGCCCGCCGGAAACCAATATATTTGCTCCAGCAGGAAAGCCTCCATTGATTATATCATCAAATCCTTTAATGTAAGTGGAAATCCTTTCCATTAAACCACCTCTCTGCTTATAGAAAGGAAAAGTAGTATAAATAATTTACTTAAATAATAGTTATTTTACATTAAAAAAATTGGTTTAAAATGAAGAAGCACAGGCATTTCACTTTTTTGGAAAAAAGAGGATTTAACTTAAATCTTGGAACAATAAAAGAATTATCTGAATTCATTGGAAACCCGCATAAAGACCTTAAATGCATTCATGTAGCCGGAACAAATGGAAAAGGTTCAGTAACTGCTTTTATTTCCTCAATTTTAATCGAAGCCGGGTTCAGAGTCGGAACTTTTATCAGCCCTCACTTAGTTGAGGAAAATGAAAGGTTTTTAATAAATGGAAAACCAATTGCAGACAAGAAACTTTTGCCATTGATTGAAAGAATCCGCTTTTCATTGAAAGGAAAAAAAATAAAGCCTTCATTGTTTGAATTCTGCACTGCTCTTGCATTCCTCTTCTTCAAGGAAGAAAAAGTTGATTTTGCTGTGCTTGAAACTGGAATGGGCGGCAGATTGGATGCAACCAATATTGTTGATTCATTGATTTCAGTCATCACGAAAATTTCTTTTGACCACCAAGAATATTTAGGGAATTCAATTGAGGAAATTGCGGCAGAAAAAGCAGGAATAATTAAGGAAAACTCTGTTTGCATTACAAGAAATAAAGGAAAGGCATTGAACGTAATAAAGAAATTCTGCAAAAAGAAAAAAGCAAAATTAATTGTTTCTGAAAGCAAAGCTGAATTAAAAAAAATTGACGTGAATAAAATGTTTTTTGATTTAACTTTTGAAGGAAAAAAATTTGAAAATGTCTGCACCTCTTTAATCGGAGAACATCAATTGGAGAATATTGAAAACTCGGTTAATGCCGTGCTTGAATTGAGAAAAAAAGGATTCGGAATTTCGGAGAAAGACATTATTAATGGAATCAAAAAAACTCATTGGCCTTTAAGGCTGGAGTTAAAGCAAAAAAAACCATTTGTTTTTTTGGATGCATCGCACAACGAAGACGGCTTGAAGAAAACTGGTTTAGTTTTAAGGGAATTGTTTCCAAAAAAAAAGTTTCATTTTTATTTTTCTCTTTCAGGTGCAAGGGATTACAGGAAAATGCTTCAGGTTTTGATTCCTTTTGCTTCAAGAATTGATGTTTTTGATGGAAAATTCAAGCCTGTTTCAGGAAAAGAAATGCAGAAATTTTTATTGAAAAAAACAAAGAAAATTAATTCAGTTTTTTATAAGAATCCTCGCAATGGTTTAAGAAAGATTATTGAGAATTCAAAGAAAGATGATGTAATTGTTGCTTTGGGTTCAATTTACGGTGTTTCGCTGCTGATTGAAAACTGGTAAAGTAATTTAATTACTTTGCAGTGAATTTTTTTATGAATAAATTAATCAGCGAAAATGAATTGAAGAATCTGCTTGAAGTTTACTTGACACTTCATCACACTAAAGAGCTTCCAAGGCAGGGGTTTATTTCCCATGGATTTAAGAGAGCTGACGCTGATTCTGTTGCCGCCCACAGCTTTTCTGTTGCTTCGCTTGCTTTTCTTATGGCTTTGCAGCTGAAAAAGCAGGGAATTAATATAGATGAAAACAAGGTTGTGAAAATGGCTTTATTTCATGACATTGGTGAAGCAATAACCGGCGACATTGGGAGAATGGTTAAGATTCTTGCTGGAGGAGCTATTGAGGAAGTGGAGGAAAAGGCGTTCAGGGCAATGATAAAGAATCTGAGCTTCAAGAGCTATTTGCTTGATTTACGAAAGGAATATGAGGAAAGAGAGTCAGTTGAAGCTGTTTTGGTTAAAGCCTGTGATGCTCTTGATGCCATTGCCCAGGCTGTCTCAGTTCCTGCAGCTGACATAAATGAATTCAAGAAAGAAAATAAGCTGATTTTAAAGTATTTAAGTGAAAAGAATAGAGAAATAGCTGAATTGTTTGATTACTGCAGTTCATTGATTTTTGAAAAAAAAGTTCTTCCTTACAGAGGCTACAGGGAAGACATTGATATTTATTGATTTAATTCCTTTTTTTTGCATGAATAATCTTTTTATTATAAGTAAGTGTAAATATTAACTGCATTGGTGAATTTATGAAGAAATTTGTTTTGTTTTTTTTGATTTTAATTTCATTAAATGCTTTTGCACAAAATGCACAAAATGGCAATAGGAATCCTGAAATTTTTTCTTTAATTTCAAGCCCTTCAACTGTTTTTTCCGGGCAGAGCGTGGCATTTACTTTAATTGCTTCTGATCCTGATGGAGACAAGCTTTCTTTTTCATGGGATTTCGGAAACGGCGCTGTTTCTTCTTTAAACAACCCAAGGCAGAGCTTTTTTCTGGATCCAGGAAAAAATTCTCAGAGGTTTTTGGTTAAGGTAATTGTTTCGGATGGAAAAGAAGGCAGAGCTGAAAAAGAAACTTTAATCACTATCAGAGAGCCTTTTTTCTTAATTGATTTAATTGAGCCTAGAGAGTTTCAGGAATTCGAAAAAGCAAAAGAAATTCCTGTTAAAGTGAAAATTACTGACAGGGAATTAAACGAAATTTTGGTTTATGATGTGCAGGTTGTTCAGGCCCAGATCGGAGAAAAAGGAAAAAAAATTAATTTGACTGCTGATGAAAATGGCTTTTTTTCCGGAATGCTTTCAACTGCTGCCTCAATTCCTGGAGAGGAATCTTTGATTGTTAATGCTTCAGCGAACGTGGGCGGGGAATTAAAATTTACAAACACTTCAAAATTACTGAAATTTTTGCCTGCAACCCTTGTTCCGCAGATTAAGACTGTTCCAGAGCAATTGTTTGAAGGAATAAAGCTTGACACTATTAGAATTGTTTTGTTTTACCCTGACTTCACTGAAGTGAAGGGAGCAAAAATTACCGGAAACTTTAATGGAACTGAGTTGAACTTCACTGAGAAAAGAGACTTTTATGAAAGCCAAATCCTTAATTATGAATTAAAAGAATCAGAGAAAGCGGTATTCAATTTATTGGAGGCATCAGATGAATTTGGAAATGTTTTGAAAAAATTTTCAAAAGAATTTGAGATTACTGGATTTGATTTCAGTTTTTCAGCTGAAATAATTAATCTTCCGGGAACTTATTACGCTGCTCCAGGGCAGAGAATCACTGTTGTCTCTGATGTTTTAAGCGACATTGAATTGAAGCCAAATGAAGTCTCAATTGACTTGATTGAAGGAGAAAAAATTCTTGCAAGGCTTCAGTTTGATGAAGTTTCAAAAAAATGGACTGCCTCTTATATTCTGCCTTCAAACTCCGAAGGAAGAAAAATTTTTGAATTGAAGGCGAGAACTGAAAGAGGAAAAAAAATTCTTAGAAGCACTGACACATTAGAAGTAATAATTTCAAAAAATTATATAATGGATTTAATCAGGGCAGAAGAAAATTCAGTTTTTGTCAGGCTCCTTTACCCTGACGGAATCAATTTAGTTGAAAAAGAAGAATTTGAAGGAACAGTTTCATATAAAGGAAAAAATTTTCCGGCAGTATTCAAAAAAAGAGATGATTTTTTTGCGGGAAATATTGACGCAACAATGGATTTAGGGAAACAAAAATTGAAGGTGTCTGCAGGAAAGGAATTCAACAATGCTTCAATTGAAAAAGAAATTGAAGTGGAAAAAAATCTTCTTAACTTGATTGCATTAATTTTCTCAATTTTGATTGCCGCAATAGTTTTTGGTGGCGCAATTTACTTATCTTACAGGCATTATACAAGAGAAAAAGAGCCTTTGAGCCTGCTTGTCACTAAAAGAGAGGAAATTGAGAAAAAAATCAAAGACCTTCAGTACAAATATTACACTGGGGAAATAAAAAAAGAGGAATACAAAGACAATTGGTTTGCTTTAAGAAAAGAAGCAGAATTGCTTGACAGCAAAATAAAGCTTAAAAGAGTGGAAAAAGGAGAGCAGATTGAAAGAATGAAAGAGTTCACTCCACTGAAAGGAATAATGAATAAGGACGAGATTGAAAAGCAGAAGGAAGAAGAATTGAGAAAAATGTATGAAATTGAGGGAAAAGAAGGAAAAGAAAAAAAGGAAGAAGAAATTAGGCGGCAGAGGGAAGAAGAAAAAGAAACTGAAAAGGTTTCATTGCAGGAAGCCGTGGCTGAAAAATTAAAAGGCTTGATAAAGAAACCAAAAATTCAGGAAACAAAAGAGGCACCGGAAGAGGAAAAAAGTTTTTCAGAAATTCTTGACAAAGCACTTGACCCCCAGGTGATTAATGCCGAGTATGATCATTTATCTTCAAAAGAAAAAGAGGAAGTTGACATTTTAATTAATATTTTGTCTGCTTACAAAAAAAAGTATTCAATAAAGCAGGTGGAAGAAGCAGCAATCGCGGAGGGAACAAACCCTAAAATTGCAAGGATTGCCGCAAGAAAACTTTTTTTAGATAAATAGCTTTTATTTACTTGGCTTTTTCTTTTCTTCTTTTATGAATTTCTTTTTTTCTTTCTCAGCTCTTTCATAGCCCTGCATGAAGCCTAATTCGTAGTCATCAACTGATCCTTCTTCAAGCATTTCTTCCCTTTCCTTTTCTGAATAAATATTGTCTGAAGGCTTTTCGACTTCTTCGTTTTCTTCTTTTTCCTGTATTTCTTTCTCGAGATCTCCCTCTGATTCATCCAACTGAATTTTCTTTTTTTTATTCATTTCGAACACTCCTTTGCTTTACTACTTCAAGTAATTTTTCTTTGAATTTTGGAAGATCTTTTTTCAGGATTCTTCCAGCTGATGCCGGGACATGGCCGCCGGCAGAAGCGTTTTCAAGGCCTTCAATTGATTTCTCAAGCAATTCATTTGTTTTAATTTTAAAGTCCGATCTTCTTGCGCTGAAAGAAATGTATTCTGGGTCAGAGGAATGCATCACCACAATCACTGTTCTGTCAGGAAAAATTTCTTTTGCAATTTTATTAATTAATCCTGATTTAATGTTGTGCTTTGGAGAAATTTCGTAATAAATTAATTCTTCTTCAGGATAAATCTGCGCTTTCTCATTTGTTTTTGAAAGCCAGTAAGCAACTTCATCGCTTAAATCTTTTGCGTATTGCTCATACTGTGCAAGCATCACATCCCTTGGATGCCCGGCATGAAGAAATTTTTCAAAGTATACAGGGAAATCCTGCGGGGCAAAGGATTCAATTCCTGAAAGAATTGCGCTTATGTCTCCAAGCTTTGAATTAGAGTATTTTCCTTTTCCGCCCACGTCATAAGAATCATTCACTTCCTGCATGAAGCTCTTCCATTGATCCACTGAAGAGTCAGCAATAATTCCTACTCCCGCAACCCAGTCCAAGCTTTTAATGTTTGCCTTTCTTGAAAATAAATCAAATGCAAGCTTTGAAGTATTGTATTTGCTTGGCTCAATTTTTGAAAAAAACTGGGGCTTAATTAAAATTGTTTTATCTGAATTCAAGTCATTGTAAATTTTGTGATGGTCGATTATCAGAATTCTGCAAATGTCTTCAAGAATTTTAATCACTTCAGGGCTTTGGTCAATTGCGTAGTCAAGCATAATTAAAACATTGAAATTTTTTTCAACTATTTCTTTTTTCACTTCATCAGGGATTCCCCTGGAATTTTTATACAAAAACCTTATTGCGGGCTTTTTAGTTGTCAGGGTTTCCACTGCCTTAGACGCTATTACTGCTGCTGAGAAGCCGTCTCCGTCTCCGTCAGGGAGAATCATTACATTGTCTTTTTCGTTCAAGGAATCCAGAAACGAGTCAAGCCTTTGAAAAATTTCCTCTTTTTCCATGCAAATAATTTATACCTAAAATATTAAAATATGCTCATATATGCAATTACTATGAATAAAAAAATCCATGAACTTCTTGATGGCCAGAAATTTGATTCAATTTTGCTGAAAAATTCTTCTTTTCATGATGTTAATTTCAACTACCTCACAGGGCTTCCAATGGAAGTGCAGGGTTTCGCTGTAATGATTTTAAACAAAAACAAAAAAATTGTTATAACTTCTTCACTAGAATACGGGAACCTAAAGAAATTTCTTTCAAAAGACTTCAAAGTGCTTGTGATTAATTCAAAGAACCAGCTGGAAGGGTTTTTGAAAAAAAACTTATCAAAGAAAATTGGAGTCAACTTTGACTTGTATTCAGTTTCAGGATTCAGGAATTTAAAAAAAACCCTTAAAGGAAGAAAAATTTTTGATGTTTCAAAGAAATTAAGCGAACTCAGGGCAGTGAAAAACAAGAGCGAGATAAAGAAAATCCAGACTGCTGTGGATGTTTCAATTGAATCACTTGAAAAGGTAATTCCAAAAATAAGGCCCGGAAGAACTGAAAAAGAATTAAAGTTCTGGATTGAACAGGAATTCAGGAAAAATGCATGCAATTTAAGCTATGAAACAATTGTTGCTTCAGGAATAAATTCCAGTGTTCCGCATCATCTTTCCGGAGAAAAAAAATTAAGGAAAGGAGAGTTTTTATTGATTGATTTCGGTGCAAGATACAGTAATTACTGCTCCGACAATACAAGAACTTACTGCATCGGGAAATCAACTGAAAAGCAGAGAGAATTATATGAATTAATCTACAATACTTCAGAGCAGTCTTACAGGCAGTTTTTTGAAGGAAACAAAGCAAAAAATGCATTTAATTTAGCTAACGGAATGCTTAAAGAAAAAGGATTTGAATTAATTCATGCATTGGGCCACGGAGTCGGACTGCATGTGCATGATTACCCAAACGGAATCGGCGCAAAAGATGAATGGAAATTCATGAAAAATTACGTTGTTTCAGTGGAGCCGGCAATTTACGGAAAATTCGGGGGAATCAGGCTGGAAACAGAAGTAGTAATTAAAGATGATTTTCCTAAGATAATGAAAAAGATTCCAAAAGAATTAATTGAATTGTGATTGAATGAATGATTTTGAAAAACCTGGAAAAAGAAAGCCTTTTTCTGAAAAGAAGAAGAAAAAGAAAAAAAAAGCTGAAGAGCTTGAAAGAGGAAGGCAGGACTTATATCCGGGGGCAATTGAAAGAGAGTATTAATTGTTTTTTTAAAGAATTCTTTTCAGAATTTTTAATGGCTTCATTTGTTTCTGCGGAAAACGAAATCAGGGAAGCAGTTAAATCCAAAAACATGCTTTTGATTTTTGGAGAGTGCTCTGTTGAGTACTGGGGGAGAGCTGCTTCAAAGCTTGCTTTAGGCAAGAGGCTTTTAATGATTAAAGGAGATTCAAGCATTGCAATTCACCAGAACAGGCTTCTCAGGCCCGCTAATTACATGATGAAGGCAGGAATTTCCACAAAAGTTTTGGATGACAATACTTTTTTAGTTAAAGCAGTTAAGCAGAACCCGAAAGAAGAAATCAAGGTTTTTTTTAAATCCATTTCAAAAATTATTGCAGAGGAAATGAATGAATCTTCAAAAGACTTGAGGCTTTTCGGCTCTGAAAAAGAATTATCTGATCAATTAATGACTGATTTGGAGTTTATTGAAAAAGGCTTGAAGCCATTAAAGCAGGAGCAGATGCTTAGAAAAGGAGTGATTGATATTCTTGCAGAGGATTCTCAGGGAAAAATTGTGGTTATTGAAGTGAAGAGAAGAAAAGCAGACTTTAATTCAGTTACTCAATTGGAAAGATATGTAAAAGAAGTTGAGAAACTTAAAAACAAGGAAACAAGAGGAATTTTGCTTGCCCCTGAAATCAGGAGAACAGCTTTAGAGCTCCTTGAAAGAAGCAAATCCGAATTGATTTTTTATAAACTTGATTTTGAAATAGGCAACCCTAAAGCTACAATTAAGGGACTGCAGAAAAAGCAGACTACTCTTTTCTGAAAAGATTTTTATTAAGATAAACTGTTAACTGGATATGAAAACGCGTCTCCATGTAACTCATGAACTTGTCGGAAAATATGAAAGACAGGAATTAATGGCCAACACTCTGCTTAAAAGAATAGGATTCAGCTTAAGCGGAATCTTTATTCCGATTTACCTTCTTACAGTAATTGAATTATCTGTAAAGGAAGTTCTGCTTTTTGGAATGATTGCTTACAGCTTTTTTGCTTTTTTTTCTCCTGTTTCTGCAAAAATTGTTTCAAAAATTGGTTTAAAGCACACAATGATTTTGTCGTTGTTTTTTTACTTTGCCTTTTTCTCTAAATTAATTTCAGTTGAAAAAAACTTTCTGGATTTATTTATTGCTGCAAGTGCTTTAGGGCTTGGATGGAGCATTTATTTCACTGCCTGGTGGACTGACTTGATAATGTTTTCAAGAAAGAAAAAGAAAGGCCATGATGCTGCTGCAATGATTTATGTTGATATTATTTCTCTTGCAGTCAGCCCTTTCATTGGAGGTCTGATAATAACTTTCTTTGGTTATTCAGCCAACTTTTATGCAGGAATCGCGTTAATTTCCTTAAGCGCTGTTCCATTGCTTTTAACCAAGGACAGGAAAGCAAAATTCGAGTTTTCAATAATTGATGAATTGAAAGCCATAATCAAAAAATACAGAAAAAAGGAGATGATTGGATTTATTGGCTACGGAGTTCATGACTTATCAGAGATTTTTTTATGGCCTTTAATTGTTTTCAGCATTTTTGGAAGCATTTTATTTTACGGCCTGTATTATTCTTTGACTTTAATTATTGCAATGATTTTGATTTACTTCCTGTATAAAGAAATTGATTCAAATCATAAAAACCCCATAAAAAAAATTGTTGGATTAAGCAGTTCTGCCTGGCTTGGAAGAGTTTTAATTTTCAATGAACTTTCTTTCGCATTATTTAATTCAATAGCAAACTTGGCTTATTCAATGCTTTACGTGTCTTTGGACAGCAAAATAATAGAAGAAGGAAAAAAAGAAGAAGAATATTTAAGGTATGTTGTAATGCGAATCATTTCACTTGGAATTGGAGGGCTCCTTATTTCAGGAATATTCTTTGCCATGCTTTCATTTGAACTGCCTATTCAATTCCTTTTAGTGGCTGTCGCTTTACTGTCATTGACTCAAATGAAATTAGCTTAAATATCTTTGATAGCATTCTTCAGAGCAAAACCTTCTTTCGTAAATCCCTGACGGCTCGGAAATTTGAATTGTGTTGCCGCAGTTCATGCATTTCCTTTCAGGCTTGGAAAGCCTTGCGTTTTTGCTTTGAAGGTTGGACTTCGAATTCAGTAAAAAAGACATGAAACCACCTAAAACATTATTAGTGAAAGAATATAAAAAGTGGAATTAAGGCGCTTCAAGTCATATTTTTAATACTATCGCACACAAATAATTAAAGAAATTTTCAGGAGGAAGGAACCTTATGAACGCAATATCAATGGAATTAACTGAAAAAGAAGCATTATTCAAATTCCAGGATGACGACATGGACGGAGACAACGACACAGATAACGATGACTCTGACGACGACGAAGACTCGGATGGCGACACGGATGAAGAATAAATTTCGATTTCTATGAATAAGTTTTGTGCAATGTGTGGATCAAAGAATACATCGGTTTTCAGGGAATTCAGGGGAACGGAAAACAAAATAAAGTGTTTTGACTGCAGCTATAAATCGTTTTATTACAGCGAATCCGTTTCGCACAATGCAACAAAAAAAACGAGGCTGAAATTATGCCTCTAATTTTACCTCTAAATTTATAAAAAGATTAACCGTATCTTTATTGATGAAAGAAATCTTCCCAAAAATAACGGGCAATTTAACTTCCATAATAGTTTTATTTCTGATTTTAATTGTGCTAAACCAGTTCGGTTTCATCGGAGAGCCCATTAGAATCAGCAAGGAAACAAAAATCAGTGTTCCTGAAATAAGCATTCCTAAATTTGAGCTGCCAAAAAATGAATTAAATTTTCCTGATTTTTTTGGGGCAAAAAAAACAGTGCTTGATGTGCACTCAAAAGTTAAAGGAGTTTACTTCTGCCCTGAAGACAACTGTGAAGAAAAATTAATTGAGCAGATAAAGAAAGCCGAGCAAAGCATTTACTGCGCGGTATATGACGTTGACTCAGAGGAAATAGTGAATGAATTATTTAAAGCAAAGCTGAAAGGAATGGAAATAGGCTTGGTTTCTGATTTACTGCAAAGCAGGAGAGAAGCTTCTCTTGCAGGAAAATTAATGGAAGCAGGTCTCCTGAAAGTTGATTCAAGGGAAGGCGATTACATGCATAACAAATTCTGCGTATTCGATTTGAAAGATGTCTGGATTGGTTCATACAATTTCACTTTTAATGACAACAGCAGGAACAATAACAATGCTGTGCTAATTGAATCAAATAAAGCGGCTGAAAACTTTTTCAATGAATTCAATGAACTCTGGAGAGGGGAATTTGGCAAGAACTCTTCAAAAAACACTGTAAATGATTTCAATTCACCTTTTGAAGTTTATTTCTGCCCTGAAGATGAATGCGGAAATCAAATAAATAAATTCATTGAAGCTTCAAAAGAATCAATTGACTGCATGTACTACTCATTGACACTGGATTCAGTTGGAGATAAGCTGATAAGCAAAGCAGAGGAAATTCCTGTTAGAGTTATTTTTGAAGAGAAGCAGGTTTCACGCTATTCCGAGTATGAAAGGTTCCAGGGAACTGAAGTTAAATCTTTGAAGGACAAGAACCCATATAACATGCATAACAAGCTCTGCATTTTCGACAAAGAAATTGTTTTAACCGGTTCAATGAATCCAAGCCAGCATTCTGAAACAGCCAATGATGAATCAATTATTTTCATTAAAGACAAATCAGTTGCAGAAATTTATTCAAATTACTTTAATTCTTATTGGAGCCAGTGGAGCTGAAAAATCATGCCCCTATTTTCAGTTTATTCAATTCATCTGCTATTAAATGCTTCCTGAAATAATTTAATACATATTTGTCCAATTCTTCAAGTGAAGGTTTTTTTAATTCCCCCAATAAAATTTTTTTAAAATCTTTCCAGGTTCTTTCAATGTAAACCACTCCGGGAATTTCTTGATTTAAAGGATTGTCCAAGTGAGTCAGAGAAGATTTAATTAAAGCAAAATCAACATTGCTGAATTTTGTTGTATAAAAGCCGTCAGTCCAAACATCATGCCCGATTAACTCTATTTTTTCTCTTCCAACTCCCTTGCCAATAAAGCCTTGAATTACAGTCTGCTTGAAGTATTCATCCTTGAATTCATGGTTTTCATTCAAGCGCTTTAAATAAAATTCCTTGTCCTGAGGCTCTTTAGAGTCAATATACCCCTCCGTAACGCTCATTATTTTGTCTTTAACTTCATTAAGAAACGGAAAATTCCTGATTCTTTTTAAGGCTTCCTTTTCCCGCAGCCCGGTAAGAATAAAAAAATCGAATTCAGGAACTTTTTCATTCAGCTGAATCAGGTTCCGAATAATTTTTTTAACTTCACTTAAATTGATTTCTTTTTCTGCATTTCCAGGAATTAAAACATCTTCCAATCCAATAAATAAATGAGTTTTCTTTAAGTTTTTCTTATTAATTTCTTTCATAAAAGAACTAAACAGGCAGTTATTTTAATGATTTCTTCCAAACGAAAGGATTAAATTATTTGAATCAGAAAATTAATCATGGAAGAAAAACAAAAAAAGGTAAAGGAAATAATTGAAGAATTAAAGGAAAAGCATTTTTCTTTAAGCCATGAATTTGAGGAAAAGGATTCCCATACCCCGGTTATGTTAGCTAAAAATCTCGAAGGAGACATAGTTATTGATCCTGTTCTTCCAATTAAAGAAGAAAAAAAGCCGCGAATTGAATAAAATGAAACTCTTATTGTTAAGCGACATTCACGCTAACCTTGAAGCCATGGAAGCAGTTTTTTCAAAAACAAAAAATTATTCATTTGACAAAATTGTTTCTTTAGGCGATCAAATAGATTATGGGGCAAATCCAAATGAAGTAATTGCCTTATTGAAGGAAAAAAAAGCCCACTGCATTCTTGGCAACCATGAATACATATTAATGTACCCTGAACAATTAAACTGGTTTAATTCAAGCGCACAGAAATGCAGTTTATGGACAAAAGAAAACTTAAGCAAAGAAAACATGCAATGGATTGAGAAACTGCCAGGAAAGTTTATTGACAAAGAAAATAAAATTCTTGGAGTGCACGGAACTCCATTTAATCCAATCTTTGAATACATTGATGCTGGAATAGCAAGGCTTGCTTTAAAAGAAATGAATTACCGGATTTTTTTAACGGGGCACAGCCATCTTCCAGGATACATTTTTGAAGAGGAAAAGCAATTCACTTGCATTAAAAAGAAAGAAATCACTTATGATGAGAAAAAGATTTTGATTACTGTTCCGAGCTGCGGGCAGCCAAGGGATGAAGATCCGAGAACAGGCTACTGCGTTCTGGACACCGATGAAAAATTTATTAAATTTGAAAGAATTTCCTATGATATAGAAAAAGCAGCAAAAAAAATCAGGGAAGCTGGACTGCCAGAAATTGAAGCGGAAAGATTATTTTCAGGCTTTTAAAATAATTTTTTGATTTTAAAACAA
>DATDZZ010000104.1:0-13465 GCA_035288565.1 archaeon
GCAAAAATGACTGAAGAACAAATTAAAATAGAAATTTTTACTGATTTATTTACTCCTTTTAAGTTAATTGAAATGGATTTATTGAAGAGCATTGATTTTGAAGACCTGTTGCAGGCATTGAAAAGAATTGAAATCACTGAAAAAGAAAAGGAATTGATTTTAAAGCACCATAAGCAAATCTTTAGTTTTATGAATGAACAAAATGAGCCAAAAACTTTGCGTGAAAACATTAAAAGAAAGAAAGCACTGAGGCTTGCTAGAAGGGAACAACTTAAAATGACTGATGAAGCGCTGGTAAAAATTCTAAAAGGATTACTAGTGAATAAAAAGTTTATTGAAAAAGAATTAGAAGCAATGGCTGAATATATTTTTGAAAATAAAATTCAATGGAATTAAATTTTTGAAAATCGATTGAATTACTGTGAGTGATTAAAACACGAAAATAAAAGTAATTTATTTCTTTCCTTTTACATTTATTTTATGATTATTGGATTAGTGGGAAAGCCTTCTTCGGGAAAGTCAACTTTTTTTTCGGCTGCAACTTTAGTTGACGTGGCTAGAGCTGCTTATCCTTTCACTACAATTGAGCCGAACAAAGGAATTGGCTTTGCAAGAATTGACTGCATTGACAGTGAATTCAACACTCAATGCAATCCAAGAACTGGGTTCTGCGAAAAGCATCAAAGATTTGTTCCAGTGGAAATAATTGACGTGGCTGGATTGGTTCCGGGAGCTCATGAAGGGCTTGGAAGAGGCAACCAGTTTTTAACTGATTTAAGCAAAGCAGATGCATTGATTCATGTAATTGATGCTTCCGGTTCAATAAATGAAAAAGGAGAAGCAGTCGGACAGGGAAACTATGATCCATTAAATGATGTCAGGTTCCTTGAAGAAGAAATCGGCTTCTGGTTTCTTGGAGTCATTAAAAAAAACTGGCAGAAGTTTTCAAGAACCCCTTTTGATTCAAAGGCAAAAATGCTTGAAGTTTTTTCACAGAATTTAAGCGGAATAGGGGCAAATACAACATCAATTGAACAGGCTTTGCTGAAAACAAATTTAATTGAAAAAAAATTGAATGCATGGAGTGAAGAAGAGCAGAAAGCATTTGCATTCAAGTTAAGGGAGTTAAGCAAGCCGATAGTTATTGCCGCAAACAAAGCAGACATATCAAATTCAGCTGAAAACATTGAGCGGATGAGTAAAGAGTTCCCTGAATTGTTAATTATAGCCTGCTCTGCTGAATCAGAATTGGCGTTAAAGAAAGCAGTAAAAGCAAAAGCAATTCACTATCTTCCAGGAGACAATGAATTTGAATTAATTAATGTAAATGAAGGGCAGAAAAAAGCTTTGGAAATAATTAAGGAAAAAGTTTTAAAGAAATTCAACAGCACTGGAGTGCAGGAATTGCTGAATAAAACAGTTTTCGATGTATTGAAGTATGTTGCGGTTTTTCCTGGAGGAGTCGGAAAACTGGAGGACAGCGAAGGAAGAAGGCTTCCTGACTGCTTTTTAATGCCCCCGAAATCAACTGCACTGGATTTTGCTTTCAAGCTTCACACAGATTTTGGAAAAAACTTCATTAGAGCAGTGGATGTAAAAACAAAGAAAATGATTGGAAAGGATTATGAATTAAAGCACAGGGATGTAATTGAAATAATTTCAGCAAAATAAAAAAAATTATAGTTCCTTAATTAACTGCTCTATGTTTTTCTTGAAGGTTTCATAAGGCCAGATTCCTTCAACAATTTTTTTACCCACAACTATTGCCGGAACTCCTCTTATCCCGAGTTTTTTGGCTTCATTCTCGTCCTTCACAACTTTTTCTTCAAGGTTTCTGCTTGAAATGGCTTTCTCTAAAGTTCCATAAGAATAACCTAAAGGCTTTGCAATAGCCATTAAATTAGCTGCATTCTCAATATTTTTTCCAAGAAAATGATAGGCCTTGAAAACTCTTTCAGAATAATCTTCAAACAGTTCTTTTTCCTCAAAAAATTTTCCAAGAATGTGGGCTTTCCTTGAATAACTCATGTAATCATTTACAACAACATTAATTCCGTAAGTTGAAATAATATTTTTTACATCTTTTTCAAGCATGAAATGATAAGGAGAATGCTTTGAAAGCTTTGCCGAACCTTCCCTTCTTAATTCAAAGCACTTGAATTCAAGCTTTAAATTTAATTCATCCCTCATTTTTTTAAGGAAATCAAAAGCCACAAAACAGTAAGGGCTAGTGTAGTCAGAAAAAACTGTTACTTTAATGTTTTTCACCTTCTTCTTTTTTTCTCCAAAAAGCATTTCCTTTAATTTAATTATTTTTGAAGACTTAACTTTACTTCTCTTTTTTTCCTTGCCTGCATTGCCGGCATTTTTCTGGCTTCTTCCTTTCAATGCCTTTCTTGAAGGCTTTTTTTTCTTCAATTTCAATCACTTAAAAAATAAAAAATTACTTTGTTGCTTTAATTGTTCCTCTCATAGAGCCGTGCCCTGAACCGCAGACAGTTGTACAAACAACAGTGAATTCTCCTTCCACTTCAGGAGTAAAAGTAATTTCCCTTACCTCACTTGAAGAAATGCTTTTCTCATCAATTCCAAGAGCAGTTACAGTGAAGCCGTGAGGAACATCCCTTGACTTCAATCTTAAAGTTGTTTTCTGGCCTAATTTAACTTCAATTGGATTAGGCGAGTAACCCCATTGAAATAATTCAACATCAATTACTTTTTCAGTTTCCTCTGCTTCAATTGAAGCCTTCATTGCTTTGAATGGCACTACAAGGGCTTTTCCTTCCATTAAATGAGGCGCATCCGCTCCAGGAAATTCATACTCTCCAATAACTCCTTTATCGTCATGAAGCATTGCATAAAGAGTTTCAGTTGCTTTTCCTGAATCAATTGAAACAACAACATTCGAATTTTCTCCAGATGAAACAAAAACCTTGCCTAATACAGCTCCTACTGCGCCATTTTCCTGTGCATGAATAACCAGCCAAGACCCTTCTTCTGCAACAACTCTGTTAATTTTCACTGTTCCATTAACTAAGTCCTGGCTAGAAACAAGAATGCTGCTTTTCAGTTCCATTTCAGTTCCGGTTTCCGTTTCCTGCATTGAATCCTCTGAAACAATGCTTTCCTCAGTTTTGTCTTCAAGTCCCGAAACAGGCATTCCCGAAGAAACAGCCTCCACAGTTTTTTCTTCTCCTTGAACCGGACTGCTTGGAGCAGTGCACCCGCTTAAAACAATCATTAAAAGAGTTAAAGCAAATAAAATTTTTTTCACTTACACACCTAAATCATTCTTTTTCTTTTTAATAATTAGATTAAGTATTATATAAATGAATTGGCTCAGTGCAATGGAAATAGCCCGAGGGAGCTACAGAACCAAACTTTTAGAAAAAGTTTGATCAAAAAAAATATTTACAACTCATTGCACTGCAATGGGTTGACGTATGTCGTTTCATCCTGGCGAAACAGGATAGCCCGAGGGAGATTCGAACTCCCGTCACCCGGTTCAAAGCCGAGGATCCTTGGCCTCTAGACTATCGGGCTGTTAAATAGAATTAGAAATGAAACAATTAAAAAATTCATTTTTTCTGTTCAACCATTTTTTTCGCTTCTTTCTTCATTTTATGCTCTGCTTCTTTCTCAATTTTCTTTGCAGTCTTTTTTGCCTCTATTTCTGCCTGCTTTCTAATTTCTTTTTTCAGCTCCTTTTAAGGGAAAGGAAGAATCAGGCTCTTAATCTTTGTTCTCTTAACTCCTTCAGAGATCACAATTAATGTATATGTCAATCCAATCATTGATTCCATGATTGAAACAAGCCTGAGCATTCCATTGGGAACAATGCCACCGTAGCCTAAATTGAATAAAGTCACTCCGCTGAAATAAACTGATTCAAAAAATAATTGAAGATTTGTTTTTCCAGCCAACGTCAAGTCGCCCTCAAATAAAAGAAGTGTTCCGAAATTTCCTGAAAGCATTCCCGCCCAGTAAACTGTTCCAAATACAAGCATTAAATTTGTTAAGGTTACTAAAACAATTGCAAGGAACTGAAAAAAATTTGTTTCCTTGAACCAGATTACATTGAATGCAAAAACAATTGAAAAAAATGAAAAAATTAAAAGAACTGCAACAATGAATAAATCAAATGAATTGAATTCATTTAAAGCAATTGAATTCAAATTATAAATAAGGTTTAAAGCAATGAAAATAAGGCTGAATAAAATGGATGACTCAGGATAATGCTTTCCGATCAGCCTGTCAACAGATTCAGGAATAATGCCCATAAAATCACTTTAAAAGTAAAAAGGAAATGGAGTTAAAGAATATAAATATTACCTATTTAAAGTATTTTATCCCTTGTTCTTATTTGAATTACTTTAACGGGAGTGTAGCTTAGTCTGGTTGGAGCACTCGACTGATAATCGAGCGGTCCCAGGTTCAAATCCTGGCATTCCCATCCCTAATTTTTCAATGAAATCCAACATTCCCAAAACAGCATTCAAAAACCTCACAAAAACATTTCATAAAGGCTTTGGAAAAGACCAATAATTACTTTAATTCACGGCAATGAGGTTTTGAAAGCGAAGTTCTGTTTTTTTCAAATTCTTCAGCCAATCTCAAAGGGATTATCCTGATCCCGAGTTTATTGTTTACGTATTTTGTTCCCTTTGGGATATACAAGTTATAAAAATCAAAAACAAAAGTTTGTGTCATATATTCATCCCGCTTTTTTCTTTGTTTGTTTTACTTCCCAGTGACCGCCTTTGTCTGGCCCAATGCGTTTGAGAATGCCTTCTTTTTTGAGTTTGTTGAGGTTAAATTTTATTCCGTCTTCTGATAAGCCGGTTTCCTTTGCCAGCTCGGCTCTTGTAATCTTCTGGTTTGCAATTATTAGCTCAATTATTTTCTGGGCAGTTTTCTGGGTAGTTTTCTGGGCAGTTTCTTTCAAAGCAGGCCTGTAAAACGTTACTGTGAAGAAATTAGTGAAATCAAATTTTGGTTCAGGCAAGCCTGCATCTGCGAGCGCTTTCCTCATTCTTGCAATTCCAGAGCCGACATGCTCAACCAGATTTATTCTTTGCAATAGCCCAAAAATCAATGGATTTCTGGAAATGCTTCTTTTTCCAAAATCAGCCTTGTCAAACAATAACTCGCCGGGGTCAGAGATTTCGATTCTGTCATCAAAAATATCTACTTGAATTACTGCTCCTTTCTCAGAATAATCCCTGTGAGAAACAGCATTAATTATTGCTTCCTTTAATGCTTCTTCAGGGATTTCCAGGATTTCTTTTCTTGGTTCAAAGCCTTTGATTTCATAACGCAGTCTCAAATTCTTGTAAAAAAAACTTTTAGTGTCATTGTAATTGGAGATAATGCCGCTTTTGAAGTCTTTTTTTGTCAATAATTAAGGCTTTGCCAGTGCCTTTGTACAAAACACAGGTAATGATTCCTTGGGGAATAAACTTTGAAGGGTTTTTTCCAAACAAAAGGATTGCCGCATTATTGAATTCTCTTTTTGAATTGGCAAGCCCCGTATTGTAAAGCAGGTCCTGTTGAGGCAGTGTCTTGGAAACGTTTGCTTTCTTCAAAAAACCATAAAATTTTTCAGCGTCAAAATCTTTTAAGAAAAAATCCCTGTTAATTATCTCCTCATACAAAAGCTTCCTTGCTTGTTGAACAATTCACGAATTTCATCAACAGTGAGTTTTTGGGAAATAGAGCCAGTGCGCAAGTAAAAGCCTTGTGAACAACGATGCGGCTTTTTGCTGCTTTCTGGAACAGAAACAACAAGAACATTATCAATTTCAGAAAGTTCAATATGGATTGGCGGGTCACAGTTTCTTGTAATGCTCTGCAAGTCAGCTTTCAGCCTATTGTTAATTTCTATTCCTTTGATTCTGTTGTCGTCACTGATTCCGACAAGAATGCGGCCGCCTTCGGCATTTGCAAAAGCAACAATATCCTTTTCTATTCCGCTTAGGTTTTCCTTGAATTCAACACGGTAATCTTCTCCTTTGCCCAAAACAAAATCAAATGTTTTTTTATCCATTAAACCATCTTTCTTAATTCTTCTAATTCTTTAGCAATTTCTTTTTCAAGCTTCAGCACTTTGTCAATGATTTTTTTGGGCGGCTCGTACTTGATTTCCTCATGCTTTATTTCCTTGTACTGGGAAATGCTTAGGTTATAGTCATTTTCTTTGATTTGCGTTTCATTAAAAAATTTTGAAAAACAGGCTTTAAAGAAACTTAGATGCTTTCACTGATTGACGAAGTAAAGGGATTATAAATAATGATTTTAATTTAATAAACTGAATTCTTTCTCACAGCGCATTATCACTGCTTCACAATCAAAGAGAAGAATTAAAAAAAGTGAGTTAATTGCCTTATACGCAAAAAATCAATTTCCATTAGCACTTACCCCCATTCAATAAATTTAAATTCAAGAAAAACAATTAGTTATTGCATGTCTTCAGTTTATTCAAGCGAAGAAGAAAAACTGATTGCAGCTGTAGGCTATCCAGTTGCATTAGCTGCATTGCTTGGATTAATTTTTTTGAAGAATAGTTCAGCAGAAGCAAAATTTCATTTCATTCAGGCAATTGCCTTGAATGTAATTTTTTATTTTGGATTATTGTTAGTGAATTTATTGCTGATGCCAGTGCTTTTAATTTTTTCTTTTCTGCTGGGCCCTTTAGCGGGATTTATTTCGGTTTTTTATTCTCTTTTCTTCAGCTTCATTGTCCTTGCATTCACTTTGCTGATGCTTTTCCTTGCATGGCAGGCATTCAGCGAAAAGCCTCGGCAAATTCCTGTGCTTTCTTCTTTTATCAGAAAAACATTTGATAAAAGAATTAATGCAAGCTAACATTAATTTAAAAAAAGAATTTTTGTTTTTCTTTAAGTGAGTTAATGGATTTATTTCAGGCAATAGTTTTAGGATTAATTCAGGGAATAGCTGAATGGCTTCCTATAAGCAGCCAGGGGCAGGCAATGGCTGTTGCTTTAACTTATTTCAATATTCCTTTAGAGAAGGCATTCAATTACTCTGTCTTTCTTCACATAGGAACATTGATTTCCGCAGTAATTTATTTCAGGAAAGATTTAATTCAATTCACTGAACTGAAAGAAAAAAAATTAATGAAATTCATTGCAGTTGCCTTGATTGGATCAGCGGTTACAGGAATTCCTGTTTACTTTTTTTTAAAGGAAATTCTTTCACAGCAGTTTCCTTTCCTCATATTAATTGGATTGGCTTTAATTTTCACTGGATTGCTTCAGTTCAAGAAAAAAAGCAGGAGAGAAGGAAAATTAAATTCCTTGAATGGATTAATTCTTGGATTGGCTCAGGGATTCTCAGTTGTTCCTGGAATAAGCAGAAGCGGAGTAACTACAAGCATTTTATTGTTTGAAGGATTTAATCCAGAAAAGGCTTTCAGGATAAGCTTCCTTTTATCAATTCCGGCAGTTTTTCTTGCAGAGATTTTGTTTTCGTTAAGCAATCCAGTTGAATTTGCTCCTGAAATGATTATAGCAATAATAATTGCAGCAATAAGCGGATTCATTTCAATTAAATACTTATTAGAGTTAGCGAAAAAAATCAGCTTTGCCTGGTTCGCAGTAATTTTTGGATTAATTTACTTAATTCTCGCTTTCATCTAGAATCTGCAATACATCTAATTGCATGCAGCTGCACTTGGCTTCAAGCAAAGAATTAATGCTTGGATTGGTTTTACCTTCATCTCCTGAAATAAATTCTTTTACATACATTCCTGCTGAAGCCTTTATTTCAAGAAAAAATTCTTTTTCGTTTACTGTTTGAAAATTAATTATTTCAGATTCATGTTTTCTCAATAAAAAAGCTCTTCTCTTCTCCACTCTGCTGGGAGTTTCCTGCTCTACTGAAATTTTTTTTCCTTTCAAGGCAGGCAAGCTTTTTTCATCAATCTTTTTTTCGCATGAAACCAATGCCTTGTAAATTTTTTCATGCTTTCTCTGCTTAATTTCAGCAATTTTTTCTTTTCCGGTAAAAGTTAAATCACTAACTTTAATTCTTTCTTTAAACCTTGAATTAATTTCTTTTTCTAATTCATTTAAATCAAGAATTCTTTTCACCGGATTCATTAATTCAATTACGAAAGGCCTTCCATTGCCGAGCATTAAAACATCTACATCTTCTCTTCCTTCTCCGTGGAATTTATTTCCTTCGGCATTAAAAACCGGCTCAAGAATTCCTGCAATCAATTCCTGCACTGAATCTTTAGTTGCTTTCCCTGTTCCATTGCATTCACTGCATCCTTTTCCATGGCAATGAAAGCAGTAATGAATTGTCTGCGCAATATTTCTCTGAAATTTATTGTATCTGGCAATCAAGTAAACTGGCTTTAATTGAAACGAAATATTTGATTTAATTAAATCAACTAAAATAAAAATTTCAGGGTCTTCAAAATTAATTTCTTTTTTTAATTCATTTGAAATTGATTGAACTAAAACGAATTGAAAGCTTTTCTTTAACTCTTTTATTTTTTCTTCAGAAAAAGTTTTTGGATAGCTTGCACCTAACGCAAATGAATTGAATTCAATTGAATTCAAGTTCTGCTTGATTAAATCAGCCAAGGAATTAATTGCTTCTTGGTTTAATTCCCTGAAACTGAATTGAATTGGATTCATGCTTTACATTTGAGTCCAGATTTCAGCGAAATTGTCTACAAGCTCATCCAGAAAGCTTTTTCTATGAGCAATTAAAAGCTGGGAAACCTTTTCAGGGTTAATTATTTTATAGTAAATTTTTCTTCCCCTGCTTTTCTTTTCAAGCACTCCTTGAGCTAAAAGCTTTTCTACCTGCCATGAAACAGAGCTGGGAGACAAAGCAAGCTTTCTTGAAATAGTTAAATTGTTTGCTCTTTTTTTTGTAAGCAGGAAAATCAGGATTTTTCTTACTGTTTCTTTCCTTAAAAGCGACATCAGCTTTGTGTCTTCTCCGAGCTGAGGGCCTCTCACTGCAAAGTATCTTACAAATTTTCCGTCTTTTTCAATCTTGATTATGTGCCTTTTAGTTAAATACTCTAAATGGTACTGCATTGCTCCTGTGGCGAGCCCTGCTCTTCTCTGAATTTCCCTGAAATGCAGGCCCGGGGCTTTCTCTATTTCATTGTAAATTTTTTTTCTCACATCCAATGCAAGCGCTTCTTCAAATGAATCCATGAAAAAATCTACCTTTTAAATAATGCAAGTGCAAGCGAAGCCAGAATCAATAACTCGAATACATTCTCTGAGGGATCGGAGAAAAACAGCCCGGGGCTTATAAATAAATCAAGCACTTTCAAAAGCCATTTAACTGAAAACAAAAAGAATGCAATTGACACAAAAAAAAGCTTTTTTCCTTTGTTTCTGTTGTAAGCCAGAATCGATACAGCGAAAATCCCTAATGAAATCAAAAAAACAAGCAGCCTTGTATAGAAATCAAGCGAAGCAGCCGCCTCTGAAATATTCCTTAAAGGATCCCAAGGCATTGCTTCCTGGGCAAAAGCATTTGATGAAAATGCTGTTAAAATACTTATTCCTAGAAATTTGTAGCGATTCAAGTTAATGACCTCCAATGGTTTTAAGAAACAAAAAAAAGAAAAAGGGATGGGAGGGTGAAATTAACTTTTTTGAGAAATTCTTTGTATATACTTATTGCTTTGCGTGATTTATAAAGCAATTTTGGTACAATTTCTGAAAAATTAGTACAATCTCTGAATCTAAGGAGAGGAAAGCAGCTGCTCCCTGATAAACGGTTTTCTTAAATTGAATTCCTCTAACGGCCTTAAAGTGAATTTGCAGGTTTTTTCTCCCATTGCCTTGCAGTGAGTTTCAACTGCCTCAATGTCTTTTCCGGTGATTGCTGATAATCCTCCTGCAGCAATTCCCCTGAACATATGGTCAACAGGCTTTTCAGTGAAGCCTTCCTCTAAAATAATTGTTTCAGGAATAGGGCTGGAATCCAATTCAACCTTAAAATTGTAATTAGTCCAGTCTTCTTCCTCAAACCTGCTTGTTCCCCATCCGCTGATTACAGAAACATCTCTTGCCCATACAGCCAGTTCTCTTCCTTCAACCTTAAACATGTTTTTGAAATTCTTTACCCACCTGAAAGACATTTTCTTGAAAACGTTGTATGAAATAAATGATTCACCGTGCCTGATTAACTGCTTCTGCAATTGAATGAATGAATAAGCGGGAAGCAATGAAATCCTTTCATTGAATAAGTAAGCTCCGCTTTTTTCCAGCCTGAACTGTTTTTGCGTTAAAAGCTTTGCTGCAAAGTCTTCCATGGCATCACTCAATAACAGATTTTCCTTCCAATCTTTAACTGGTTTTTGACTAATTCAACTGATTTGTCAAAGGAATCCATTGGCTTCACTACAAACCAGCATTCGTTTGCCCCCTGTGCAACGCAGTGAGTTTCAACTGCCTCAACGTCAGCGCCAAGAACAGTGCTTAATGTTCCTGCAATCAATCCCCTGAACATGTGATCCACTGGGTGCTTTGAAATTCCTTGTTCCTTTAAAATAGTTGATGCAACAGCTGAATCTTCAAGCTTCAGGCTTGCAAATTTTTTTTCAAAATCTTTGTGGACAATTCTTGCAGTGCCCCAGCCGCAGATGGTTGCAGTGTCTCTCGCCCAGTTAAGAACCTGGTCTGAATTCATATGGTAAGAATCCTTTAAATTTTTTGTCCACCTTAAAGAAGTGTATTTGAATACATCGTAAGCAACGTGATTAATTTTTTTCTCCTTTAATTCTTTCTGCAGTTCAACAAAAGCAAAAGTTGGAACCATGAACATTTTCTGCCCTAAAAGCTCTAATCCGTTTTTTTCAATTTTGAATTTATTTTGTGCTAAAAGAGCGGAAACCAATTCAAACATAATACCCTATAAATTAGGCTCCCCAAAAGCTTTATATAGGAAAAGATTAATTATAGTTCAACTTTAAGCTTAAAAAATTTTGAACGGAGGGTATATATGGCTAAAAAAGGACACGAATTGGAAGGAGGAGAGCAATGGTGGGTAGTGCCAATATTGTTAGTTTTAATTGGTGCTTGGTACTTAGGAGGATTCTCTCAGCTTGGTTATTGGGCTGATCCACCAGTAGAAATTGTACCGCTTTTGACTTTCCTTTGGGGAGTAAAAAAACTTTTAATGAAATGGATGTAAAATTACATCCTTTCTTTTAAGTTTAATCCTAGTTATACTTAAGAAACTAATTCTTCTATTTTTTTTATGTTCAAAATAAATTCTTCTTCTAATGAATCGCTTGCAAGAGAAGGGCAGCTGAAAACAAAGAAAGGAAAAATCAGGACTCCTTTCTTCATGCCTGTTGCAACAAAAGGAGAAGTAAAATTTATTACAAAAAAAGAACTTCATGAATTAAAGTATGAAGCATTCATTGCAAATGCATTCATCTTGTTTTTAAGGCCCGGCCTTGAAGTAATTGAAAAATCTCATGGCCTGCATAAAATGATTGACTGGAACAAGCCTCTCTTCACTGATTCCGGCGGCTTTCAGATGCTTTCAAAGCATTTCTTAATTTCGTCAAACAAATCAGGAGTGCATTTCAGAAGCCCTTTTGACGGACAGAAATTTTTCATGACGCCGAAAAAAATAATGGAAATACAGAATAAACTTGACTCAGATGTTGCAATGGTTTTAGATGACGTTCCAAGATTTGGAGGAACAAAAGAATACTACATTAATTCATTGAAAAGAACAATGGAGTTTGCAAAAATCTGCAAAGAAAGCCATGAAAACAAGAAACAGTTGTTGTTCGGAATTGCCCAGGGAGGAACATTCACTGATTTAAGAGAGAAAGCAATCGAAGAAACAATTAAACTTGGTTTTGATGGAATCGCTTTAGGCGGACTAGCCATTGGAGAAGGATCTCATTTAATGATTGACATTACTCAGCACTGCTCAAAGCTTCTTCCAGAAAACCAGATCCATTATTTGATGGGCTTGGGAAGCCCCGCAGATTTAGTTAAAGCAGTGGATCTTGGAATGGATTGCTTTGACTCAATTTTTCCAACAAGAATGGCAAGGCACGGGCACTTGTTTACAAAAAAAGGAGCAATATATGTAAAGAAAGCAAAATACCGCAACGACTTTAATGCAGCGGATGACTGTTCATGCTATTCATGCAAAACTCATTCAAGGGCTTACCTGCATCACTTGTTTAAAACAAAGGAGCCGAACTATAAAAGATTTGCAACATACCACAACCTGCACTTTATAAGCAATTTATTTCAGGAAATGCGCACCGCCATTAAAGAAAATTCATTCAAAAAATTCAAGGAAGATTTTTTAAAAAACTATAAAGTGAAAGCCAGCTGATTAACTGAAAATCATTGAACCAATTCTAACCATGTTTGCTCCCTGCCTGATAGCTGATTCAAAGTCAGCGGACATCCCCATTGAAAGAAACTTGACTTCAACATTCTTTATTCTCCAGAAAAAAAGTGAATCAAAAACTCCCTTCATTGCATTAAAATGCTTTAATGAACCGTTCCTTGAATCAAGTGGAGGAACAGCCATTAAGCCCTGAATCTTTATTCCCTTAAACTTTGAAGCCTCTAAAAGAAAAGTCTTCAGTTCCTCTTTCATTAAACCATGTTTCTGTTCTTCCATTCCGATATTTATTTGAATCAAAACAGGCATTACCTTTCCCTGAATAACTGCTTCACTTGAAATCATTTCAGCTAACTTCAATGAATCAACGCTTTGAATTAAATCAAACAATTCAACTGCTTTCTTTACTTTATTTGACTGCAGATGGCCGATGAAATGCTTTTCAGCTTTCCTGTCAAGCCCTGCAAACTTTTCCTCTGCTTCCTGAACTCTTGACTCAGCAATAATTCTTGCCCCTGAATCAACTGCTTCCCTCATTGCTTCAACGCTCTGCCCTTTAGTTACAACAACTAAAGCAACTTCATAAGGGTCTTTGCCTATTGAAAGAGCCGCCTCCTTAATCCTTGCTTTAGCTTCCTTAATTCTTTTCTGAATGCCCATTAAGAAATAGAATCATCTTTTCCTTTAATAAAAATAACCTTGCCTCCTACAGATAAATTTTTTTCTTTAATTGTTCCGGAATTCAATTCCAAAACATATTTTGCTTTCTCTTTAGGTGAATAAGCCGGGCAAGGATCCCGCAAGCAAACAGGAACATTTGCAGTTAAATCAATTACTTTAAAGCCTTCATCAATCCACACAAAATCCAATGGAATCAAAACATTCTTCATCCAGAAAAACCTTTCACTTTCTTCTTCAAAAATAAAAAACATTCCCTGATTTTCATTCATTGAATCAACAAACATTAATCCTTTAGCCTGCTTTTCAGGAGAAGAAGCGGTTTCAACAAAAAAGCACTCATTGTTTTCAAAGCAGACTCTTGAAGTGCTTTCATTTGAAATGCATCCGGATAAAAAAAAGAAAA
>DATDZZ010000105.1:0-7050 GCA_035288565.1 archaeon
AAAAGAAGTAAGTGAAAAATTAATCAGGTATCATTTGAAGAGACTGCTGGATTTGAATTTTCTGAGAAGAAAGCAGAACAAGTATTTTTTCAATAATTCTCCTAAAGCAGAGAAAGACGATTTAAAGGAAGCATACAATTACTGGATTTCAAAAACAATTTCAAAAACTTTAGAGAATAATGAAACAGTTTTAGAACAATTAATTAAATCATACAAATAAATATTTTTGAAAAAGAAATTAATGAATAAACGAAATTAATTCAATTCTGATTTTTTATGAAAGCAATAATTTGCTCAAAGAAAGATGAAGCAGGAACAAACATGCATAAATATTTCCTTAAGCACGGATTCAGGGAAAGTGAAAAAGAATTTCAAGGAAACAAGGTTTACAGAAAAAATGAATTTGAGTTGTATTTAATTAATAAAGAACAAATTTATGCGGATGAAGTTAATTCAATTCCTGCCGAGGCTTTTATTTTTGCTTCAAAGCATTCAAGCAAAGCAGAAAAAAAATCCCTGACAGTTCATCCGATTGGAAACTGGAGCAAAGCAGATTTTGGAGGAAAAGACTCTGAATTAATTAAAACTTCCTCACATTTAATGAAAAATTACTTGATTTCATTAAATAAATGGAAAGAAAAACTTTTATTAGATTTTGAAGTAACTTTTGAATCAACTCATCACGGGCCTGCATTAACAAAGCCAACTGTTTTCATTGAAACGGGTGGAACAGAAAAGGAATGGAATGACTTAAATGCAGTGAAAGCAGTTTGCGAAACAATTGTAAATGAAACAAAATTTGAAGGAAAAGGAACAATTTCAATTGGATTGGGTGGAACTCATTATGCTTCACTTTTTTCTAAAATGGCTTTAAATGAAGAATTTTCTTTCTCACATATGTGTCCAAAACATTACCTTGAATTTTTAAATGAAGAAATGATTGAAAAAGCAATTGCAAATACAATGGAAAAAGTGGAGGCAATTGTTTTGGATTGGAAGGGTTTAGGGCAATGGAAGGAAAAAGTTTTAGAGCTAAGTGAAAGCACTGAATTAGAAGTAATTAAAAGAAAATAATTCAAAGAAATTTATGGACAAGAATTTCGTTATCATAAAAATTTGGCCTTTTTCTTCCCCTCGAAAGCTCGCCGTATTTCTTAAAACCTAAATTTTCATGAAGCTTAGCGCTTGCCTTGTTTTTTCTATAAAAACTGCTTCGAATTAATTCAAAGTTGGTTTCTTTTTTTGCGATTTCTAAAATTAGTTTTCCAATCAAAGTGCCTAACTTTAAGCCTTGAAATTCAGGCAGAACCCCGACTCCAAATAACGCAATATGTTTGTCGTCATCATATTCCCCTGGATTTAAATCAACCGAAGCAATCAAAATATTTTTTAAATAAACCGAAAGCAAAACTCCTTTCTTTTTCTTCATGTTTTCAATATTTCTTTTAAGGAAATCCTTTTCTGATTTAAGAGTTTCAAAATGCCAGTTCCCCAAATACTTCGAAGTTTTCCTTAATTTATTGACAAAAATTAATTCATGTTTTGCATCAGACATTTTTGGGTATCTAATGAATAATTCAAATATTTTTCCTTTTTTATCCTTTAAATTAATTTTTTCAAGAATTTTCCCAGGCTTAAATTTGAAATTCATTAAATTATTTATTTTAAAAGAAAATAAAAAGAATTACTCTGCCTTAAACGGACAGGAATTTACTGTGCTTGGCTTTTCATTAAAGTATTCCGCGCAATTGTTTGACAAGCCCACTCCCAGGCCTGGATCATTGGGAAGAAGCAATTGCTTTGAGTAGTCACCGCACTGTTTTGTGCTTCCATGAGGAAGGCTTTCATCTTCAATGAAGGCAAACAAGCATTCCCTGCAGCATTCATCTTCTAATTCCGGAGTAACAATAATTTTTGCCCTGCTCGGGGCAACACAGCCGGAAATAAATAAAAAAATGAATAGAATTGCAGGCAGGAAAAAAATTTTTGAATTCATTTAATCACTTAAGCTTTTTTCTCCTATTAAAAACATTGCTGTCCTGAGTTCGTTAATTGTTTTCTCCAAAAAAGATTTAACTGCTTTAAAGCCTCCTTTCTGCTGGGCTTGAAGCACCGGAAAAGCCATCCCTGCCAAGTCAGCTCCTAAAGCGATTGCTTTAGCTGCATCCAATCCATTTCTTATTCCGCCTGTAGCAATTAAAGGGCCTTCCCATACTTCTCTTACTTCTTTAATTGACTGCGCCGTAGGAATTCCCCAGTCCCAGAAAGGACCGTCTCTTTCATTGCCTCTTAAATATTCAACTGCAGTCCATGAAGTGCCTCCTGCTCCGCCGACATCAATTGCAGCAATCTTTGTTTTAGCTAATTCCTGGGCAGTTTCCTTTGAAATTCCGGCTCCCACTTCCTTTACATACACCGGCTTGCTTAATTCATCTGCAAGCAATGCTATCTGCTCCAGACACCCTTCAAATTCAGGAGTGCCTTCAGGCTGAACAGCTTCCTGAGCAGCATTAATGTGCACTGCAAGAACATCTGCTTTAATCAAGTCAAGCATTTCCTCTATCTGCTGCCTTGAATATTTCTTCAACTGAGTCACGCCAATGTTTCCTGCAAGAAAAATGCTTGGAGCAACATCTCTTACAAAGTAAGTCGAGGCAAGCGAAGGATCTTCAAGCATTGCTCTCTGCGAGCCAACACCCATTCCAATGCCAATTTCCTCGCAGGCCTTAGCAATATCTTTATTTATCTGCTCAACAGATTTAGCTCCCCCAGTCATTCCTGAAACAAATAAAGGAGCTGAAAAAACTTTTCCGAGAAACTCTATGTCAGTAGAAATCTCTGATTTATTGATTTCAGGCAAAGTTTTGTATTCAAGTTCAATTTCATTCAAGCCATTGGATTTATCTCTGAACTGGACATTGTTTTTAACAACAATATTTACGTGCTGAATTTTTCTTAATTCAGTGTCAAGAAGCTTTTTAGCCATGCAAATATTACCTTTCATTGGTTTAAATAAATAACTATGAAGGAAAGCTCTGCTCTAATTTAAGTCCTTCACCGCTAATCCTTAAATCCAAAACAGTTAAATTAATGCTTTTCCAGAAAGAAATTAATTTTCCTTTATCTTTTTTGTTTAAACAAAAAGCAGCAATTGAATCTCCTCCGCCAGCTCCAGGAAGAATGCATACAAAAGCCCCAGAATCAAGAGAAGAATCAATTAACTCAGAGAACTCTCCAGGCTCGATTTCAGCATTAATTTTCTTTCCAAGCTCTTTCTTTTTCAATCGGGAAAGCATAAAATACTCTTTAAATTTGAATAAATTTTCTTCAGAGAAATCTTCATTCAATAATTTCAAGTCATCAACAACTTTTTTGTTTATTTCATTATAGTCATGAATGAATTCCTTAAACTCTTCAGGCTTTTCCTGCTTCCATGAATTAAATTTTTTAACAAACTCTTTAGTGTCAGCTGATTTATTCAGAGAAGCAATCACTGTTTCAAAAGAAGAAGGAAAATCAATGTGATTAACTTCACAGTCCCATTTTTGGTCAATGCATTCAGGAAACTTTTCTTTTAAAACAAATTCAGGGCTGTACCTAATGTAAGAGCTTGCACCCAAACAGGAAGCGGCAACATCAAAGCCGGAGCCAATTTTTCCCTGCGCAGTGGAATGAGAGAACTGGGCAAGCTTATGAATGATTTTCAAATCCTTAATCAAATCAAAGCCAAAAAAAACCATTAAAGCACCCGTAACAGCAGAAACAACTGCAGCACTGCTTCCCAAACCAGCTTTCACTTCCACGCCGAATTCTTTGTCGGAGAAAGTGTCAAGATCAAAGCCTTTTGCTGGATCGCCGCCGGATCCCTCCGGCGTTTTGTGTTTTTTTTTCTTTAAGTATTCTAGGACTGATTCAACTGCAGTTAAAACAAATTTTGCTTTATTGAAATTCTTCTGCGCTGAATCAAAAATTATTTTTCCGCTTTCAATTTTTCCTTCAATAAAGTAATTGAACTGCTTTGAAATAATTTTTACTTTACTGTCTTTCCTTTTTTTGATTTTAGCGTAAACCCTTTTATTCACTCCTGAAATCAATGAAACGTTTCCTTTCTCTAAAACTGAGTAGCCTCCAATCCATAAAATTTTTCCTGGAGCAGAGACAATTAATTCATTCAATCAAATCACCTTCACAAAAAGATGCATTAGAATTGCCGGATAAATCATTGCCCGGATTGCCGGCCAATCCATTTTTTGAAGCAGGGTCGAGTGAAACGAAGACCGTGCAGATTGCCAGCGAATCTTTTCGCTGTGAAGCAATTAATTCATTCATTTTCTCGGCTCCCTAGTGCTTTTCTTCTTTTGATTTGATTGAACTGGATTTAATTTAATTGAACCTAATTTTTTAGTGAAAGAATGAGTTAAGTTTGTTTCTTTAAGGTAGCCCTTACTTGCCATGTGACGTAATAATGCTCTGCCCTGAACTGAAAATGAACCCATTAATTCTTTTGCTCCTGTTTTTTTTGCTTCAATAATAGCGCTTTTCATTAGCGCGCTTCCAATGGTTGTTTGTGTTTTAGGATTTCTATCTAAAAAACCTGATCTTCTCAAAGAAGCAATTCTGCTGATTAATAAAATTTTTTTTCCTTCAAAGTCATTGGTTATTGCATATTCAATTGCCCCTCTTGGTTCGTTGCCGGCTAAAAAGACCTTTATTTTATCTGACCAACGGGCTTCTAATTCAGCCAATGTTTTTTTTATTCCTGAAGAATTTAAAATTACTTCAACATTTTTTTTGTCTTCTTCTGAAAGACTGCTCCAGTCAACTATTTTGTATTTGATTTTTTCAGCCATAATCAAAACAAATGCTCCTGAATTAATTCCGCTTTCTTTCCTGGAGAGCATGCAATTAAGTCCTTCACTCCTTGAATTTTCTTTAACCTGCTGGTTAATTCTTTTTCGTCTTTCTGCAGGCACATTACTTTCACATTAGGCCCTGCATCAATGGTGAAAAAGCATTCCATTCCTTCTTCTCTCCATGAATGCACTGCATGAATAATATTCATTGTAGAGGAATTCCAGTAAATTATTGGAGGGTCAGTTGAAATCATTGTTGCATGCATTTTCAATGCATTTAATTCAGCTGTCTCTCCAACCAAAGAAAAGTTTTTGTCTTTCAAGCCTTTTTTCATGCTAATTAAATCTTCATGCACTGAGTCAAGCCATCCATTGTAGAGTGCACAGGTTTTCATTGTCTGGCTCATTCCTGCCCTTGACTTCACTTTTTTTTCCTCTGTTTCAACTATTGTTGTAAGCATTCTGAATTCAGGCCAGTGGCTTTCATCAAATAACTGCTTTGCATAAGAGTCTGAGCCGTCTTCTTTTCTTCCTTTAAGCCATTCAACAAAGCCTCCTAAAACTGATCTTGAAGCTGAGCCCGAGCCCTGCCTTGCAAGAATTGACAAATCTTTTTCGTTTAACTTTAATTCTGCTGCAGTGCTTGCACTTAACGCAAGTGCAGCGAAACCGCTTGCAGAAGAAGCAAGGCCTGCTGCAGTAGGAAAATTATTGCTTGAAGCAACTCTTGCAAAAGAATTAATTTTTGCTTTCTTTCTGATTAAATTCAGGAAAGCAATTACGCTGTCTTTTTCTGCTCCAAATTCAAGGTCTTTTTCATTTAAATTAACTTCATCCTGTTTAAGTGAATCATTGAATTCAACTGTCGTCGTTGTAAATAAGCGGCTTAAAGTCATTGAAATGCTTGAATTCATTGGAAGAATTAATTCACTGTTTCTCTTGCCCCAGTACTTAATTAATGCAATGTTGGAGTTGGCTTTAGCTGTTGCCTTCATTTTCTCACCAAATACTGGAAGTAATTCAGTCTTTTTAAAATAAATTTATTTTTCTTTAAAAGCAGTTCATTAACGCAGGCATTATTCTGGTGCAGTAAATGGTTCTTATCATAATTGAATCCAATTACTTTTGAAAGAATCTGCTTATTTGTTCTTCCATGAGAAATTACTGCAATATTTTTTCCTTTATTTTTTGAAGCGATTTCTTTTACTGCATTAAAGCTTCGCTTAGTTACTTTGTTTAAGGGCTCTCCTCCTTTAATTCCTTTAAGAGAGCCGCTCAACATGAATTCATGCCACTGTTTTTCGTATTTCCTCATTATCTGCTCTCTTGTAAGTCCTTCCCATTCACCGTAATTTCTTTCAATTAAATTTTTTTCGATTTTAATTTCTTTTCCTTTAAATGCAATTCTTGCTGTTTCAAGGCATCTCTGCAAAGGACTTGAATAAATTGATTCAATTTCTTTTTCCTTAAAATACTTTCCAAGTTTCTCTGCCTGGGTTCTTCCATTAATGCTTAACCTGATATCAGAGCTTCCCTGAAACCTTTTCTGCTTGTTCCAAGAGCTTTCAGCATGCCTCATTAAATAAATTGTTGTCTCCATTCAAACACCGATAACTGTTTTCATTACAGGAAAGCCTTTTTTCTCCAAAGCTTCAGCTACTTTTTCCTGCAGTTCCTTTCCAGGAGTTAAGCAGAGAACTAAGCCGCCTCTTCCTGTTCCGGTCTGCTTTGCTCCAAAAGCTCCTTCTTTTTTTGCAATTGAAATCATTTCTTCAACTGTGCTGCATGTAATTGTTGCGCGCGCAAGAAGCTCCTGATTTTTATTCATTAATTCTCCTAGTTTCCTTAAATCATAATTCTTTAAAGCCTTTAATCCTTCATCAAAAACTTTTTGATATTCATTTAAAATTTTCTGAAACCTTTCTTCATCTTCTTCTTTAAATCTCTTAACATCTGAAACAACTTCTTTTGTGTCCTGAGTGATTTTGGAATTTGCAAGCACAATTTCAATCGGCTTCTTTATTGAAAGCCTTTCAATTAAATTTTTTCCTCCTTCAAGGTTTTTTTGAAACACAAGAAGGCCGCCGAAAACGCTTGCAGTGTTGTCAATGCCTGAAGGGTTTCCAGCAGAAGCCTTTTCTCCTTCATAAGCAACTTCATTAATCTGCTCTTCATTTAATCCGAGATTGAAATCCTG
>DATDZZ010000106.1:0-12438 GCA_035288565.1 archaeon
TGTTTTTCAGAAAATACTATTACTTTATTTTCATTTAAGAATATTTTTGATGCGCTTCCGTTAATTTTTGTTTCGCTTAAAATTTTTCCTTCTTCTGCTGGAAACGCTTCAACTATCACTAATTTATTATCAGCTATTATGTAGATGTATTTTCCGTCATTTTTAATGAAATCAGCTTCATCTACTCCTTCTACTTGCACATTGGTTGTTGAGTATTCTGTTCCTGAAACCTGGGCTGCGTCTTTTGATGCCGCTGATGGAAGAGCTGTTTGAACAGCTGATTCTGCCATTACTCCCCCAACTGCTCCTCTTAGAAAAAATGACTCAGCTCCAGAGCTTAGTCTCTGGCTTTTCTGCAGGAATTCAGCTAATTCTTTTTTTGATTCAAATTTCCTTAATTCCTGAGTAGCTTCAACTGTTTCTAAGTCTGGTGAAATGTATGTTCCTGTTTCAAGTTTTGCCGGCTCTTTTTTTTCTTCAACTCTTTTTTCAGTCAAGCAGCCTGAAACGATTATTAAAACAAGCATCAAAATAAGCATTCCTAAAATTGATTTTTTCATTTAATCACCTATAAACTCTTCTAATGCTTTCTTTAAATATAAATTTTTTTGTTTAGGTTTTTGCCTAACTTTTCACTCCAAGATAAAGTTTTTATCCTCAAACGATGTTCTATAATAATTTGCAATGCTATTTAAGGGAATTTTATGCCTGAAAAATCTGTTGATGCGGGAGCTAAAAAAGAAAAGCATTTTTCTTCTACGCTTAAATCTATTGCTGAAAAGGAAGGCCTTCTGCAGCTTTCAGAGATGAGTTTATTGCTTGACACTTATGATGATATTTTTTCTGACTTTGATCCGAGGCCTTATTCTCAGAGGAAGCTTTCGGATGATTTTTTAAATGAATCAAAAAAAATTGCATTCGAAAAAAACTCAGGGCAGATTGAATTAAAGTTTCTTGCACCAAAAGATAAAAGAAATTCTGCTGATGAAGCAACTATAACTAAAAGGCTTAGAGAGCATTTCAAGAAGCATAAAAATTTGCTTGAAAAAGAAATCAAAGGCATTAGGATGAGGTCGGCAGGGTTTCTGGCAATAGGCTTGTCCTCGATGCTTCTGGCAACTTCAATTTCTGCTTTTTTAGAGCATTCATTTCTTTCAAGCCTGCTTTTTGTTTTATTGGAACCGGCTGGCTGGTTCATTACTTGGTTTTCGCTTGACCAGATTTTTTACACTGCCGCGCAAAAAAAACCGGATTTGGATTTTTACAGGAAAATGGCTAATGCGCAGATTACTTTTGAAACATACTAGTTGTTTAAGTGTTTTAGCTGGTAATGGAATAATTTAACGAATTTTAGCTTTCCAGAGTTTATTTTAATTCAATTCATTTCTATTTCTTTTATGGAAAATGTTTTCATTGAAAGCAAATGCTGTGCAATTGTCCGGCACGGCCTTGAATCCAAATCTGTTCATTATTTCTTTCAAAGCTAGGTAAAAAAGTTCTTCTTTTGGAAAAAGATTTTATTTCTTTGGCAAAACCAAAACTGTTTTCCTTTAACACGATAATGCACATTTTCAAGCAAGGACTGGTTTTTTCGGGGTGAAAGCATCGGAAACAAAAATAATCAATAAGGCAATTTTTTCATTCAATCTTTGTTAAAGTAATAAGTGCTAATTAAATCCCTTTGGCAGTATACCTTGGCTTTTAGGCAGGGGAGGACGTCATTTTCTTTTTTAAATTTTACACAGCTTGAACCAGATTATAGCAGAGCAGGCTGATTTAAAAAATTAGAATCCTTCTTCGCCTGCTGTTTTTAGTATGTGTTTTATTTCATTGATTGTTTTTTGCTGGTCTTTTTTTCCCGACATTCTTACAAATTTAATTAATAGATTTTTTAGTTCCTCTAATGAAAGAAATTTCACTTTAAACATGTCAGTAATGAAGTAAAATCTGAATTTTTTATATTTTAATTCTTTTACAGCTATTTTTCCGACAAAGCCTACTTCTTTTCCTTTTTTTGGGTTTTCTTCTAATGTCATTAATAAGGAAAAAATTTCAATTGATTCTTTTTTGAAAATCTTATTAATGCGTTTTTCTAATTCATTTGTGATAATTACTTTTGCCACTGAGTTTTCGCCCTCTCCAAAGCGCTTCTGGCAGTAACAGTGTCTTTTTCATTCATTAAAATTTCTTGTAATTGTTTTTCTTTAACCATTTCAAGAAGCCTTTTAAGCACATCATTATAGCTTTCACCTTTAAAGCCAAATTCCTTTAAATCGTCTCTAATCTCAGATGAAACAGCAATAGTCGTACCCATATAACCACATCTTTTAATTATTTTATAATCTTTATAATTTCTATGAAAATTATAGTTCTTATAATATTTAAATATTTCGATTTTTTTTAATCAAATTACCTGAACTAAGTTATAGAAAATCAAGCTTAGGGGAAGCAAAAATATTGCGTAAATTATTGCTTTATTCATGTTTGATTCCTGCATTCCGACAAAAATGCTTGCCATCAATGCATAAATTCCAATGTAAATCTGGTTTGAGATTAGTGCTGCTTCAATTAATTGTTTTCTTTCCTGCATTGGCATTCCGAAGCTTATTCCTTCAAATCCTGTTTCCAGTCCTGAAACCATTTTAACTATTAATCCTAAAATTATTGGAACAATTATTCCTCCGGCAAACAATAAAGTGTATTTTTCTATTACTAAGTTTGCTTTTCTTTCCTCTAAAATGTTTTGGGTTTCCAGTAAATTTTCTGCTGCTTCCCTGAAAATTAAGTTCATTTCTGCTCCTGATTCATAGCCCTGAATAAGCAGATTTATTGCTTTTTGAAAGCTTTTGGATTTAACTCTTTTCTTCAGGCTTTCAAGAGCGCTTTCAACTGATGCTCCTTTTTCAATTTCTTTCATAACCTTTTCGAATTCTTTGCCTGCTTCCCCAAAATTGCTTTTAGAAAAATACTCAATTATTTCATGTATTGCTGTTTTTTTTGGAAAAACTGATGCCTGCAAAAGCAAATCAGGAGTAATTTGTTCTATTTCCTTTATTCTTTTCTCTTCAAAATAAAATTTAATTAAATTCATTTAATCACTTTAAGAATGCAGGTGTTTGGCTTTTGATGTAGAGCAGTATTCCTAAATCAATTAATGGAAATCCAGCCAAGTTTATCAGCAAAAGCTGGGTTGAATCAATTCCAAGCTTCATAAAGCTTGAACCAATTATTATGAATGCCTGAAATAATGCCGGAATAATCGCTGAGACTGCAATAAACATTAATGAATATACAACCATTTTTCCTGAGAATTCTTTTAAGGCATTTTTCTGCTTGATTAATTGTTCTTCTGCAATTTTCTTCAGAGAATCTCCTGGCTGCTCTTTGTTTCCTGTTTCATAGACATTAATCATTTGAGAAATTGTTCTTTTCAGTTCCTTGCTGTTGATTCTTTCACTTAAATTGAATAATGCTTCCTGCAGGCTTGCTCCGTTGATTTCTACTCCTTTCACTATTTTTTCAAATTCAGTTGAAACTACTCCGTAATCCTGTTCAGCTATATTTTTTATGGTTTTAAAAAAAGGCAGGCCTATATTCAGTTCAACTGACATATTCATTAATGCAAACGGAAGGTCTTTTTCCATTAGCTGGGATTTCTTTTTTTCTTTCAATAAATTAAGGTATTTAATCATTATTTCAGGTATTTCGCGAATGGATTGAGATCCATTTCAAGTCTTTCCTTCAATCCTTTTTCTGTTTCTTTTTTTTCTTTAATTATTTCTTTTTTTGAATTTATTTTTTCAAAGAATTCCTTGTCATTCAGTTCTTCCAGCAATAAACTTTCCAGCAGCTGTTTCCTGTACTCTAATTCTTTCTGGAACTCGTTTTCAGTGAATGAAAAAGAATTCTTGATTTTTTCTTTTACTTTTACTGACTCATTTACTTTAACAAAAAGATTTTTTTGATAATTGAATGCAAATAATTGATTTAACTGAATTCCTTTCTCTGTTTCAATTATTTCGCTTAACTCAATTATTTTTCTTTCTTCTTTTCTTTCATTTTTCTTTAAATCTATTTTATTCCATCTTCTCTGCACTAAAATTAAATCCAGTGCATTCAAATCAAGCTTATTTACTCCAAGTTTTTGCAGCCTTTTCAGTGCCTCCATTCCTGTCTGTGCATGAAAGGTTGCATAAGCTCCTTTTCCCTGTCCTGCAAGCAGTGTGTCAAGAAAGGCTGACACTTCTTCTTCATTCCTTATCTCTCCAACAATGATTCTGTCGGGCCTCATTCTAAGCGTTTCAATTATTAAGTCATTCATTTTCACTGAAAGGTTTTCCACAACTCTGAGTTTAACTAAATGTTCATGGTTTAATTTTATTTCAGGTGTTTCTTCTGTTACAATTATTCTTTCATTTTCGGGAACAAAATTGAATAATGAATTCATTGTGGTTGTTTTTCCTGATCCTGTATTTCCTGCTACAAGCATGCTTGAATCTGTTTCAAGTGCAAGCCATAAAAATGCAAGAATTTCAACGCTCACTGTACTGCGTTTAATTAAATCAACTGGAGTTAAAGCTTTTTTCTTGAATTTTCTTATTGTTACTGAAGGCCCTGAAAAAGAAATAGGATCTATTATTGCGCTTAATCTTGAACCATCTGGAAGCGATGCATTCAAGTTAGGGCTCTGAAATGACAGTTGCTTTCCAAGTTTTCTGGCCATTTTGTTAACTAAATTTTTTATTGTTTTTGCACTGCAGTAATACAGGTTTGTTTTAATCCATCCGAATTCTTTATGGAACACTCTTACAGGATTGTTTTCTCCTAATCCAATGACGGAAATTTCTTCTATTTCTTCGTTTTCATTTATTTCGCTTAATGCCCCGAAATCAAAAATCAATAATTCGAGGTACTTGTTCAAGTAATCTACTTGCTCTTCATCCAGCTTCAAGCAATTTTTCAGGCAGTGCTCCAGCAGTGATTTTTGAATTGCTTCTTTTCCTGGCTGCAGCTCGCTTTTCTGGATTTTAATTAATACTTCCTGCAGTATTTTTGCTTCATCCAAAGTTAGTTCAGGCAGATTAATTAAGAAAATTTTTTCTCCTGAATTTAATTCAATTACCTGGAATTTTTTTTCTTTAATTAATTTTCTTTTAATTCTGTTTTCAGGAAACCTGTAAAGCCTCCATCCAAGAATTTGCTCTATTTTTTTTATTTCCTCAGAATTTCTTTCAATTAAAATTGTTTCAGTTTCTTTGTGTTCAATTAATTCCATAGTCATTTTGTTTATTTTAATTTTATAAACAGATTTGAGTTTACGTCAATCAACTAACTTCGAAAAATAGTTTTCTATGCTTAGAATTCTTTTATTTTTTTCTGCCCTTTAGTGAATAAATAGCTTTTTGAGTCGTCTCTGTTTATTTTTTCTATTACGTTTGCCAGCTGCTCTGATATGCTTATTATTTTGAATTTTTTTGGAAGCTTTTTGTCTTCCTGGTTTATTGTATCAGTGATTATTACTTCTTTTATTGCTGTATCTGAAAGCCTTTCTATTGCCGGACCTGAAAATATTCCATGAGTAGCAAGCATGTAAACGTCTTTTGCCCCGTTTTCTTTAAGGGTTTTTGCTGCCGCAGTCATTGTTCCAGCTGTATCAATCATGTCGTCTATTACTACGCAGATTTTTCCTTTCACTTCTCCTAAAATGAATGCGCTTTCAACCTCGTTGCGCTGAGTTCTTTTCTTATGTATAATAACTAAAGGCGCTTTTAAGTAGGACGCGAATTTTTCTGATTTTTTTGCTGCGCCAATATCAGGTGAAACAACTACGAAGTCTTTCATTTTTTTTTCATTGAAATATTTTGTGAATACTCCTCCTGCTTTTAAGTGGTCCATTGGAATGTCGAAAAATCCTTGAATTTGATTTGCATGCAGGTCAAAGCATATGACTCTGTCTGCTCCTGCTGCCACAATCAGGTTAGCAACCAGCTTGGCTGTTATTGGCTCTCTTGGCTTTGCTTTTCTGTCCTGCCTTGCATATCCATAATAAGGAATTACTGCAGTTACTCTTTTTGCGCTTGCCCTTCTTGCAGCGTCAATTATTATTGCCAGCTCCATTAAATTGTCGTTTACTGGCTTTGAAGTGCTTTGAATAATGAATACGTCTTTGCCTCTGACTGATTCTTCTATTCTTATGTAAATTTCTCCGTCTTTAAAATGAGATATTTCCACGGGAGTTAATTCCACTTTAAGAATTTTGCTTATCTTTAATGCCAGAGGCCTGTTTGAGGTTCCGCTTATCAGGCAAAGCGAATCGCTTTTATTCATTAAAAATCTTTTATTGGAATTAATTTAAAAGTCTTTTTACTGAGTTCTGATCTCAGTAATCTTCCATCCAGCCAAGTCTTTCAGGTTTTTCAGCGTATTTTTTTCTGCGCTGCTTTTCGCGTTTCCTGAAAAGTATTTAACTTCTAAAATTAACGGGTTATCAGGGTTATTCAAAATAGTGTAGCTTGTCTTGAATGCATCTTTTGCTGTTATTACATTTAATTTCTCGTTTTTTCCGTTCAATAAAACTTCGTACCTTGCTTCAGCGTACACATTGTCTAATTTTATTCCTTCTAAGGGATCTAATTCGAATTCATTGAATTTTTCCTGCCACCATAAAGGTTCTTCGTTTTCATAATTCAATTCAATGAATGTTTCTCCTGCTCCGTCAAGTTCATCTAACAGGAAAGGAGAAAGCCAGATTAATGATGCAGGATCTGAATTCAGTCCTGTTTTCCAGTAATAAGGCGGAGTTAATCTCACTGCATTCAATGATTCTTCTGGAGTAAAATTTAAGCTGTAGCTTCCATTTCTTGCTTCATTTCCATAAATTGAGTTGTAATTAAAATTCATGCTTTTTCTGGGAGAATAATTAGTGATTTCTATTTCAGTTTTCCCAAATTCTGTTGTGCTATTATCAGGAAATAATGGAAGCAAAGTGATTCTCATTCCCTGGCTTAAATTGCTTTCCAGTTGAGCTCTTCTTACTTCAGAGGGATTATCATCTTCCGGAACATTTGTTTCAACTAATGGCGGAAGAATTCCTGTATCTGTTTGCTGCTGCGGCTCTTGAATTGTTTCTCCTGGGCTTACAACACTTCCTCTTTGAACGCATCCATTAATCAATATCAGTAAGATTAAAATTCCAAGAACTGTTGTTTTCTTCATGTTTATTCCTTTTGTGTTTTCAGATATTTAATTTTGTTGTTTCCCGTCATTTCAATGATTTTCTCAATAATTCTTAAAATATCGGGAACAGCTAATGCAGTAATGCTGAGTCCGATTACATAAATCCATTGAATTGCGTTTAATTCTGTTGTAGAGAAAATTGGCTGGGCAAACGGAAGATAAATTACAAGCAACTGCAGAATCATTGACCCAATAACTGCCAGCAGAAGCCATTTGTTTGAAAAAATTGATTTGCTGTAAAAAGTGCTTTTTTCTCCTCTTGCATTGAATACAAAAAATAATTCAAAGAATACAAGTGTAGTGAAAGCCATTGTTCTTCCTAAAATTATTTTTTCTTCAATTGATTCATTTGAATTGAATCCTATAAAGAATGCCCCTAATGAAGCCGCTGTTGAGATTATTCCTCCAAGCAAAATAAATGGAAGCAATCCTTTCAGTATTGAGTCATTCGGGTTTCTGGGAGGCTGAAGCATTACATTTTCTTCAATTTTTTCATTCGTTAACGCAGTTGCAGGCAATCCATCTGTAATTAAATTAATCCACAATATCTGGAATATAGTTAATGGAAGAGGAAAACCCGCGAATGTTGCTGTTGCTATAATCATTATTTCCCCTAAATTTGCCGCCAGCAAATATTTCACGAAATTTTTTATGTTTTGAAATATTTTTCTTCCTTCTTCTATTGCGTTAACAATTGTTGCAAAATTGTCATCCATTATTACAATATCAGCGGCTTCTTTTGCCACATCTGTTCCAGTTAATCCCATTGCAATTCCAATTTCTGCTTTTTTTAATGCAGGCGCGTCATTCACTCCGTCTCCAGTCATTGCAGTTATGTGTTTTTTCTGCTGAAGGGCTTTAATGATTCTCACTTTATGTGAAGGATTCACTCTTGCAAAAACTGTTATATTTTCAATCTCTTTTTCTAATTCTTCATCACTCATTTCATCCAATTCTCTTCCTGTTATTGCTTTTCCTTCTGCATTAATAAGCCCTAATTCCTTTGCAATTGCTTTTGCAGTCAGCAGATGGTCTCCTGTAATCATTTTTACTTTTATTCCTGCTTTTCTGCATTCTTCTATTGCTTTTTTTGATTCCAGTCTGGGAGTGTCAATCATTGCCTGAAATCCTACAAAAATTAATTTGCTTTCAACTTCATTCATTTCATATTTTTCTTTTTCTTTCACTTCCTTGAATGCAAATCCAAGCACTCTAAGCCCTTCTCCTGCATGCTCTTCATTGTTCAATAAAAATGATTCTTTAATTCCTGGAGTTAATTTTTTTCTTTTTCCGTTTTCCAGGTAATAATCGCTTCTCTCAAGTATTGATTCGCTCGAGCCTTTAGAGTAAGCAAAAAATTTTCCGTCTTTTCTGTAAATTGAGGTCATCATTTTTCTGTCAGAATCGAATGCAAATTCTGAAATAAACTCTTCATTGTACGCCTCTTTCCTTTTCTTGTTTTTTGCTGCAGAAACAAGCAGTGCTATTTCTGTAGGGTCGCCAACAAGTTCTTCTTTTTTTTCTCCAATTGAGGCGTTGTTGCATAGAGCCCCGATTTTTAAAAGCAAATTCAATTCATGGTTTTTCTTTTCCTCTTCACTTAATTCCTTTTCCATGCAACTGAAATTTCCTTGAAAACCATAACCGTTTCCGCTGATTTCTATTAATTTATTATTGTAAAATAGTTTTTTCACCATCAATTCATTTCTCGTTAATGTTCCGGTTTTATCAGAGCAGATTACAGTTGTTGACCCCAATGTTTCTGCGGCAGTCATTCTTCTGGTAATTGTGTTCTGCAGCGCCAATGCCTTTATTCCTAAAGCAAGCGAAACAGTAAATATTATTGGCAGCCCTTCAGGAATTGCTGCGACAGCCAAAGCAATTGATACATCAAGCAGTTCCAATGGCTCAACTTTTCCCTGTACAAAGCCCACCACAAACAAAATCATTATTATTACAAGAATTCCCAGTCCGATCTGCTTCGCCAGATTATTTATTTTTTCCAGCAAGGGAGTTGCTTCTTCAGGATACTCTTCTATTAACTGGGCAATTTTTCCAAATTCAGTTTTGTATCCAGTATCAACAATTAATGCTTTTCCTTTTCCTCCAGCAATAATTGTGTTAGCGAAAAGCATGTTTTTTCTTTCGCTCATCTGAAGCTCTCCAAGAAGTTTTCCTGTTTTTTTCAGCACTGGAGTTGATTCTCCGGTTAAAATTGATTCATTTACCTTCAACCCAATTTCTTCTATTAATCGAGCGTCAGCGGGGACTTTGTCTCCTTCCTCAAGCAATACAATGTCTCCTGGAACAATTTTTTTTACATTAATTGAAGTAATTGTTCCCTTTCTAATTACTTTTGCGTTAGAAATTGAAATTTGTTTCAGTGCCTTTAATGCCTCCTCAGCCTTAAATTCCTGCCTGAAACCGATTATTGCATTGATTAAAATTATTGCGAAAATTGTTCCTGCTTCCAAAAAATCTTTTTGATATACTTTAAACAATCCAGCAAGAACAAGAATTATCACTAAAAAATTTGTGAATTGAGAAATGAATATCTTTAAAGCATTAAATTTTCTTTTTTGAACAATTTCGTTTAATCCAAATTCCTTTAAACGGGTTTCCGCTTCACTTTCACTGATTCCGTCTACTGAAGAGCCAAGTTCTCTAAAATTTTCTTCAATATCAAGGTTATAGATTTCATTCATTTAATTCAAAAGATAAAAGAGTTAACGATTTAATAAAAGTTCTTGAAAAAGCTTCCAAGATAAAACCCCAGAGGGGAAAGTTCGGATTCCTAAATTTATTGCCACTTATTTTTAGCTTTTCGAATGAATAACTTTTATTAATTTGGTTAGCAATATAATATCGGGTTCTGAATCACCCCAATTTCTTGGAAGAAGGCAAAAAAAGGCAAGGGGGAAAGTTTTATGCTTACAAAAAAAGCATATCCCTACTTTCCCTTTTTTAAGGGAATTTTTTTAAATTATGTTTCTTGGCTCCAGCCAATCAAGTCATTCAGTTTAACTTTATCCTGAATGGTTGCTGGAGGGAGCTCAACAATGAACTGTGCTGCCTCTTTAGGCGTGTAGCTTAGTATCCATGGCTTTAATCCTTTAACTATATCAACTACTCTTTTTTCTTCATTCAAAAAAATTACATCAATTGCAGTTCTCATGAAAAGCATGTGAATTGCTGCTCTGCTTTTGCTTTCATTTGGAAGATGAAAAATCAATCCGTAATCAAAATTCTTAATTAGCATTAATCCTTTGAATCTTGAAAAAAAAGTTTTTGCGTGCCTTTCATTTTCAATTATTTTTTTTCCGTTTTCTCTGTTATAAATCATTTTAAATCACTTCTTTTCTCTTTCAATTTTTTTTCCCAATGATTCAAGTGAAGGAACTTTCAATTCTTCTAAAAGGCTTTTTGCTTTGCTGCTTGAAACCTCTTTTTCTTTTTTAATTCCTAGTTCGTGCTTTAAATTATCAATCTCTTTCAGCCTTGCTTTTAACTCCTTTTGAAGATTCTTTAATTCCCCCTCATTTAAGATTTTCTTTGAAGGTTTCTTCTCAGCTTCCATGCCTGCTTTTTTTTGCTTCACCGGCTTTTTCTTTTTCTTCATTTAATCAATATCAGTTAATACCATTTTCTTAATAAATGTTTTTTGTTTTCGAACTACCCTTTATTGAATTTTTTTCCTTCGACTTGCATTTTTTCGGCTTAAATCTTTCAACGTTTATTTCTTTTCTTTTTACTGTAAAGGGTTTAATGCCTTTCAAATGTGCTAATCGTTTCAGAAAAAATTCTTTTTTTTTTGGAGATTGTTTGTTTGAATGAAGAAATTGAATTTTTAGAAGAATTGCTGAATCAAGCTTTTGAAGAAGGGGGCTTCAATCAAGGTCAGTTTCTAAGGAAAAAGCTAGTTGATTTGCAAGACTCCTTTCTTTGAAGGTGATTTTGAATGAAATCACCGGAAAACTACTCTTCAAAAACCAATTTAAACGGAATAAAACAAAATTGTTTTATGAAACCTAATTTTATTGATATTTTTAGCGTTAAAAATAATTGGCTTTCAGATTCAATTAGCATCTCAGATATTCAAGCCGAAGTTAATGAACTGGTTTGGAATTTAGGAGGCCCTGCAAAAGCTTCAAAATTAATTAACTGTAATTATTCGACGTTGCATGACTGGCATTTAGGAAGAGCTCCAATTCCTTTACTTCAATTAAAAAAACTTTTAGAAAAAGCAAGCAAATCTTTTGCGTTCCAAATTAAAAATAAAATTAGAAAAAAAGAGTTATTTCTCAAAGTTCAAAAATCATCTCACAACTCAGTAAAATTTCCAAAATACTTGACTCCGGAATTAGCTTATATTATTGGAGTTATTTTAGGGGATGGCCATCTGCATAACAACAAAGGAAATAAAAGAGGGAACTGGTTAATTGGCGTTTATTTCGATAATATGAGCCATCTTAAAATTTATTCAGATTTCGTTAAAGGAATTTTTAATATAAATCCAAAAACCAGTAAAATTAAAGACAAAAGGAACTATTCATCTTATTTTTGTTCTAAAGCGATTCATTGGTATTTAAGAACTTTTTTTGAATTGCCTAATGGAAATAAAAGCGCAAGAATAGAAATACCCAAATTGATTTTGAATTCAAATAAGGAAATTCGCGGATCATTTTTATCTGGATTATTTGATAGTGATGGCACTATAGCAAAAAGCGGAAAAAGAAAATATTTAAAGTTTGCAAGTGCAAGCAAAAAAATCATTGACCAAGTTTACAGCCAACTAAAAGATTTTGGAATTACTTGTTATAAACATCATTGGTTGAAAAATGAAAAATATAAAATGCTTTTTGATGTCTCTGTTTATGATCCTCAATCAATATTAAAATTTAATAAGGAAATATCTTTTAAGCATCCTTTAAAAAAACAAAAGCTAAAAAGCTATGTATTGTCCTTGCCAGCCCGATAGTACAGAGGCCAAGTATTTCCGGTTCTGGGCCGGACGACGGGAGTTCGAATCTCCCTCGGGCTATTTTTTTAATGAAAAATTTAAATAATTGAAAACCTTTTTCTTGTCATGAAATTATTTTTCTTCATTTTATTTTTTGTTTTACTTTCATTTTCTGGTTGCCTGAGGCAAGTTGAAGTAAATGAAGTGAAAGAAATCACTTCTTTTGAGGAATGCATTAAAGC
>DATDZZ010000107.1:0-2175 GCA_035288565.1 archaeon
GAATCAGCTACAGGGCCGCCTACCACAAATCTTCCAGTCGGGTTAATCAAATACTTTGTTTTTGCGTCAACCCATTTCCCGCAGACAGGCTTCACAATTTTTTCAATGACTTCTTTTCTAATAGTTGCATTATCCACTTCCGGTGAATGCTGAGTTGAAACAACTATTGTATCAGCCCTTAACGGCTTTCCATCTTCATACTCAACTGTTACCTGGCTTTTTCCGTCAGGCCTCAGCCATTTCAATTCCTTTTTCTTTCTTGCTTCTGCAAGCCTTCTTGTTAGCTTGTGAGCCATTAAAATCGGCAAAGGCATTAATTCAGGAGTCTCATTTGAAGCAAAGCCGAACATCATTCCCTGGTCTCCTGCGCCCTGCTCGTGCTCTTTTGTTTCAGTTACTCCAAGTGAAATGTCCGGGCTCTGCTCGCTTAAAGCAACCAAAACTCCGCAGCCATCAGCATCAAACCCATAAGAAGGATTATCATAGCCAATCCCTCTAATGGTTTCCCTGACAATTTTCTGAATGTCAACATAAGCATTGGTTGTGATTTCACCAAAAACAAAAACAGTGCCTGTCTTTACAGCTGTTTCACATGCCACTTTTGCATTAACGTCTTTTTCAAAAATTGAATCTAGAACCGCGTCACTTATCTGGTCGCACATTTTATCCGGATGCCCTTCAGTTACGCTTTCACTTGTAAAAAAATACTTTCCCTTCATTTAATAAGCCCCCTAAAGATAAACAATGAAGACTCAACTCCTTTATAAATATTAATTTTAGATTATTGTACTAAATAATTTATTCAAATATGAATATTTATATTCCTGTTGTTTCATATTTTTTTATGCTTCCAGAATTGAATCAGTTAAAGCTGAAAAGAATTGCTCAAAATTTAACCCAAACTGATCTTTCAATGCTTGCCGGAATTTCCCAAAGCGAGATTACAAAAATTGAAAATGGAAAAATAATTCCAAGCTATTCAAAAGGGAAAAAATTATTTGACGTTTTAGAGGAATTAAATTTAAAGGAACAAGTAAAAGCAAAGGATTTGATTAACAAAAAAGTTTTTTTTGTATCTCCAAATGATTCAGTGAGGAAGGCGATTTCTTTAATGAAAAACAATGGAATTTCCCAAATCCCTGTGCTCGAAAAAGGATTAAGTGTTGGAAGGCTTTCCGAGACTTTGATTTTAAGCAAGGCTAAAAATCCAAAAATTGATTTGAATTCACTTAAAGTAAAGGAAATAATGGATGAAGCACTGCCAACAATTCAGGAATCTACACCTTTAACATTAATTTTGCAGCTCCTGGAATATAATTCAGCTCTTTTGGTTTCAAAGAAAGGACAAATAAAGGGAATAATCACTAAAGCCGATTTATTTGATGAAATGCTGAAAAAGCACTGAATTTAGCCTTAAGGAAAGGCTTAAAAAGATTAAAAGATGCAAGTAATATAATTAGACACTTTTTAACTCGAATTAGTGAACAAAAAATGAGGGTGCTGGGTATTTTTATGTTTTTTTTGCTTGCAGTAACTACAGCTTCAGCTTTTTTAGTTTCAGTTCCAGAATCACTAGTAATTAATGAGAAATCCAACGAATTAACAATTTCAGTTTTCAATGACTCAAATGAATCCCTGCCGTTAAATTTGAGTTTCTTCGCACCAGCAGAATTCAAAGTAATTAAGCTGGATTCAATTAATGCAAATTCTTTTGAAGAAATTAAAATCGAAATTCAGAACAATGCAGAATTGAAGAACCAGAAAATTATTTCTTCTTTAAATGTTTTTTTGGGAGAAAAAAAGGAAAGAAAAGAAATATTGCTTTACTTTAATCCTGGATCAGCAGATGAATCAATTAATTCAACTGCAGAAAAAAACCCTGGAACAGGTCTTGCGACAACAATAATAATTTCTCAGCAGGTTCTTGGAATTTTAGTTGATTTATTTTTAGTAATCATATTGGCATTGTTGAGTCTGGGTTTTATTTCAAGGCTGATGAAAAGAATTTATTGAGGGGGAAACAAAAAATGAAAAAAATTCTTGCAACACTATTAATTTTGCTTTTTAGTTCAATTGCTTTTGCTGCTGTTCCTTCAATTGCAATTGAAAACAAATTAAATAACTATGAAACAAATTCAAATAATTTGGAAATAAAGTTTCAGGTAAGAGACACTG
>DATDZZ010000108.1:0-7328 GCA_035288565.1 archaeon
TGATTTCTTTGGGTGCTGAATCTATTACTTTGCAGATGGTTTATAGAAAGCTTAATTTTCTTGAGGCTAAGGTTGCAAGGCTTGAAAAAAAAGTGATTCCGGAAACTAAAATTACTGCAAAGGAAGAAGCTGAATTGAATAGGATTAGAAAAGAGATTAGGAAAGGAAAAACTATTTCTGAAAAAGAGCTTTTTGTTGTTCTTTCAAAGTGATTTTTTTGTCTTTTGAGGTTATTGCTTCCAAAAGAGTAAAAAAAGAGATCGAAAAGTTCGAAAAGCCTCTTAAAATTAAGCTTCTTGATTTGTTTTTAAAGCTGAAGGAAAATCCCGTTCCTGTTGATGAATTTGATGTTGTAAAGCTCAGCGGAAGTTTGAATGCTTACAGGGTCAGAATTCAAAAAATAAGAGTAATTTATGACATTTTCTGGAAGCAGAAAAGAATTGAATTATTGAAGGTTGAAAAAAGAAAAGACAGGACTTACAAGTAGATTAAAGTAAAAATAATTTAAGAGCTTTATTCCGGAATTGTTTCTCTTAATCTTATTTTTTTTTGCTGCTCCGTTTTTTTGTCCAGAGAGTTGAGGTTTTTAAATTTCAGGGAGCAGGAAAGGATTTAAAATAATGAACAATATTATATTGTTAGTAAGCAGGGATGTGGATTAATGAGAAATTATAAGATTTCAGTTGTGGTTGAAAAAGATAAAGATGGTTATTTTGCTTTTTGCCCTCAGTTGCAGGGCTGTTATTCGCAGGGTGCTACTTATGAGGAAGCTTTAAAAAATATAAAGGATGCTATTCGCCTTCATTTGGTGGATAGGCTTGAAGCTGGTGAGGAAGTTCCAATCGTTGAAGGCATAAGTCTTACATCTTTGGAAGTGGCTGTTTGAAGTTGAAGCTTCCAAGAGTTTCTGCTGACAAAGTTGTTAAATTATTGAAAAAACTTGGTTTTGTTTGTGTGAGGCAGAGCGGCAGCCATCAGATTTACAGGAATGCAGAGGGAAAAAGAGTAACTGTTCCTCGCCATTCAAAAAAGATTTTGCATCCGAAGATTATAAAGAGCATAATTCAAGACACTGATTTGACTTTCGAAAAATTTATTGAATTATTATAATAGAAAATATAGTTGGAGAGCTGGTGCTTTTATATTCATTTAAAAAATTATTAAATTGATTAGCTTTTTTTCATTCAGGAATTGTTTCTCTTAATCTTAGTTTTTTTGTCACTCCGTTTTTTGTCCATAAAGCTGAGAAGCTTTCAAAGTCTGCTTTTGTTATCCAAATCTGCTTTTTTTCCGGGTGCTCGTGTCCTTTTAAAGTGAATTTAGGCGAGTGCTCCACTAAAACTTTTTCGGGCTGTATTTCTTTTACAATGAAAATTGGCTTGCCGTCATCGTCCTTGCCTATTTTTGTTCCTTCCTGAACTAAAAGCTCCTGTGAGTCAATTTTTTTATTGAATGGTGGCTCCCAGTCCTGTTCAACTTCCTTGTAATCTAAGATAGCTTTCATTTAATCCCTCTTATTTTTCATTCTTCTTTTCTCTTATATGAATAGAAAGTGTTTCAGAATTTAAATACTTGCTGTTCTTTTTTCGTTTTCTGCCTTTCTGCAGTGGAAAAGGATTTTATAGAAGAATATGCGTTTTATCTGCAGTGTTTTTTAAGTGAAAAAGTTCAATTTTTTATTGATTGCATTTGCTTTAATTGTTTTTCTTTTTTTGAGCGGCTGCACTCAGCCTTCTTCAAGTGTTTGTCCTCCTAAAGGTTTTCCTCAGCCTCCTGGATGCGAGGGAGGAGCAGAGCTTCCTGAAATTCCTGTTCCCGGAATTCCTGCTGCAGGAGCTGAAGGAGCAAGAAATGACTTTGGCTGCTTTCCTCCAAGCTGTTCTTTGATTCCTGATAAGAGAGGCCGGGTTATTTGTGAGCAGTTCAAGCTTGGAAGGGATGTCTTGTTTTGGCCTGAAAAATGCAGTGACATGCCTTTCAGTTGCGTAAATTTATGCGAATCCGAGAAGAATCGCTTCTCTGAAGGCGGATTGAAAAAATGGATTGATGGAATAAAAAATAACGTGAATTGGTGGAGCAATCCGCAAACTAAAGTGTTTGTTTTTGGTTCAGTGAATCAAGGGTATGAGGTGCTTGATGCTGATGCAAGGGCTTGGGGCGCTAATTCACCTTTTGAAAGTCTGAATAAACTTGAAGAAAGCGCAAACCATTACTGGGGAATGAGCTGGATTCCAAGATTTTCTTATTCAAGCAGCTACATTGTTGATGAGAAAACCAATTTATTAATTTTGCCGAGAAGCATTGAAGAAGTGCCCTCTGAGTTAAGAGATGCATTGAAAAAAAAGTTAGAGGGAGAATTTGTTTCAGCGGAATTAGGGTTCGGAGCCTCTGAAAAGGTTAAGGCTTTTTCCTGGATTTCCTACAATGGATTCCATCCAAGTTTTATTAATCATCTTATTGCAGGATTCAAAAAATTGGTTGATGACGGGGCAGATGGATTGATTTTAGATGATGTCATTGTCATTCCTTCAAATGAAAAATCAGCATTGTATTTCGATGATTACTCTGTTTCCGAATTCAGTTCTTATTTGAGAAATAAATTGAGTTCAGAAGAATGGGCTGCTTTAGGAGCAGTGGATTCAAAGGAATTTAATTACCGGGATTTTTTGCGCTCAAAAGGATTTTCTTCATCTTCCTTTAATTCAAGTGAAGCAGGCAAAATTCCATTGATAAAAGAATTCAGGAAATTTATTGCGGAAAAAAATGAACAGGCAATTAAAAAAATATTCAGTGAAGTTAAAAGTTATGCTGAAAGCAAGGGAAGAAAGATTACTTTTACTGCCAACAGAGCTGATGCTTATGGAACTGCAGCAATTGAGCCTATAACTGATTACACTACTTTCGAGTATGGTTTTTTGACTGCTGAAAGCAATCCAAAATATGTTAGTGTTGTCTCTGCTTCAAAAATGGCTTCAGTTAATGGGAAGTCTTCGCTTAATTTAATGTCTGCAGGCATTTACCATGTTTTAAACAATTTGTGGAAGGAAAACAGGGATGCTTACAATGACGTTTACCGCCTTGCAATAATGGAAAGCTATGCTTCGAAAGCAAGCCATATTTATTTGCGTTCAACTTTAGCCCACAAGGTTGACTTTAATGATGAAGCAGATTTCCTGAATTTCATTTTTGATAAAAGCGATGCAGAAGCAGTTGAAACTGCTTATGGTTTCATGCGAAAATACAAAAACTATTTTTCTGATTTCAGTAACTCGAATGCAAAAATTGCAGTAATCTATGATTCAAAATCTATGCCGGAAATGCTTTTGGAAGAGGATAATTCAGAGCATTACTGGCAGGGAATAAGAATAATTAACTCTCTTTACAGGCAGGGATTTGATGCTGATGTGGTTTCTCTTGATTCAGATTATTCAAAGTATTCTGCAATAGTTCTTCCGGAAATTAATTTCGTTGATGATAAAGATTCAGGCAAGTTAATTGAATTTGCAGATAAAGGCGGAAAATTGATTCTATTGAGAAAACCAAAAGGGAAACTAGCAGATTTAAAAGAAGGGTCTTTTGGCCAGGGAAACATTTTATTTTTGAATAGATGGGACTGGCAGTCAGCAGTAAAAGAAGCCGCCGCTAATGTGAGTTCAATTAATTCAAGCGCAGGACTTGCCGCAATTTCTTACAGCAACGGAAGCGGAGAGCATGTTGTTCACTTGTTTTCCCTTAACGAAGGCAAAGGATTCAACGGCATAGGCTTTGCTCCAGCAAAAAATGTTTCAGTTTCACTGCCATTCAATATTGAAGGAAAAAAAGTGTTTTATGCTTCCCTTGAAAACCCTGAATTAATTGAATTAGATTCTGATAATGTAGTGATTCCGGAAATCAAGAGCTATGGAATGCTTGTTTTAAAGAAATGAATTATTTCCTGAGTTTTTTCAAAGCCCATTTAATGTCTTCCTTTAATGCTTTTTTCATTTTTTCTGAATTGTTTTATTCGAAGTCTGCATAAAATCACTTTTTGCATTAATTCTATTATACTTTATTTTTAATGTATTTATTATTTATTTTCAAGGGAAATTTGCTTTGAATTGCTTTTTAAATGAACTTTGCAGGTAATACTTGTATGGAGCTTTTTAAAGCCATTGATGAAGCTGTTTCAAGAATTCACAGCAATGAGTCAAGGAGATTAAAGTTTTTTGATTCAATTTCTTTTTTGAAGGAAAAAAATCTTTCTGAATTTAATTCAATTGAATTGCTTGAGGAAAGCCTTGCTTATCCCATTAATTTAAAGGAGTTTTCTGGAAGGATTGCGGGAATTGATTCAGGTTTCATTGGCCAGAATTTTTCTTCAATGGATTTAATTTTAGTGAGGGCAATGGCGGCTATTTTTAATTATGTGAACGGCTCTCTTGCAAAAGCAGATTATTTTCCTAATTTTTTTAAGTTTCCTGATCCAATTATTTTAACTGATTCCCTTGAAAGAGATGAATTCAATTGCAGCAAGTCCCTGCACAGGTTAAGGGAAGAAGTTTCTTTGTCAAGAAAAGTTATTGAGAAATTCAAGCCTGAATTTTTATTCATCGACGGCTCAATTGTGCCTCAGCATGCAGACAAGCCTCGAAGCGATTCATCAATCAATAAACTTTATGAGGAAGTGCTTTCCTGCTTTCAGTCTTTATATGAATCAGCTGAAAAAAATGATTGTGAATTGATTGCCTGCGTTGAAGATTCAAGGGGCACCAGATTCAGTGCATTGCTTCAAAAAGAAATTTTGAATTCTTTGAAAGTTGATTCTCCTTTGCTGGATAATTGCTTTGATTCAGTTTTATTGGATTATTTTTTAGAGAAAGGAGAGAGAAGCTTCTGTTTTTCTTATTCTTCAAAGAAGGAAAAGCACCCAATACTGAATGACATGCATGAAAAGTGGAGTGAGAAAATTCATTGCTTTTATTTAAAGCCTTCAAATTATGACAGGCCTTTAAGGGTTGAATTCCTTTCAAGCAAAGAAGAGCTGAAGGAAAAAGCTGAAAGGATTTCTGAAACTGTTTTGGCTTTAAGTTCCTTGAACAGGGAGTATGCTTATCCCAGCATTTTAATTGAAGCCGATTTAAGGGCAAGGCTGAAGCCGGAAGAAATTAATATTGTTGTAGACAATTTAATCAATAAAGCTGGAAGGCAGTTTTTCATCCAGCAGAGAAGAGATAAGAGGCCTTTTTGATGAGTTCATTGCTTGACTTTTTAGAGCAGAATTTCACTAATAAAAAATCTTTGGAGGAATTAAAGCAGAATGAGATTGATTCTTTCAGAAAAAAATTAACCATTTTTTCGGTTGCTTTTCTTTCAATTATTGCAGGAATTGATTTCTTTCTTGGATTTTTTGGAGTGCTTTTATTGCTTTCATTCATTGTATTGATTTTAATTAACTGGATTTATTACAGGAAATTAAAAGAATTGGAGTTCAAGAAATATTACAGAGGCAAACAGAGGGTTGTTGAATTATGAATTCAGGTATTGGAACAGTTATTTCAAGGAATGAAAACCCCAATCCAAGCAAAGTGGATTTCATTGTTAATTCTGGAATACTGCATAGGGGAATGTATGTTGAGATTGATTACCTTGAAGGAACAATGATTGTTCTTGTAGAGAATGTATTCAAAACAAACAGGTACTTTGAAAGAGCAGAATCAGTGAAGGAGTTTGAATCCAATGGAAAAAATTTGTATGACCATTTCCCTGTAACTGAATGGGAGTATCTTGTAGCTGAAGGAAAGCCTCTTGGAGTGTTTAAAGATTCATTAATGAAGCGTCCTTCTTTTCCTCCTTCTCCTGGAACTAAAGTAAGAATTGCTTCAAATGAAAGCCTGAAAAGGTTTCTGAATTTTGATGAAAGCAATGGATTGAATCTTGGAAAAATTGAATTCCATGACCTCGCAGTTAAATTGAATTTAACTAAATTGTTTCAAAAGCATTTAGCGATTCTTGCAATGTCTGGAAGCGGGAAATCTTTTTGTACAAGCGCTTTGATTGAAGAGCTCTTGGAAAGAAAGAAAGAGCAGGGAAGAATTGCAGCAGTTTTGTTTGATGTCCACGGAGAATATACAAGTTTTGCAGAGCCGGTAACGGATGACAAGCATTCAGATTATTCTTCTAAAACCAAGGTAATTAAGTCAAGAGAAGTTAAGTTCGGGGCATCAAAGCTTTCTTTAGGTGATTTCTCTGCCTTCATTCCTGATCTTTCAGGCGCGCAGAAAAGAAATCTTGGAAAGGTTTTAGGCAAGCTTAAGCAGGAAATGAAGGAAGGCCAGGGACCATACAACTTAACTTCAATTAAGAATGAATTGAAGGCAGACGCGGAAATTAAGGGAAATACTCTTTCAACATTAATTGCAAACTTAAATTCTTTAGAGGAAACTTCTTTGTTTTCGAATGTTGATTATCCAAATATTGAGGAATTTGTTTTCCCGGGGCAGTTAACTGTTATTGATTTAAGTTCTGAAATTGAACTTAAGAGAAAAAACATGATTGTTGCTTTTTTTGCAAGAAAATTATTTAATTTAAGGAGAAATCACAGGGTGCCTCCATTCACTTTAATTTTAGAGGAAGCCCATAACTTTATTCCTCAGTTCACTTCAAGCAAGGAATCAATAAGCAAAAGCATTTTCAGAACAATTGCAAGGGAAGGAAGAAAGTTTGGCGCGGGCTTAACTTTAATTTCCCAGAGGCCGTATCAATTGGATGTAACTACTTTAAGCCAATGCAATACAAACATTTTCATGAGAATCACTAATCCAAATGACTTGAAGTTTATCAGTGAAAGCACTGAATCCATTGACAAAAGAAGCCTGGACATGATTACTTCTTTAAGAGTCGGAGAAGCATTGATTGTAGGAGAAGCAGTCTCAAATCCGGTTTTCTTTAAAGTCAGGAACAGAAAATCGCTTCCTTCAAGGCACGAGCAGCCAATGGAGGAAGCAGCAAAAAACTATGAATTAAATTCAGAGAAAGAAGAAAAGGAAACAGAAAACTTTCTCTAATTCGCCGGAAAGATCCGGCGGTGATCTGTTCCATCTTCGCTTCGCTCGATGAAACGAAAAGATTCGGCGGTGATCTGCTCAGAGTAAAGCCGAGCTTGCACTGCTTCAGCAGTGCACCGTTTCGCCGACGGAACGGCGGACGGAACGGCGATCTGTGCTGTCTTCGCCTTTCGGGCTCGACACCGCTTCAGAGAGTGAACTCAAAAGCTGATTAGCGGAATAAATAAAACAACTAATTCTCATAAATTGCTATGAATCCGTTTCAGGAAATTGCTTTAGAAAGAA
>DATDZZ010000109.1:0-2727 GCA_035288565.1 archaeon
GAAGACAATATTGGTTTAAGTAAATTAGAAATAATTAAGTCAGGAAAGAACGTAGAAATTGAAACAGAAGTGTTCAATAACAATCAGCAGCAAGCAAAAGGAAACTTGAAAGTAACAATAACTAAAACTTCAGATAACTCAGTGCAGGAATGCAGCAATGATTTCACTGCATTAACTAAAGAAGCAATTAAATGCGAATTCAAGAATTTAAGCAACGCAGAATACAGAGTGAATGCAGTGCTAACTCCTGATTTCAGGGAATGCGAGTTCTGCAAAAACAATAACGTGAATGACGACAGAATTGAGTCATTCTTCCAGATAGGAGCTGCAGGAATTTTAGAGCAATGCGAGCCATATAATTCAACAAGATTGCTTGACTTCATTGAAGCAACTGAAAGCAATGGAAGAACTGTTGCTTATCCTTCAGGGGCTTCAAATAAAGATAAGTTTTCTCAGTTAATTAAATTCAAGGCTCACGTAATCCAAGACCAGTACAGCAAGGACTTCCAGGAAGACTTTGATAAATTCGCAAGAGAAAAAAGCTTCTTCAATGCTCCGCAGACTTACTTGAATACTGAAACAGGTTTAGGCAATTATTTCAAGGACACTGAATTATTTAAATTTAAGAGAAAGAATGCTGAAACAGAGCCAACTGGTTTGAGATTAACTCCAGGAATCTATAATGTAGAGGTTTCAATTGAATTCAAGAACAAGCAATGGAAATTCTTTGATGAAAGCAAAAAGCCTAATGCAGTAATTACAGTTGAATTTGAAAAACTCGCAGTGCCTGTTCCAGACTCTCCATTCTATTACATGCCTTTCAATGGATTGCTTGGAAAGGAAGACAACAGAATCAATTACGGAATAAATTACGCTGGCGATCCAATAGCAATAAACAATGACCCAAGCAATTTAGTGCGAACAATAAATGTTCCAGGATCAAGCCCGGTAATTAACTTGAATTCAGTGGATTCAGAGAACTTCAAGTCATTGAATGTATTCAACAGAGGATCTGTGTTGAGTGTAACAAGGGGAAACAACATTAATTTAGAGTTCACTCCAAGCTATGCAACTCCTTTATTTTTGAAAGTGAAGAACACTGAAGGAGAAGCATGGGCATTCTATTCAGTTGCAGTGGACAACAGCACAGTGCAAAGCAATGTCGGCCCCGAAAATTTATTATGGAGCGGAATAGGCCTTGGATGCAAGGATTTCCTGGACAGGGATGTAACAGAGTTTTATGATGATTCAGCAGACAAGCATGCATTGGATAACACTTTAGTTCAGTGCGCTAGAGTCACTCCAAACAAAGACATTGCCTACGGCTTGGAGTGGTGCGATAACTTAAAGAAATCCGGCTCAGCTTATTTCAAAACAGTTGTGTTCACTCCTCAAGGACAGCAGTCAAGCATCAGAATTGAATCAGCTTCAGATTCAGCTGCATTAATTGGAGCACTTGGAGCAGAATCACAGAACCTTGCATTAAACGGAATTCAAGGCATTCTATTCAATAACTATGGCCAGTCAGATATAAAGTCAGTGCAGGATGTCTTTGATTTAGTGAAAAACAGGAATGTCTGCGTTACAGGAACTGGATTAAAATCAGACTTTGTTTGGAATCCAAAAGCTGTACTGGATTTAATGAATACGCAGGAAGAAGCCGCAATAAAGCAGTGCATTAAGTAATTATTTATTTCTTTTTTTCTATTTTCTTGTTGATAGAATGAAGTTAAGATTTATTTTTGATACAAATGTTTATTCAAAGGTTTTTGAAGAAAAAAATGTTTTAAGCTTTATTGATTTTATTGAAAAAAATAAATCAGAATTTATTGTTTATGGCTGCAGAATTATTAGAAAAGAACTGAGAGGAATTGGAAAAAGCACAATAATAGAGGGATTGAAGCTAAGAAATTCCACTCTAACTTTATATGATTCAATAGTTGATGGACACAATTTAGAAGTGACTTTTTTGGCTGAGCAGCTTGCCAAAAAATATTATGATGAGTTAAACGGAGTCAAGCCTTTTAAGAAACTTGAAAATGATTTGACAATAGTTGCTCTAGCTTCTTTATCTAACTTGGATTTAATAGTCAGCGAAGACAATAAAACTCTTGCTTCAAAAAATTTCGTTAAAGTTTACAGCAAAGTAAACGAGGAAAACAGCATTTCTGTTCCCGAAATAATTTCATTGAAAAAGTTCTACCAATTATTTTAACTGCTCTTTATTGAAGTCTTTAACCATTTTCATGACTGCAGGATTTTTAAGCAGTTCATTAATTTCTTTTCCTGCCTTCTTCATTCTTTCAAATCTTTCTTCAGTTTTTGCCTTAGCAATTGTTTTAATTCCGTTCATGAAATATAATGGTTTTTTAAAATTTAAAAAACTATGCATAATGACTTAAGCAGGAAGAAGCTGCAATAAAGCAGTGCATTAAGTAAATTTAAAGGCAAATAGTATTTTTTTAATTTGTGAAAATTTCTATTAGTTTTTCCTGGACTTCCCGTATTTTTTCTTTTTTTATTTTTCCTGCCTTGTAAAGGATTTTAGAGCTTTCAGCGGTGAAAATAATTGAAGGCATTATGAAGCTTTCAGAATCCGGCATTCCATCCATAAAATCAGATTGATTTAATGAAACTGCATGCTCGTCATTTCTTTTTTTACTTGTGATTTGCAGTAGAATTACGTTGCTTCCTTTAAGATTCGCAGCAATCAAAGCAGGTCTCTTT
>DATDZZ010000110.1:0-20427 GCA_035288565.1 archaeon
TTTTTAAAGGTTTTTAAACCTTGAGAGCCAATTAACTTGTATGGGCTCGTAGCATAATGGACAGTGCGCCGGCCTTCGGAGCCGTGCAGTGGGGGTTCGAATCCCTCCGAGCTCGCTTTAATCCTCTATTTTTTCCAGGCATTCATTGACAAAATCTAAATCATCTCCAACTATATTCATTTCCTTGAATAATTTATCAACAATTTCTTGCTTCTTTTTTCCTTTTCCCATTAATTCAAGAATGAACTTAACAATTATTTGCTGCCTTAGATTTTTGGCGTTAAAATCAGGGCCAATTGCTTTTTCCCTTTCCCGCTTAATTTTCTCATCTCTTTCCTCTGCCTGACTTTCTTCACGTGAAAGGTTTTTTGGTTTTCTGGGTTTGGAAGATCTTGCCATGAAAATCAATAATCCAAAAATTCTTCTTTTCCTTTTAAAAATTGAGTGAAATATTTCTGGAATTCTTTGTTCTTTTTATATAATTCAATCAAGTCTTTTTCTGAAACAACTTTTGCTGAAATTAAAGCTCTCTTCATATCCTTTTTTGATTCTTTTTTCATTTTCTTTAATTCATCTTTCAATAAAGTTCTTGCATCAAAGTATTTTCTGAAGGTTTCAAGCACCCATCTTCCGTTTTCTATTCTTGGGCCTGAAACAGGTTTCTTGTGGGATAAAAGAAATTTTTCGCTGTGCACTTCTGCAAGCACTTCCGGGCCCACTCTTTTATAGATTTTCTGAATTACGAGGTTTTCAACTGAAAGAAGAAAAATAATTACATGCTTTTCATCCGTCCAATGGCTTTCCCTGAAAATCTGGAAATTGTTTTCTTTTACTGCTCCTTCAATTCTTTTGCTTAGCCTGTTTAACTGCCCCCAGATTAAGTCCGGCAAGGCTTTGCTTGGGTAATTCATTTTAACTGCAACCAGTTCTTCTTCTGATAAAAGCTTTTTTATTTTGCTTAAATTCATTGGCTTTTCTTTTCCCCCGAAAAAGAATTTTTCGCCGGGGTTTTTCAGGAAAGCTCTTGCCGCTGCAACAAATCTTGCATACTGGTTGAATGAAAGAGCGGCTGCAACATTTCTTGAGTAATCCGTTGGATCAACTACAATTAAATGAGAATCAAATTTTTTTTTAGCGTCTTCAATGAAAGGGTAATGGTTCTCCAAATCAATTACAGTGTTTCTTTTCCATTTGCCTGCTTCTTTTAATGCATTCAAAAAAGCCCCGTATTTTAAGATTAAGAGCTCTGTAATGTATCCTGGAAAGCTGTTTGATTTTAAGTCTGCTCCATATGTTTTAGTTCCTTTCATGAACTGCCTTAGTAATCTTACTTCGTCTTTCTGGTTTTCTTTAAGCTTTTCCAGCAGATACTTTGTATGAAAAGGCGTTCTGTCCACTGAGCTTTGAAGCTCTTCAGTTGAATCAATTTTATATGAGGGAACAATCTCTACTTTGAATCCGTTTATTTCTCCTCTGATGTACGGGTGCTCTGAATAGGCTTTCTCCCATTTGTTTCCTTTAAAGATTTTTTTCCCTAATCTTAACCCTTCTTCTTCAAATTCTTTTCTTGAAAGCTTTTTTTCAAATAATAAAAAAAGATCAATGTCTCTGTCTCCTTTCAGATGCGTGTTTCGGCTTAAAGAGCCTGCTAAAACCACGTCTACATGCTTTCCTTCAGTTTTTTTGATTCTTTCAACCAAGCCGGAAACAAAGCTCTGCTCTTCGTTTAATTCTTTTTCTGAAGGCTTTATTTTTTTCAAAATTTCCTGAAAATTAAGTTTAGTCAAAGCGAAAACCTACATTTATATAAATGAAAATTACTATATATAGTTTATTTATAGTTTATTATTCTTTTAAGGTGATTTTATTAATGAAATTAAGGAAATTAAAGGAAAACTTGTTGCAACTTACCCTGAAGTTGAAGTGTATGAGGGTTTTCCTTATTTTTTTTATCAAGTAGTTGCACCTAAAATGAATGACAATGAAGTCATTTTGACTGATTCATTGACTGAGTTTGCTGCAAGAACAATTTCTTTTCATGAACTTCAAAGAAAATTAACTGGAACAGATCCAAGGTTTTCTGAGATGTTCAGGGATAAAATAGTTAATGTAATTGAATCAGAGGAATTATTGAACAAGCTTCCCGAGCCGGAACTTTTTCATGCATTAAAAATTGATTTGGTTGCTTTTTTGAAGGAATTTGCTCCAAGCGTTTCAAATCTTGGAAGTGTTGCAAACAACATTCTTGACAACAGCATTGGATATGGATTGCTTTCAGTAATGATGAGAGACCCTCATTTAGAGGAAATAATGGTTAATGGCAGCAACAAAGCAGTATTTGTATTGCACAAGGAATTCGGGATGTGCAAATCAAATGTAAAAATCGGAAAAAAAGACCAGCAATTAGTTTCATTGCTTAGCAGAGTGGCTAACACTGTAAAAAGAAAATTTGATTCAAGTTCTCCTTTGCTTGATGCAAGGCTTCCTGATGGAAGCAGGGCAAATGCCACTTATAATAATGTAACTCCTTTTGGCTCCACTTTCACTATAAGAAAATTCAATTACGTTCCAATATCAATAGTTGACTTAATTGAGCACAACACTATTACAAGCGAAGTAGCTGGGTTTCTGTGGATGATGGTTGAGGGAATGAATATTGAGCCAATGAATTTAATCTGCACTGGAGGAACTTCAAGCGGTAAAACCTCTACCTTGAATGCTTTAGGCGCATTTGTTTCCCAGAGAGACAGGTTAATCACAATTGAAGACACTATTGAAATTAATTTTGGAGCTGAAAGAGAGAACTGGGTTCAAATGGAGGCTAAAGCGCAGACAAGGGATTCACCTGAAATAACTATGGATGAATTGCTGAGGAATTCTTTGAGAATGCGTCCAGACAGATTAATTGTAGGAGAGGTAAGAGGCCCTGAAGCACAGACATTATTTGTTGCAATGGATACAGGGCACAGGGGATGCATGGGAACGCTTCATGCCAACACTGCAAGGGAAATGCTTATCAGATTAAAGAACGCTCCAATGAATGTTCCGGAGCAGATGCTTCCATTGCTTGACTTGGTTTTAGTTCATTACAGAATGTATGACAGGGAAAAAGGATTAATCAGAAGAGTTGCTCAGATAGCTGAAATCAGCAGAATGGAAGAAAGAGTTTTATTAAGCAACATCTTTGAATGGCATCCAAAAAGAGACACTATTCTCAGAACAGATATTCCAAGCCATGTAATGCAGACTTTAAGCGATAAAACAGGCTTGACAAAGAAGGCACTGAAAAGCGAAATGCTGGTAAGGCAGAGAACACTTGAATGGTGCTTAGAAAACGGAATTAAAGCAAATCCTGAAGTTGCGAAAATAGTTCAGCAATACTATTTTGACCCTGCCTCTATTTTAGAAAAAGTCTCAAAATGACGCCGTCCAGCGCCGTCTCGCCCGGCGGGTGCGAGTACACGTATTTCGCTTCGCTCAATACGTGGCCAACCAAAATTACAGATATCAGTTAATAAGGCATCGAGCAACAGAGGATCTGTTGACGATCACATCCGATCGCTCCGGGCAGCGAAGATCGTGCAGATCGCCGCCGAATCTTTTCAGCTGCAGGATCGAGCGAAGCGAAGATCGTGCAGATCGCCGCCGAATCTTTTCGGCGAGCGGATCTGTCCGGCGAGGGCAGCGTTTTTTCCCGCAATTCTTCCAAAAACAAGTATATCCAAGTAAGAGTTGCCGGCCATTCTGTTTGTTCCATGAACTCCTCCAGTGCATTCACCGCAGGCAAATAATCCTTCAATATTTGTTTCAGCTTTCTCATTGATTTTTAATCCGCCGTTCTGGTAATGCATTATTGGATAGACAAGCAATGGCTCTTCAGCTAAATCAATGCCGAATGCTTTAGCTGAATTATAGTAGGAAGACATTCTCTGCTTAATTAAATCAATTCCGTGCTTTTTAACCACATCAGAGAAATCCAGGTAAAAGCCTATTGCTCCGTCTTTTTCAATGAAATTATTTTTTTCTTTTTCCTTAAACATTGCGCTGCAAACGCTTTCCCTGTCAAGATTCTCGTCAACAAACCTTTCCTTATTTTTGTTCAATAATTTTACTCCGTAATGAATTATTGTTGTTGAAATTATCTTGCCCTGCATCTGCCTTGGATAGCTTACCCCAAATGGATGCAGTTGAAATGAATCAATATCTCTTGCCTGCGCTCCAAGCTTTAATGCAAAATCTGTTGCTTCGCCTGTTGCAGTGACATGATTCGATGAAAGAATTCCTGATTCTTTTCCTTTTTTATATCCTGCTCCTCCGCCGGCAATAATTAATGCCCTGCATTGAAATTCCTCTTTTTCTGTTTTCACTTCAAAGAATTCATTTTTCTTTATGCCTGTTACAGGAGAATTTTCCTTGAACTCTATTTTCATTTCCTTAACCTTTCCTGCAAGAATACTGATTAGTTTCGGGCCAATCATTACTCCTTTAAACGAAATTGTTCTTGGAAAAGAGCTTCCCGGGCTTTTCTTTGCAATGTATTTTCCTTCCTCGTCTTTGTCAAATTCCATTCCAAGTCCTTCAAGCCACTTAATTGTTTCATTTCCTTTGCTGCACATTAATTTCACTAATTTTAAGTCATTTGTTTTTCCGTTATTTAAAGTGTCCTGAACATGGCTTTCAACTGAATCCCTTTCACTGAAAACAGCCTGCATTCCTCCCTGGCCGAGAGCCGTGTTTGAAGCTCCGAGACCTGCTTTAGTGATAATCAACACTTTATCAGAAATTTTTTTTGCCTCAATTGCGGCACTCAGGCCTGCTCCGCCCGAACCAATAATTATTACATCATGCATTTAATCACTCAGCTTAAATGATTCCAGAACAGAATAAACCGGTCCTTGAGAAGAGAGCTTTGACTCCATTAATTCAAATGAATTTACTTCAAATTCTTTCTTTAAAGAAAATTTTATTGAGAGAAGGCTTTCAATTTCCTGCTTATGTTCATTCCTGATTCTTAAAAGAGTTAAATGCGGATGAAACTTTTCATCTTTAATTTCCAGCGCTTCATTAATTTTTTTGCTTAACTCAATTAATTCATTGAATCCTTTTTCAACATTTAAAAAAAGAATTCTTTTATTGAATTCCCCTAAATCAGAAAAAGAAACCCTGAATTTTTTTAATTCAATTTCAGATAATTTGTTTTTTAATTCAGGGATTTTTTCTTCAGGAAAATTTCCAAGAAAAGCAGCAGTGAAATGAAGGTTTTCTTTCCCTGCAACTTTAAAAGTTTTCCCGATAATTTCGCTTAAAATCTGCCTGCTTATTTCTTCCTTTATTTCTTCAGGGATGTTAACTGCAATAAATAATCTTTTCATTGAATCACTCTAAATCCTTCAAGCATTTTTTTTCAAATTTTTTTAAAAACCTGAAATTTTTTTCAAGCTTTTTGTTTCCCTCTTTCAGCAGGTATTTCATGAAATCTTTTTCAATTAAAATTTTATTATTATCAATTATTGAAAGGGAAATTGCATTCGTTCCAGCCAATTCAATCAAAAATTTTCCTGGCTTTGTTGCAATTATTCCTCCCTTTTTGACTCCTGCTTCCTTCATTAATTTAAGGGCCTTTTCTGCATACTCAAAATTTCTTGCCCCCAAATGAAGAATGAATGCCTCCATTTTGAAAATTAATTTTTCACCATTAAAGTTTTCTATTTCTTTCCATAATTCACTGAATTTAACTTTCCTGTGCCATCTTTTATGGAAATACATTTCTTTTTTTGTTCCTTTTCCAAGAGCCGCTAGAAGAAGAATTCTTCCTGCACAGCTTGAGCTGGTGAAATAATTTTTCTTTTCAGCCATCTTTTTAAGAAAAGGAACAAACAATTCATCTGCTTTTTTTTCTTTAATTGCATTCATTAAAGTTTCTGTATGCCTTTTCTTCACCATTTCAAATCTTGAGTCAGCTGAATTCATTCAAACACCTAAAACTTTTTCCGCGGAAAGCTCTTTCAAAGAATTCACAATTAAATCAGCTTTGCTGAAATCAGAATTCACTGTAAATTCGTTTGGGCATACAATGCATTTCATTCCGATTCTTTTTGCTGCTTCCAGGCCCTTCCATGCATCTTCCAAGACAATGCATTTTTCGGGCGCAATATTAAGCTTTTGCGCTGCATGCAAAAAAATTGATGGATCAGGCTTTGAGGGAAACATTCCTTGGCTTGAAGCCAGCAATTGAAACTTTGACTCTAAATTGAATTTTTTTGAAATTATTTTAAGCCATTTGGAGTCAGAACTTGTTGCAATTGCCAATTCTGCTTTTCCTTGAAGGCTTTCAATTAACTCAACTGCCCCTGAAAAAACCCTTAATTCTGATTCAATTAATTTCTCATAAATCCTGAATTTTTCCTTTCTAACCTTGTCTGGAGAAATTGAAAGATTTCTTTCATTGATAAAGTCCTTGATTCCTTTTCCTAACTTAACCCAGTTTTCAATATAATCCTCTTTCTTTAATTCTGCTCCGTGAATTGAAAGAGCCTCTCTGTATGCTTTGAAGTGCAGCGGCTCTGAATCCACTATTAAGCCGTCTAAATCAAAAATAACTGCTTTTTTCAACGTAAAAACCTTTTTAATTCATTATTTAATTAATATTAATAGAGTAATTATATTCAATGCATTGAATTAGGGGTTAGTATGTTAAAAAAAATCTTATTGCTTTTTTCAATGATTTTCTTTGTTTCTGCTGCTTTTGCTGAAATGAGCTTTGTAACTGAAACAGAGAAAACCACTCTTCTAGATAATCAAACCCTTGAATTCGGAGACATTCAGAGAGGCGAAACGCTTGAATTAAGGCTTTCCTCTGACGCAGGAAATGAAAATGAATGGACTCAGTTAATTGTGCTGACTGAAACCCTTCCTCTTGGATGGAAGGCCGTGAACTCAGAGAAAGAAAAAAAGGTTTTGATTGCAGCAGTAACTGTTCCTTTGCAGGCTTCCTTGGATGCCTATCAGTTCAAAGTTAAAGCTGTTTCTCCATTGAAAAGCGAAACAGTTAATGCAAGAGTAATTTTAAAGGAAGGCTTGGTTAGCGCTGACATAAGCGAAACAGTGATGCAGGTAACAGTAAATAAAGAAACAGAATTCGAATTAACAATTTTCAATAAATCAAATGCTTCCCATAAAGTGATTGTCTCATCAAACCTTCCTGTTTTATGGTTCAAGCCAGTTGAATTAACTTTAAAGCCAAAGGAGATAAGAAAAGTTTCATTGAAAGTCACTCCAAGAGTTTACGGATTCAAAAGCTTCCAGTTCCAGGTTAAATCAGCAATGAACAATGAATTGTTTGCATTAATTCCCTCACAATTAGTTGTTGAGCCGACAATCAAAGACAAGTACTCTGCAGGGCTTTACGGATTCCCATTCTTTACAATGTCTTTGTTTCCATTTTATTTAATAAATTCGTTCCTGAGTTTATTGATTTGAATCAATCAATCAATTATGACTTTAAGTTTAATCAATCACTGCCTTAAATGCCTTAATCCATGCTGCCATCCAGGCGATCCTTTGCTGAGTGAAAAAGAAAGAAATGAAATTATTAATGCGGGGCACAAGGACTTAATGTATGAAGTTAAGTCAAAATTCAATGAAAAGTTTTACAGAATAAAAAATGAAAACAAACAATGCAGCTATTTAGTTGACAATAAATGCTCCATTGAAAAAGTGAAGCCTGTTCTGTGCAGGGCTTTTCCAGTAGACGTTCAATGGAACTATAAAGAGAATAAAAGAGAATTCGGTTTGAGAAATGACTGCTATGCAATGGAAGTAATTAACAGAAAATTCATTAATGAAGCAGTAAAAGAATTTGAAAAAGTTTCAGATGAATGGGCCAGGAAGTTTACTTCTGACATACATTATGAGAAAAGGAAGAAAAGGCATGCAAAAATTGGAAACATTAAGCAGAGCACTGATAGAGGAAATCAATAAAGGAAAAATAAAGAATTCAAGCCAGCTGCATTTAAGGAAACTTGCATTATGCGGGGAACTTGGACTGGAAAAAACTCCTTCAAACACTTCAATAGCTGTTTATGCAGAAAAAAAAGACTCTGCTTTCAGAATGCTTAAAAGAAAGCCTGTAAGAACTATTTCCGGAGTGAGTTCAATTGCAGTAATGACGAAGCCGATTGCATGCCCTCACGGAACATGCACTATGTGCCCCGGAGGGCCAAAAAGCTTTTTCGGCAATGTCCCTCAAAGCTATACAGGAAAAGAGCCCTCAACAATGAGGGGAATAAGGCTGAATTATGACTCTTACTTAATGACTTTTTCAAGACTAGAGCAGTATGTTGCAACAGGGCATAACCCTGAAAAAGTTGAATTAATTGTAATGGGGGGAACATTTCCAAGCTTTCCTGATGAATACAAAAATGAATTCATTAAATACAGCTTTAAAGCAATGAATGATTTTTCAGAAAACTTTTATGAAGGCAATTCATTGAACAGAAAAAAATTCAATGAATTCTTTGAGCTTCCAAGAGAAGTTTCTGATACTGAGAAAAGCAAAAAAATTCAAGGCAAGCTGCTTGAACTGAAAGGAGAATGCTTTCTGGAAAAAGAATTAATTAAAAACGAGAAAGCAAAAATCAGGAATGTGGCTTTATGCATTGAAACAAAGCCCGACTGGTGCAAGGAAAAAGAAATAAATGACATGCTTTCATTCGGCACAACAAGAGTTGAATTAGGGATTCAAAGCATTCATGACCATGTACTGAAAAGAATCAACAGAGGGCATTCAAACAAGGATTCAATTGAAGCAATTCAATTGCTGAAAGATTCTTTCCTTAAAGTAGGATTTCATTCAATGATTGGATTGCCTGAAATGAGCAAAGAAATGGATATTGAAATGTTCAAAGAATTTTTTTCAAACCCTGATTACATGCCTGACGCGTTAAAGATTTATCCAACAATGGTTATGCCTGGAACTGCTTTGTTCAAGGAATGGAAGCAGGGAAAGTACAAAGAAATTTCCACTGAAAACTGCATTGAAATAATCAGCGAAGCGAAAAGATTTATGCCCAAGTGGACAAGAATAATGAGAATTCAAAGAGACATTCCGACAAATTTAGCTGAAGCAGGAGTTAACAGGAATAATTTAAGGCAGTATGTAGAGCAGGCATGCAAAGAAAAAGGAATTAAATGCAGGTGCATAAGATGCAGGGAAACAGGAATAAGCAAATTAAAAAAATCAATTAAATCAATTAATTCAAATGAATCAGAATTTATTTTAGAAAAAGAAGTTTATGATTCTTCAAAAGGAAAGGAAATATTTCTTTCATTTGAGGATAAAAAAAATGAATTGCTTGCAGGCTTTTTAAGGCTGAGAATCCCATTCAAGGGTTTCAGGAAAGAAATAACTGACAGAAGTGCCGGAATAAGGGAGCTCCATGTTTACGGAGAAGCAGTTCCTTTAGGAGAAAAAGAAATTCAATCAGAACAGCATAAAGGCTATGGATTAAAATTAATTGAAGAAGCAGAAAAAATTGCTTCAGAAAACTATGATGCAAAAAAATTATTAGTGATTTCAGGAATCGGAGCCAGAGAGTATTATAAAACAAAGGCTGGCTACATTAAAGACGGCCCATACATGTCAAAGAAGCTGAATTAACGGCAAAAAGCGAATTTTTTAATGAATTTAAGCTTGTTTCAGCTGTGCTCTCCATTATATATATAATATTATATTGGCATGAATGTTTTATGTCTAACTTAATTGCTGTTCTTGGAATTGGTAAAGGCACTTGGGGCCACGTAGCAAGGCTTATTTCTGAAAACGAGTGGGACAAAATTTTATTGATTTCAAATGAATGGGGCAAGGAAAATTTTTCTCCTTCAAAGACCTGCGACTGGATTTTAGTCAACAACAGGGCAGGCTTTGATGTAATAAAAGATGAAATCAAAAAATCCCTTCCTGAAGGAGACATTTCAATCAGCTTAATTTCCGGTTCAGGGAAAGAGCACATGGCTTTGCTTGCAGCTTTAAGAGAAGCAGGAAAAGAATTCAAGTTAATTATTTTAACTGGCGAAGGAACAAAAAACTATTAGTGATTTAATGGAAATTCCTTTTCCTTTAATACTGCTTTTAGTGATAATGGCTTCTGCCTTAATCATTTTCTTTTTGTTCAGAAAAAACCAATTGCTTCAAATTTCTTTAAACGATTTAATGTTTCAAAAATCTTCTCAGTCAGTTAAATACGGGAAAATGACTGAGCAGTGGCTTCCGTTCACTGAAAGCTTTCCATTCAATTCAGAGGACTTTAAATTTTTAGGAATGCCTGTAGACGGAATTGTTTTTGATGAAAACAAACTGGTTTTCGTTGAATTCAAGACAAACAAAAGCTCATTGAATGCAAAGCAGAAAAAAATCAAAGAACTTGTCGAGAATAAAAAAGTTGAATGGTTCGAGCTGAGAATGAATTAACTTTTAGCTTAATTTTTTTTCGACTTCCGAAACAAGGTCGTCAAGGGATTCAGCCCATTCATTTATTTCAAAGTTTCTTTTCCTTGCAAAACCTATAATGAACTGCTTCATTCCCTCCTTGTTAATTACTTTCTGATTTCCTTCACCGCTTTTAATGAAATATCTGTCAGGATCCCTTTCACTTCCTCCAATCTCTATGCCGCCTAACTTTTTATGCCAAACCCATTTTTCTCTAAATTTTTCAACAGATCCTGTTTTAGGCCTTTTTCCTTCTTCTCTTTTTCCTCTGGCCATCAAATCACTTTAAAAAAATTAATGCGTTCTTTCGCCGTGCTCTGTTTTATTCAAGAAGTTTTCAATTGCCTTGCCGTAAAGAATTTTTCCGTGCTCTGTAGGATATTCTCCTGTTAAGCAGGCAGTGCAAAGTTCTTCTCTTGGAAACTTTAAAGCTTTCATTAAACCGTCAAGCGATTGATAAATTAAGGAATCCACTCCCAAATCTTTTCTTATTTTGTCTATTTCTTCTTCAGCCATGTCCTTGAACCCTGTTCTGCCAACAGAGTCAGGTGCAGCTTTTGATGCTTGAAGCTCTCCTAGAGTAGAGAAATCAATTCCATAAAAGCAGGGATTCCTGATTGGAGGGCATGCAATCCTTAAATGAATTTCTTTCGGCTGGCCAACACTTCTAATGAATTCCACTAAATTTTTCATTGTTGTTCCCCTAACTATTGAATCATCAACCAAAAAAATCTTTTTTCCCTGAACAACGCTTTTAATTAAATTAAATTTATCTCTTACCTTCGAACCTCTTTCCTGCGCTTCAATGAAAGTCCTTTCATTATACCTGCTCACTACAAGGCCTTCCTTTGAAGGAATCCCTAATTCATGGGCAAAGGCATCCGCCATCGGCTTTGAGGTTGCGGGAACAGGAACAACAATTGAATTATCATCAGCTTTAACTGTTTCTTTTTTTGCAAGCTCTTTTCCCAGCTCCCATCTCACATCGTAAACGCTTCTTCCATCAAGAACAGAGGAAACATTTGCAAAATAAACCCATTCAAACATGCATCTCTTTATCTGCCTGCTTTTCGCATACCTCAGCTTTTCAACTTTCTTTCCCTTAATTGAAATCAATTCGCCGGGCTTCACATAATCAAAATCAAATATTCCAATAGTATTTAATGCAACTGATTCTGAAGCAGCCGCAAACATCTTATCTTTCTCTCCAAAGCAGAGAGGCTTGAACCCAATTGGATCCCTTAAAAAAATCTGGTCGCCTTCAGCGTTAATCCAAAAAATATTAAATGATCCATCAAATTCCGGAGTGATTTCCTTGAACACTTCAATCGGATCCTTTCTGTCAGGGCCGTCAAAGCCCTTGGAAATGTGATGCATTATTACTTCAGTGTCAGTTTCCCTGACCAAGTGATACTGTTCTCTGCCAAGACTTTCCTTTAAATCAAAGTAATTAGCAAGGTTTCCGTTGACAGCAAAAGAAAACCATTTCCATTTCCTTCCATGATGCCTTTCAAAAGGATGCGCATAATCTTTTGTATTCCTTCCGGAAGTAGCGTACCTTACATGCCCTATTCCCCTGCTGCCGGAAATTTTTTTCAATACATGCTGGAACTTGTATTCATGCCTTAACTTGAAAACTTCATTAACAGAGCCATTGTCCTTGAAAGTGTCAAGAATCTGAGTCCTGTCAGGATTAAAGCTGGAAATTCCTGCTGAAAGCTGTCCTCTGTTCTGCTGCTGATGAAGCATTTTAAGAAGATAATAGCCTGATCCGCCCCAAGGATGGTTCCTTAAATCATTAAAAATTGCTATTCCGGCAAGTCCACATTCCTCGTGAACCTCTTTATCCATAATAAAATATGCAATGAATAAACTTTTAAACTTAACAAAGCAAAAAAAACTATTTAACCCTGAACCTTAAAAACGCAATAACTCCAGTGAAATCCATTAACTGCCTTCCGGCTTCATGATCCTTTGAAATAATATGAATTTTTCCTTTAAGTTTCTCTGCCTTTTCAAACAGTGCTTCAATTTTCTTTCTTTCCTTCAATAAAAGCTCTTCACTCACAACAAGAGATTCAACTGCACCTAAATCAATTGCTTTCTCCACTTCACTTAAACCATATTCAATTAAGCCGTCTTCTTTTCCTAAATGCAGTAAAAAGTCTTGAATTAATTTTGTTTCCTTAACTATCTCCATTTCCTGAATCGCAATAGAAGAAATATCCTTCTTTAATAATTCATTTAAGCCTGTTTCTCCAACTGAATTAGTTGATTCAAAGAAAAAGCCTGCACTGCTGTGAATTGATTTAACGTAATCCCTGAAATTTTCTTTAGTGAAGCCCGGCCCGGCAACAACAATTTTATCCATTTTAGAATCCTTTATTACCTGCAAAATTTCATCAAAATATTTCTGGGAAGCCTCTGACTTATACTGCTTTCCCGATCTCCCCGAAAAAACCGCGGTTTTTTTTTCCAAGCCAAAATCGCTTAGGGAAGCAAAGTCAGCTCTCTCGTCATCCAAAACAACAATAAGCAGCTTGGGCTTCTTGGAAGCCGCTTCAGCTTTCCTCAACCTCTCAACAACATAATCTTTAATTAATTTTTTCTGAACCTTTAATTTATTATTTAATTCAAGGGAAATTGAATGATGCGCTTTCAATTCAATTAACTCTTCAGGCTTTCCGCCAACAATAATTCCAGACAATCTCATTGCGCTTGAAAACTTTTCAAAAGAAACTTCCTCCAACTCAATTTCAAGAAACAAGTTAACCTTGAAAGGCTCCTGCCCCACTTCTTTCGGCTTGATTTTCCTTTCAGTGCCCGCGCTGACAATGTCTCCTTTCTCCAGCACTTTCTCTAAATGCCAGAAGTCATCCAAAGTTCTGGGAATCAATTCAATGAAATTATTTTTTCTGTCAATTTTAAGAACCTGCATAAAATAATTAGATTTAAATGCTTTAATAAGTTAAGCTATTTATGGCAAAAGAACCAAGAAAGCAAGGAAAAGGCCAGTCCAAAAAAAAAGGAATAACTAAAGAAAAAGTAATGGAAGCGATCAAGTCCCCTGAATTTATTGAATGGCTTAAAAGCCCTCTCATAGACTACTTAACAAGAACCGTTCAAACTTTGAAGGAAAAGAAAAAAGAAAATAAAGGAATTTCGGATAAAGAAAAAAAAAGATTTGAAGCAATGTGGAATCAAATATATTTAAGGGCAAAAACCAGCAAAGTAAGCGGAAGCCAAATTCCTGAACAAGTTGTAATGGTAAAAATAGGTGTGTTAAATAATTTGAAAAAAAATTTTAAAGAATTATTTCCCGGTGAAAAATTTAATTGGGAAGATGAAAAAGAAAAATAAAAAAAATCAATAAATGTTTTTATGGAAAAAACTGGAAAAGTAAGGATTGCAGTGATAGACTATGATTTATGCCAGCCGACTAAATGCGGAAACTATTACTGTGAATCGGTCTGCCCGGTAAACAGAACAGGAAAAGAATGCATAAGCCACCTGGAAGGAAAGCAGCCAGTAATATCAGAAACCCTGTGCATTGGATGCAAAATCTGCCTGAAATGCCCTTTCGATGCAATCTCAATAGTGAATCTGCAGATTGACTTAAAGAATCCCTTGCATCAGTACGGAGAAAACTTATTCAGAGTTTACAGAATGCCTTTGCCGAAAGAAGGAGCAGTAGTTGGATTAATTGGAAAAAACGGAATAGGTAAAAGCACAATACTAAAAATTGCTTCAGGGAACCTGGTGCCTAACTTAGGAGAATTCAACGAAAAAACCGACTGGAAAAAAGTAATTGCTCACTTTAAAGGAAAAGAAGTGCAGGCTTTCTTTGAAAAAATTTCAGTTAAAGGAATAAAAGTTTCATTCAAGCCGCAAAATATTGAAAACCTTTCACAGGCAGTGAAAGGAAAAGTAATAGAGCTGCTGGAAAAAGTGGATGAAAAAAAAGAACTGAAAAAAATTGCGGAAACAATGCATTTAACTCACCTGCTTGAACACAATGTAAGCGATTTATCGGGAGGAGAATTACAGAGATTAGCAATTGCTGCAGCAATGCTGAAAGAAGCTGATGTCTATGCATTCGATGAGCCTACAAGCTTTCTTGATGTAAAGGAAAGACTGAATTTAAGCAAGGCAGTGAGGGAGCTGAGCAGTAAAGGAAAAAGCGTTTTAGTAATCGAGCATGACCTTGCAGTGCTTGACTACTTAAGCGATTACGTGCACATTTTATTCGGAGACGAATCAGTTTACGGAGTGGTTTCAGGAATTAAAACAGTCAGAAACGGAATCAATGAATACCTTGAAGGCTTCATTAAAGACGAGAACCTTAAATTCAGGGCAAATGAAATTAAATTTGATGTAAGGCCTGCAAGCGATATAGCGAAAAAAACAGAATTCTCTTCTTATCCTTCATTAAAGAAAAGCTTTGAAAAATTTTCAGTGGAAGCAGGGGAAGGAACATTCAGGACAGGAGAAGTAATAGGAATCCTGGGCCCTAATGCAATAGGAAAAACAACTTTCGTTAAAATGCTTGCAGGAGTATTAAAGCCCGATGAAGGAGAGGTTTCACAAAACTTAAAAATTTCCTACAAGCCTCAGTATTTAACAGCAGAAAAAGATGCATTAGTGCAGGAACTTTTTATGCGAAAAGGAATAGACAAAGAATTCTACAACATAGAAATAAGAAACAGGCTCGGCCTGCACAAGCTTGAAAACAAGTACTTAGAGAATTTATCAGGAGGAGAGCTTCAAAGAGTTTCAATTGCCTTGGCTTTAAGCCAGGAAGCAGAAATTTTTTTGCTTGACGAGCCTTCAGCTTACTTGGATGTAGAGCAAAGGCTTCAGGCAGCTCACTGCATCAGGAATTTGGTTGAAAAAAAAGCTAAAACAGCAATGGTAATAGACCATGACATTTTATTCCAAGACTATGTGAGCGACAGGTTAATTGTTTTTGAAGGAATTTCAGGAAAAAAAGGAACAGCAGGCAAAGCTGTTTCAAAAAAAACAGGAATGAACCTTTTTTTGAAGAACCTTGAAATAACTTTCAGACGCGATCCAGAAACAGGAAGGCCGAGAGCCAACAAGCCGGGCTCAGTTCTAGACCAAGAACAAAAGAAAAACAATCAATACTTTTACAGCAAATAAAAGAAATTTTTTGAGTGAAAAAATGTGCGGAATAATCGGATTAATTTCAAAGCAAGGCCGGCAGGTTTTCCCCGAGCTATTGGATGCAATGCAGAACCAAAAGCACAGAGGCTTTGATTCATTCGGAGTGCATGTAAAGAAAACAATAAAGAAAAAAAGAATAAAGGAAATTGCTGAAAGGCATTTAAACGGCTCAATGGGAATTGGGCAGAACCAGTTATCAATTACGGGAAATGGAATGCAGCCCTTTACTTCAAAAAACAACGAGCTTTCATTAGTGCACAACGGAGAAATATATAATTTCCTTGAATTAAAAAAAAATCTTGGAAAGGAATTTGAAAAAAAATTTGAAAGCTCCACTGACTCCGAAGTCATTGAAAAATTTTTTGAAAAAGAATTAAAAAAAAATTCAGTTGAAGCAAGCGTAAAAAAATTCTTCAAGCAAAGCAATGGAATGTATGCTGTTTTATTTCAATTCAAAAACAGCTTATACGCTTTCAGGGACCCTGCGGGGATAAAGCCTTTATGGATCGGGGAAAACAATTCATTTATTGGGGCAAGCTCTGAACCAAAGCCTTTAAGGAAATTCAATATATTGTTTCCGCAGCCACTGCTTCCAGGCCATTTAATTGAATTCAATGAAAAAGGCTTCAAGGAAAAAAAAATTTTTGATTTAACTGACTTAAAAAAAGAAATCCCGAAAAAAAAATCTTTCAAGAAATTAAAGGAAAGCTTTCTTGAATCAATTGAATTAAGAACAATGCATTTAAGGGAAGCCGCGGTATTTTTTTCCGGAGGAGTTGACTCAAGCTTAATTGCAAAAGCTGTAAGCGAATTCGTTCCCAGAACAACCTTAATTACTGTCGGCTTGCAGGATTCGCCTGACATGAAGTTCTGCGAAGAAAATGCTTCAGAGCTTGGCTTAAATGTTCATTTCAGGAAAATTAATGAAAAAGATGTTCAGTTTAATGCAAGAAAAGCAATGTATCACTTGCCTTACTTTGATTCACTTCAACTTCAGATAGGGGCATTGAATTTCATTGCGGCAAGGGAAGCAAAAAAACTGAATTTAAAAACGGCTTTTTCAGGGCAGGGAAGCGATGAATTGTTCTGCGGCTACTCTAATTACAAAAGAGTACTGAAATTGAATGGATTTAAAGCAGTGGAGCAGGAAATATGGAATCAATTGCAGGAAATCTGGCAGAGAAACTTAATGAGGGAAGACTTAATGTCAATGGCTAACACAATTGAATTAAGAGTGCCGTTCCTTGACTTGAACTTCATTAAAGAAGCAATGGCTTTTCCTGCAAAAGACAAAATTAAGTCAGTGAATGATGAATTAAGAAAGCATCCTTTAAGAAAATTAGCTGAAAGCCTTGGAGTGCCAAAAAAATTCTCTGAAAGGCCCAAGAAAGCACTTCAATACGGCTCTGGAACAGGAAAAATAGTGGAAAAAATGTTTAAGGATGCTTAAGGAGCGGGAGCTGTACTGCATCCGCCGAATCCTTTGCTTATTCTAGTAATCTGATCCTGTGCATCCACAACAGAGTAACCGCATTCCCTTAAACCCGAAGCATTAACATTTGCTGATGCAGAAATTGTTTTCTGAAAAGAATAATTTGTCTTTGTAGAGCTTTCAAGGAACTGTCCTTGGGAAGGGCTTTGAAGAATTCTTTCACAGACAACATTCAAATTCAAAGCAGCTGCTCCGAAAACAAAATCCTCTGCAGAGGGGCTTCCAATAAGCCTGCATGTAACTCCTGTTTCTTCCTCTATCTGCAGAGTGTAAGCATTGAAATTATTAGTGAATTCAGTTAAAGCCCTGCCGGCTTGATAGCTGCAGACCTTGCTTCCGCAAGAGCCTTCTTCACTCCACTGCCCTTCAATTGCTTTCGAAATACTGAAATCAATTGCTCTGTCCAAAACAATTCTGAAATTATCATGGCCTCTTTTAACGGTTCCTGCTTCTCTAATGAATTCAAAATTATCAGCGGCTTCAGTTCTTCCCAAAATAAAGTAGCTCACAGTTACAAGCAAAACAATAACCATTACTCCTGAAACCGCTGTAAAAGATCCTTTACTGTTCATCCAATCGCTCCGCAGAAAGTTTTGTCCTGCAATCCATTCTCCACATCATATCTGTTAACGCAAACAATGTGCTCAAATGTTCCTCCTGGATTGCTTGGCTCCTGATTCTTATAAAAAGAAACCATTGAAGTGTCTGAAACCTGCTGGTAAACAAATTCAACTGCCTGCTCAGATCCTGAAGGAACCTGGCTCTGCATTGAGTAAAGGAAAAGCAATGCAACCAAAATAATTGTTACAGCAAACAATGCGTCTATGCTGAAAGCAATTCCCTTTCTATTCATCTCCAAACACTCACCGTCACATCAGCTTCATTTAAAGTACAAGCATTTCCTATCACACAGTTCATTAAAGCTGCTTTGCTTAAAGCAGCTGTTGAAGGAAAAGCTTTTCTCTTAAAAGAATAAATATTTGCTCCTGCAGCCTTAGCAGCATTGTATGCAGCAGCATTATCGCATCCAGGAACAAGAGTTGCTGCCCCAACATTTATCAGGCAGGAAGCGTCATTTGGAATTCCCAGTCTTGCTTTAGTATTTGCATTAAATAAATCAGTTCTCAGGCAATAAACAGCATTCACTCCAAGATCAGCTCCAGTTGAGTCAACTAAATCGCAGTCAAACTCATCGCTTAAAAGAAGCCTTTCACTTGCATTAAATCCAATCATTCTCAGCTCCCTGTCCACCTGCATTTCTTTTGCATCATAATAATTTAATTCAATTCCCTGAAAAACTAAAGCTAAAACAAAAACCATTAATAAAGCCCCTAAAATGAAATCCAGTGAAAACAACTGACCTTTACTGTTTAACATGAAACTGCCACCTTGTCTCCGCACCTAATTACTGCCCCAGTCAAAGGAGAGCCGTTAACTGAAACTCCTTCTCCTTCCGTTGAAGGATCAAAACCAATGACAGCTGAAACTGCATTTACTGGATTTGAAGCGAAAATCTTCTTATTAGTGTTATCAAATGAAATTGAACAATCCCTTGACTCAGCGTCATTTCTTCCAATCTGCTTAACAAAAGGAACATTAAAAACAAATGAAGCTGAATCAGCTTCAGGCGAGGCATCCAAAATCTTGCATGCAGCCACTCCTGTCTTTACTCTTAAAGCAAAATCATTCAATTGATTCCTTACAACAATTTTGTTCTGCTGCTCCTGCATTTCACTGCTTAATCCTAAGAGAAGCTGAAAAAATAAAAGAACGGCTATTAAAGTTAAAATAAAATCAAAACTAACCTGGCCACGATTCATAAAAAACAACATAAAAAAAACCAAATAAAACCCAAAATTCTATTTATATATAATATATAACGTATTTAAGTGTTGTGGTGGGTTGCAATGGCAGCTCTTAAATGCATCAAATAATTGCTTTAAAGCCCTTCAATTAATGATTTCCCAGTCATTTCCTTAGGCTTACTGAGCTTTAAAAGCATTAAAATTGTCGGAGCAACATCAAACAAAAAACCATTCCTCAATTTCGCTTTCCTTAATTTTTCTTCATTCGAAACCAAAATGAATGGAACTGGATTCATTGTGTGGCTGGGCTTTGGAAGCTTATTTTCATAAAACATTTCCTCTGCGTTGCCGTGATCAGAAGTAATAATTAGTGCTCCTTTTTTTTGCAAAGCCTTTTCAACAATTTTCCTCAAGCTTTCATCCAAAACCTTTAACGCTTTAACCACTGCATCAAAGTTCCCTGAATGCCCGACAAGATCTGCATTCGCAAAATTAACCATAATCACATCAAACTTTTCATTCTCAATATTCTCTAAAACAATTTCAGTGATTTCTTTTGCACTCATTTCCGGAGCCAAATCAAATGAAGGAACATCTTTGCTTTTCACATGAATTCTTTCCTCTCCTTTAACCGGCTCTTCAATCTGCGAATTAAAGAAAAAAGTTAAATGCGCGTACTTCTGAGTTTCAGCTACCTTCAACTGAGTCAACCCATTAAAGGACAAAACTTGAGCCAAATTGTTTTCAATTTTTAACTGCCTGAAAGCAGCATTCAATTTAATTGAAGTGTCATACTCAGCCATGCACGCAAAAAACAAATTCATTTTCTTTACAGGAAATTCATTGAAATCATTTTTAATGAAAGCATAAGTCAACTGCCTTGCCCTGTCGCTCCTGAAATTCCAGAAAATAACTGAATCATTTTCCTTAATCAATGCAACGGGCTTTCCATTCTCAGCTAAAAAAATTGGCTTAACATAATAATCCGTTCGCTCTCCTCTTGCATAAGCATTCTTTACTGCCAGCAAAGCATCAGATTCCTGAAAGCCTTTCCCTGAAACAAGCAAATCATAAGCTTCCTGAGTTAAATGAAAATCATTATTTCTATCCATTGCGTAATACCTTCCGCAAAGAGAAGCAATTTTCCCTATTCCTGTTTCCTTAATTTTTTCCTTAATCAAATTAATGTATTTTTCAGCTGACTTTTCAGGAACATCCCTTCCATCCAAAATGCAGTGCAGGAAAACTTTCCCCAAATTTTTTTCTTTTGCGAGTTTCATTAACGCAAACAAATGATTCAAATGAGAATGAACAGCTGCATCTGAAACCATTCCAAGCAAATGCAATGCAGAATTATTTTTCCTGCAATTATCCATTGCCTGCAAAAAAACTTCATTTCTGTAAAAAGATCTGTCCGCAATTGCCTTATCAATCCTGAACTCTAGCTGCGGAACAATTCT